>CAIRHD010000629.1 GCA_903878265.1 uncultured Bacteroidales bacterium | reverse complement strand
ACAGAAGCCCCTACCAAAGAAGGTTTTAACCCGCTTCGATAAAGGCTTATTATAGCTGTGAGGCTATATTTTATGAAAAATATTTGCCATGTATTCTTACTATTGGTTGGGGCCTATCATGCTTGACGCAACCTTGTAATATTAGCCCCAATCAATTAAATGTTGAGTGTTTGAGTTGGCTGCTTCTGCTTTTGCCCAATTTGAACTGATAGGCTTTTCGCTGCAACTCGCCGGTTTGTTTGCGGTGCTGTATCAGTTTCATGATTTCGTTAGAGGAATAGGTGTTCACATTCGTATTGCTCACCAAGGTTTGGTTGTCGGTATTTGCAAATGTTTTGGGTGCTTTTTTAACAGCTGCATTTTTAAATGATTTTTTACCGTTTTGAATAACCCCGTTTATAAAATCGAAGGGCTTTCCATCAGCCTGGCTGTAAAAGAAGAAGTTGTTATCCTCGTTGGCTTCGGCCAAATCGTTGAAACCATCAGCTACAAGTACAAGGTAATATTTTCCGGAAAGTGTGTTAGGCATAGTATAGTTAAACAGGAAATCGGCATCGGGCTGGCTATATAACGAGGCAGCCACGCTTTTCCCCGAAGGCACATCAATATAATTCCACCAGCTTCCGGCAAGGCCATAACCGTTGGGCCAGATATCGTTCGCGCCAGGCACGGTGCTGAATTCATCAGTATAACAATCATGTATCAGGATTCCATAATCGTTCGCATCGAAGGCATTATAATACATATAAAGTATGCTCCAGCGCGAAGAGGCTTTTACGGTTTGGGTGCCCGAATTGAAAACATTGTAGGTAATTTGCCTATCGAGTTGGTCAGCCGAACTTGGGTTGTCCTCGTCAACAAGGTTCCATGCCAGCACATCCAAGCCCGAAATAATATCGCCCGAACCTACCTGGTTCCCCGAAATGCTGACATTGCTTTTGTTTTGTGCCACGAAGGCCGCAAAGCAGAAGTTTTTAACGAAGAAATCATAATCCACCCAAATAGTTCCATTGTTTCCCCAGGTTTTCCCCCACGAATTTATCACTTTAAAAGCACCTTTTGCATCATCGTAACCGGCAAGCACCATGGCATGGTAGGCGTGTTGCATTCCAGGGTTTAGGTAAGTGTCGTTGTCAATAACCGCATCGCTATTCCAACGCATGAAACGGTCGCCGAGCCTGGCACCAAAAGCAATCGGGCGGCCTTCGGCGAGGTACGATTTGAAATTGCTGACAACCATGGAAGCAGCGTTGCTAACATCTGCAATCTTGCGATAGTTTACCAATTTGTTGTCGCTGGCATCCTGCGTCCAATCCTGGGGCGGGGTTTGGCTGCAGTTGCCCAGATTGGCGTAAGGGACAGTAGCCAACGAAGCACAACCGCGCGAAATAAGTGCATCCATAGCCGCTTCGAATTGTGTGCCGCTACAGTCGCTGCCTTTTGCTGTAACAGGAATCGACCAATACAAATCTTTGGGGCTGGTTTGGTTCTGTGTTTGGCTTAATTGGCTTGCCGACCATTGGTTGTCTATTCCATTGAGGGCGGTTTTCAGGTTGTAGCCTACCGCCCAAGCCACACAAGTACCATAACTGCCTTGGTCGCCGATTGGAGGGAATTTGGATGAAAGATCCATGCTTGTAGGAATACCAGCGGTATTGTCGTTAATATCCAGGTCTTGTGGTATTTCGTTCAATTTTTCGTTTTGGGCATTCCAACTCGCCATCGATTGAACAATAATTTCGGTCAGAACAGTACTAAGTTCCTCTTTTGCGCAACTGTTTAGCGTTATGGCAACAGGTAGAAAGGAAAGGGCAAAAATGATAATGCCAGTGCGGAAAGGTGTTTTAGTTCCCATTTTCATGATTTTTTGATTTTAATTACAATAACTCTTTTTGATTCTGAAATATTTTATTCATTGTCGAAATTGCTGAAAGCTACAAACTTTGTTCCGTTGGTAACCAAATTTTCGTTGGCGCTGAGCTTTAATCCTTCCACATCCGGTTTTCCTTTTGCGAAAATTGAACCACTTACATCGAGTAATGTTACAGCTTCAGTATTGTTGAAATTTACTTTGCCATTAAAAACGCTGTTGCAAATCCATGCACTGGCCCCGAAAACAACACTCACAATTTCGCAATTACCATCGCATCGCGCACCCGACATCCTGAACTCGCTGTTAAACTTCGAGTATGTAAACAATACCTGACTGCGAAACGTTGCAAGCGAAAAATCGGCTTTGCCATCGCATTGCAGATTGCTGAATTGCGCAACACCCGCAATATCGGTACTTTGGAACGAGATTTTGCCTTTGCTGTGGCCTTTGAAAAAATCTATGGAGCCGCCAATAAAAGCTTCCTGCATACTAAACAATTTTTCGGATGAAAAGGATGTAAAGTAGGTATTTCGGCCATCAATCGAAATATTGTTGAAAATGGCATTCCCCCTAAAAACTGCTCCGGTAAAATTCACCATGCCATCGATTGTGGCATTTGAAAAGTCAACTTCTGCCCGAAAATCACAACCTTCGAAAGTGAGGTTGCTTTTAAAATGCGTTGTGATTGCCGAATTGCCGATTGTACCAATTGTTTTCACTTTTCCAAGAAAAATACATTTCAAGAAAGTAACAGGCACATTTACCTCCGCAATCCGGTAAGAAGTGCTAAAAACCGTGTGTCCCTGAACCATTGTAAAATCAAGGTCGTCGGCAATAATCATGCCTTCAATAACAATGGGTTTGCCTTTGTCAATACTCTTAATGATTTTCGCAGCACTGATGCCGTTGTTAACATCCGACTGATTTCCTGCATGGCAACCAGAAGTGACCATCAAAAGCAAAATGGCATTAAAAACTATTTTCTTCATATATAGTTTCATTACGGGTTAAAAACAATAACAGGAGTTTAAAGTTTGATATTCTTGAAAATACTGACAGTTTTTCACTGTCGAAAATACGGATAATCCTAAGCATTTTCACGAAAAAACAAAAAACCCCGGTAAAAAGCCAGGGTTTTTTGCAATGAGCACAATTCTGTTTTTGACTTATTCTTCTTCTTTTTCCTGCTCTTCGTAAGCCTTGAGCAACGCGTTTTGAACATCAGGCGGAACTTGTGCATACTCGCCAAAAGCCAATGAATAGGTACCGCTGCCCGAAGTGAGCGAGCTGAGTGCTGTTGAGTAACGGTTCATTTCGGCAAGTGGGACTTTGGCTTTTATTTTCTGATAATTCCCTTCGCTGTCCATACCCATGATGATGGCGCGGCGGCCTTGCAAATCGGTCATAATATCGCCCATGCGCTCGGCAGGAACAATTACTTCGATATCATAGATTGGCTCGAGGATTTTCGGTCCGGCATTTTTGAAAGCTTCCCTGAAAGCATGGCGGCCTGCAAGTTTAAAAGCTAATTCGTTAGAGTCAACAGGGTGCATTTTACCATCGTAAACATTTACTACAATGTCGCGTGCATAAGAACCGGTGAGTGGGCCTTCTTCAATTTTTTCCATTATACCTTTGAGGATGGCAGGCAAGAAACGTGCGTCGATGGCACCGCCAACAATGCAATTGTTGAATACCAATTTCCCGCCCCAAGAGAGTGATTGTTCATCGGTGCCACGTACAGGGAATTCGCTCTGGAATTTCATCCCTTCTGTGTAAGGCTCAATAAGCATGTGAACTTCGCCAAACTGTCCGGCACCGCCCGACTGCTTTTTGTGGCGGTACATGGCTTTCGCCGATTTGGTAATGGTTTCGCGGTAAGGGATTTTAGGGGCAATGTATTCGACAGGGATTTTGTCGAGGTGTTCGAGATACCATTTGGCGATATTCAAGTGAAGTTCGCCTTGGCCTTTGATAATAATTTGCTTGAGTTCCTTCGAATATTCAATGAGCAGCGTTTGGTCAACCTTGTGCATTTCGTTGAGGCGTGCACCGAGTTTTTCGTCATCGCTCGAACTTTTAGGCTTGATGGCCATGCTGATTTTTGGCGATGGGAATTGAATAGGTACAATTGCATCATCGGCATTTTTCACCGAATTCAGAGTGTCGCCAGTACGGGTGTTTTTGAGTTTTATGGTTGCCCCGATGTCGCCGGCGCAGATACGTTCTACTTTTTCGCGTTTTTTCCCTGCAATAGTAAGCAATTGCGAAATACGCTCTTTACCCGAATTTGTACTGTTGATAAGATCCATGGCTTCGGAAACTTCGCCACCGTAAACCTTAAAGAAAGCAATTTCGCCAAGGTGTTCTTCTACCGAAACTTTCACCACTTGAAGGCATGTTGGGTCAGCAGAATTGCATTTCAACTCTTTGCCTGATGTTGTTATAATTGCTGGCATTTCGTTAGGGGCAGGAACCGAGGAACAAATAAATTCCATCAAGCGGCCAACGCCTTTGTTCTGTTTTGCCGAAATGCAAAATACTGGGTACAACCCACGGGCTATAATCCCTGCTTTCAGGCCTTTCTCAAGTTGTTCTTCTGTAAGTGTTCCTTCTTCGAAAAATGCTTCCATCAACGATTCATCACTTTCAGCGGCTTTTTCGATCAATACACTTTGCAGGTTTTCAGCTTTCGACATTTCGCTTGCAGGAATATCCAGGATTTCTGGTTTACCGCCACCATCGGCATATTTCAGCATTTTCATCTGCAAAAGATCGATAATGGCATTAAATCCAAAACCTTCGTTAACAGGATATTGCATCACGGTAACATTGCCTCCGAACTGGTTCTTCAGTTGGCGGACGGTTTCCTCGAAATTGGCTTTTTCGTGTTCTAATTGGTTTACTGCAAAAATTACCGGGGTTTGGTTTTTATTGGTTTGTCTCCATGTAATTTCGGTGCCGACTTCCACCCCGTTTTGTGCATTTACGAGCATTACTGCTGTGTCGGCAACTCTAAGGGCTGCAACAACTTCGCCAATAAAATCATCGAAACCGGGTGTATCGATAAAGTTGATTTTCTTGCCTTTGTATTCAACATACATCAATGTGGAGCAAACCGAATTCTGCCTTTCCAGCTCTATCTCACGATAATCGGAAACGGTGTTTTTATCCTCAATTGTCCCGCGGCGTGTCAATAATCCGCCTTCAAAAAGCATTGCCTCAGCTGTGGTGGTTTTACCTGATTTAGCACCACCGATGAGCGCAATATTCCTTACTTCGTTTGTCTTGTAAACCTTCATTGTAAAAGTGAATTTATTGTGATTGAAACAGTTATTCAGAAATAAATGGGGTGCAAAGTTATAAATTGTAGTAATATATACAAATGTTCTTTTTAAAGTGACGGTATAATAAAAAAATATCCTTAACAAGCCTGACTGCTATAGAGTTATAATTTCAAAAAATAGTTTGTTTGATCTGCCTTTTTTGAATTGCCAACATGTTTCAGAGATAAACCAGGCTTTTATTATCAGAAAATCAGAAATCTCCCTTTTTATGGTGGTATACTGACATAAATTTGATTTCAGCTTTACGCAACCATACAGCTACAATGGCAATAATTAAGCGTGGCCATATAAGCCAATGAATAGTAAATCCTAAAGTGAGGAAAAGCAATGGGTCTTCGAGCTGCGAATGCGACAGCGAAATGTGGTGGTTCAATAAATCGGCATCTTCGCGGCTCATTTTGCCTTTTTCCGATTCGTCGATCATAATGGCCGAACCATACGCCAACCCGATTAGGTTGGCAATAACCCACGACAAGGTTGTGCTACGGGGCAAACCCATAATTTTCATCAAAGGCGAAAGTGGTTTTTCTATCGCTGCTATCCAGCCAAATTCGTCCATTATCCGTTGAAATATCAGCAGTATGTTTACCAATATCAAAATTTTTATAATTATCCGCGTTGTGGAACTTAACCAAAACATGAGCATCGCACCGAATTCTTCGTGATGTTGTGCAATAGAATGGGTATCGGGCGAAATACTGCCGGGCATTATCAGGTTCAGCATCCAGGCAATAACAAAACTTCCTCCCAACCTGAGCAAAAGCATCCGTATTGCAGATGATCCGGTGCGTGTGGTTACCGCGGTTTCGATAATAAAATTATGCGACACCAGGCACATGCTTGCAAGTATAATACCTTCGCGCATAGGTAATTCCAAAATGGAAAGCACCGCAACGACCGAATAAATACTGGCAAAAATACTTGTTACCAGCACCACTGCCGAAATGCTTGGCAAGCCGAAATGCCTGAATAAAGATCCGGTATAAAGTGCAATCAGCGAAAGGATGCCGAAATAGTCGAGAAGCATTACCCCAAAAGAAACCGGGATTGTGATTTTGATCAACCACCAGGCCGTTTTCATGCCTTTGGGCAAAGCACTGCTGATGCTGTGTTTGATGCGCTGAAGTATGGTGGGGTTTTCCAAGGAGTTATATAGGGGTATTAATCCGACTAATTTAGAAACTTGAGGATGTGGAAATCTGGGGATTTGAAAATTTGGGGAAATGAAAATTATTCTACTTTTCGCACTTCACCCTGTCTCTTTTTCGCCCGTCACCTTTTCACCGTGTCGCCCTTCACCGTGTCTCTCCAACGCCAACTACCCAGCCGATTCGAATTGTTTCAGGAAACGAAGGTCGTT
>CAIRHD010000628.1 GCA_903878265.1 uncultured Bacteroidales bacterium | reverse complement strand
TGAACGGATTTGGGTAACTGTATGTTTTGGAAATCACAAAATCGCCCGATGGCACAACATTAAAATGTATTTCAGCTTCGGAAGAATTATTGAATATATCCCAAACCTTTAAATTTACTGTATGCTCGCCGGCAGATAGCAGAGAAAATGGAAACCAGATATATCCGCTTTTGAAAGTATTGATATCCGATTGGTAGAAGTCGTTCAGTATGTAAGGTGCCGAAGTGTTTCCATCAAGCACGGCAGTGATATCGTGCCCAATGCCATTGCCAACGGTATTTATCCCGTTTTCGTCGCTCACAATAGCCAGTAATTTTGGGTTCTGGTCGGTAATTCCTCCATCCTGAAAAAGATTGTTGTTCATATACAAACCAATTTCTGGCCCCTGATTGTCAACAAGATCTGGGTCAGCAGAACCTCCAACTATAACATTTGTGTAGTAACCATAAGCATCGGTAACATCATTGGTTGCGTAGTAGCTTATTTTCCCCTCATCGTATTGGTAGGCAATATCTTTTGGGACAATAAACGTAAAATTAAAATGGCCATTTTCGACAATGACTTTACCTTTATAGAGCAGGTTTTTACGCAACAGGTACGAGAAAATTGTGCCGCCATCGTTTGCAAGTGTTTTCTGGGTAACAGCTTTATCAAAAACCGTTGGGAAAACCGTACCGTTAAAATCAGAAACGAGATTGCCATTGGCATCGGCAATTATGCCTTCGATGCTGACTTCCATATAAGCTTTTAAAGTATCGGCGTAGTTGCCAGGGGCATGTCCGTTAAACGAAGTGGTTACAACATTTAAAGCGGGGAAAGCAATTTGCAGTGCCGGATCGCCCAGAAGCACATATTTTCGTCCATTTTCGTTTGAGCCTTTATCCCGCTTTGAATTCATAATAATATCGCCCATCCGCAATCTTTTCCCATCAGTTTTGCCCATAGCATATTGGAAGAACTTTTTATTAAGCTCAAAATTTGGGGTGCCGAAAGTAGGCCTCGTTGTGGTGAACAATGCTATTCCACCGCCTTTTGGGTTTGCCAGCACATATTCGCCTGCAGCCCTGCGGCCAGGATCGTCGAACCGGCTGAATTCGCAAGTAGCGGTAACAAAAACTGGCATGTTGTCGAAATTGGACCAATTGTTAATTTCGTTCACGGTAAGTACTTGTTCGTGAGCCCAGCCCGTTTCGCCGCCATGGCCAATATAATTTAAAATGAGGCTGCCTTTTTCCACCCGTTGTGTAATTGCCTTATTTACATCGGGATAGCGGTTTCCACTTGGCGAAGCAACCTGAATATACGAATCAAGGTAAATCTTATCAATGTTCATTTCGGGGTAGTTGCTATCGAGATCGTTTGCCAGCAACTCCGAATGCTCAACATGCTCATCATCTTCGTCATCGGCCACAAAAGTTACTATTTCGCGCCAATCGGCCATTGTAATTGGCGAGGCTTCCGAATAATGTATTATTTTATCAACAGCTTGTTCCGCTTCTGTTACACTTGCCAGCGGCAAACGGCCAATGCCAATATCCACCACATCGCTGTACGATTTGCCTTCATTGTTGTCGAGTGTGCCGAAATAATCGTCGGTAACTATCGAATGTATAGGGTCGAACGATTCAGCCGATTGCCATGTTGGGATAAAATTGGTGTTCGAGGCAATCTTATCTTTATAATCATACGATCCATCGCCAAAGAGCAAAAGATATTTCGGCATTTTATCTGAAGTTGCCCTATCGTAAAGCATTTTCATAAAATCGCGTATGGCCGTTATGTCAACCGTTCCCGACGAAAATTCGTTATAAATTGTGGTAGGATCCAATACCAGAACATCAAGGTCGGTTTTATTGGCATGGAATGTGGCCAACCTTATGGCTTGAGCCATAAATTGCTGAGGGGCGACAATTACCATATCAGCTCCGGCTGTTGCATGAAGGTTTTGGTTCTGTATTTTGTGGACAAAACGAGGTTTTAAAAACTGGCTTTCATCATAAGCTACAAACTGTCTAATAGTATCTGCCAAAAGTTTGAAAACCAAATCATTGCCATTTGAAGTTGTGTTGATCGAAGATGCCGATAAAGGCTTGGTTACCTCCCAAACCTTTGCTTTTCCAGCAGCACCACTTATACGGTACGATGAAGTTCTGCCGATACCATACGAACGGCTGTCGCGAAAATCGAGCTGTCCGCTTGTAAATTTCAATGCACACCTCGCATTTATATCCAAAAGGTCCAGATAACCGGCTGCAGAAGATGAAGTTTTTAAATACCTGACATCAACTCTTAGCGGAAGCGAAACCGATTGCAGTGCTTTGTATGTAACCGAACCTGTTGCCACCGGGCTATTGTCGTAAGTTGAAATAGCAGGATGTGAAGCCGCCCAGGTTTGGTTGCCTATAGTGAATTCGAACGAACTGGCATTGATGGATTTGGCTGCTGTAACCGAGCGGACTTTTATTTCACTATCAGTCGAAAGTGCCGGAATATCAAACGAATATGATCTGCTGGTTATTACGTCAAAAACTTGCGCGAACCACTGACGACCAGATTTGATAAGGTTGAAGTTGTTCTCATCAAAACTTGTGTAGAAATCATACGATTCCACATTATCGGTCGCGGTTTCGGCAGAACTTGCTTTTGCAGATATGCGTTTTCCCGTGCCTTGGTCGGGAGTAAAGAAATAACTGATGGTATCGGCATACAAATGTGGGGAATGTTCCCACATTTGTTTCAAGTTGTTGTATTGCCACGAAGTTGGGCCTTGTGCATAAAAAACTATATGGTCGCCCTGATCGAAAGCACCATCCTCCTGACCGGTAACTTCTATCGCATTTTCGGGCAGATCATCGGCACGAGATTGGTTATTTGGCTCCGGAAGCAAGGTGCCACCCCTACTAAATATTCCTATATGGGCAGGATTTACCGTGGCTGGATTTATACCCATGGCAGCAAGGTCGTTGTAATCAATTTGGTACATACCTGTCTGGTTAACAGCAAGCTTGTACCAGTTGCCCTGCGAAAGCACCGATGAGGAAGCATAAGATTTCGTGCTGATCGGCTCTGGATTATCGTTTTCGGCAAATTGAAGGCTGAATGATGCCAATTTTAAAATGTGGTTTGTTGTTGAGTCCTTAATAAAAGGTAAAATC
>CAIRHD010000627.1 GCA_903878265.1 uncultured Bacteroidales bacterium | reverse complement strand
AATAACTTTTGCCCAAATTGCCGTATGGTTTTGGTTATAGAAATCGAATTTTGGTCGCTCATCGAGATGTTTAATGTTGACTCCATGTTCAGGAGACGGATGAAGTTGATTTTTACTTTACACGAAGGTATAAAAATTATGGGATTATAAAAAAAACAACGAGAACAAAAGGGCTTTAGAGAGAAGATTTGAAGAGAAACATGACATTTCGTCCATTTTTATTACATTTGCCCCTTTAAGGACAAAAAATGGAAGCCAGCAGCAATCAACATACTTCGAGAAGCAAAAACAGGTTTGTACGGCGTATCAGGCGATGGTTCCGGAAAATAACTGGAAAAAAAACCAGTCAGGCTCATCGTTCCGGTTCATCTCAACATCAACTACATACAGAACAAAAGCCAATCCCAGAAGTTGAAAACCCCTCTAGAAACAACACTACATTTCTCTATAAAATGTTCAGGCCAGTAAGGCGCTGGTATTGGAAAATTAGCGGAAAAAGTTCTGTTCGAGTTCATAGCCATAGGTCATCATCTCGTTCCCGTTCATCAAATTCGATACCTATACCAATAGTGGAAAAGACAGAAAAAAGAGATAGTTCCACAGGTTTGGCTAGGTTATTCCGTCGGTTGAAACGCAGGTTGCGTAGGCTAACAGGAAGTAGCAGTTCCAGGACGCATCGTCATCAGTCTTCAACCCAATCTTTCTCACCAGGTGCTGTTGCTTCTGCCGAAAAAGTTAATACATCCAAATCGAGCGGTTTTTCAAGGTCTATGAGGCGGATAAAGCGCAGGCTGTGGAAGTTGATTGGAAAAAGCGAACCAATCCGCCACCGCCATAGGTCTTCGTCGCCAGTTATTCCTCAAGTAGTAACCGAAAAGGCAAAAGAAGTCGAACTCGACTACTTCCCTTATTTTGTTAATTCTACCATGATGTTCGTGCTAGCCTATCTTGTTGCTTGGTTAACACACCAATTAGCGGTAATTGTTTCGGCAGCATTTTTCCATATCGATTCGGTGCTTTTTTATTACGAGGTTATGTTTCCTTGTGGTGTTCTGTCGCGGTTGTGGACGGTTTCTAACATTATACTTATTACCCTAAGCGGTCCTCTTGTTTCGTTGATAACCGGAATGGTGTATCTCGAATTCGTGATACGGCAAAGGCGAGTGAAAGGGACAGTGCTTATGTTTTTTAACTGGCTTGTTATTCACTCATTCTGCATGTTTTTTGCGGCATTTGTGGCAGGAGCAATTACCTGGCGTGGGTTTGGGTATGCAATAAACTGGTCGAATCTGCCAATCTTCTTGAGAATTGTTCTGTCGGGTATTTTTCTCTTTCTCCTCACGTTGTTTGGCTATTTAGGGACCAGATATATACTGGAAGCTACTAATTCTATTGACCGTGTGCGAACCAAGAACCGAAAAATGTTCTTGCTGAACCAAACATTGCTACCTTGGTTATTTGGGTCTGCTTTGTTGGCCGGGATCAAATATACTTCCCTCAAACCGCAGCACAACAATATTTTAGCTTACGACCTAATTATTATTTTTTGTGTGTTGTTTATGATAGTGCCCCAGTTTTTTAATAATAAGGTTCGCCCAAACCTCAGCGAAGTTAAAATGAACCGTACCCACACCGAAATCAGCATTTGGGGAATACTTATTACGATTATGTCGTTTCTTGTATTTAGGTTTGTATTGGATTATGGCTTGCACATTTTTCTTCACTTTTCGATAGATTTAAGTTGGTGGAGGGGATAGAAGCCATAAAATATTTCTTGTAAGAATTGAAATTATGTGAAAGGGATTTAGCTTTCATTGAAATAAATTTGCTGTTGTTTTTGGTTATACCACCGATAAAGAAAACAACACCAAAGGAGTAACTTCATGCTTCATGCGTATTGGTTGCCGAAACGCCAACAAATTCTATTTGAGTGGAAACACCAATCCAAGTGATTCCATTTCTGTTACATGAGCCACACCACCAGACACCTATGGATCGTATGTGCGATTCGATATTTTTTTGAATAACGAAATAGTGACTGAATTGGAGTTCAAGCAAAATCGTGATTTGTTTTGGTAAATTGAACGATCACACCACATTTCATATTGAAGTAATTTCAAAGGATGGCATCAATTACTCAACCAGTAGTTCCTTGAATTTTATTTCCTTCTAAAATGAGTTGCAAAACTTATTCATAAATACATGATTTATCGTGGATACAATATGAATATTGTTCTTATTGACATTCTCTTGAACAACAACCAAAAACATCTGATTTTCTGCCGTTTTGTCAGAAACAAACATAGTACTGACAAACAAAAACTGTCAATTCTACTACAACGACGTTTATCAGGAATAATAAAATTATATATTTGATAATCAATAGAATAAATCATTTTATTAAAGATTTATCGCATAATGGAAAAGGCTTTGAATAACAATCGCCTACGCAAATCCATTAATGGCATAATGATTGAAATAAGCGATTCTACTTCAAAAAAGAACAATAACTAACAAAACATAATATAATGGGAAAAATAATTGGTATTGACCTGGGAACTACCAACTCATGCGTTGCAGTAATGGAAGGCAACGAACCGGTAGTAATCCCTAACAGCGAAGGGAAACGTACAACTCCATCGATAGTTGCGTTTACCGAAAACAGCGAACGTAAAGTTGGCGATCCGGCCAAAAGGCAATCGATCACAAATCCCCGGAAAACTGTTTATTCTATCAAACGGTTCATGGGCGAAACGTATGACAGGGTAACGAAAGAAATCCAACGTATGCCTTACGATGTGGTAAAAGGCGACAACAACACGCCGCGTGTAAAAATTGATGACCGCACTTATACCGCTCAGGAAATTTCGGCTATAATTTTGCAGAAAATGAAAAAAACTGCCGAAGACTATCTTGGGCAGCCTGTTACCGAAGCTGTTATAACGGTTCCTGCATACTTTAGCGACTCACAGCGCCAGGCAACCAAAGAAGCTGGTGAAATTGCCGGTCTTATTGTGCGCAGAATCATCAACGAACCTACAGCAGCTGCATTGGCCTATGGTTTGGACAAAAAACATAAAGACATCAAAGTTGCAGTTTACGATTTGGGTGGTGGTACTTTCGATATCTCGATCCTCGAACTTGGCGAAGGCGTTTTTGAAGTGAAATCAACAAATGGGAATACTCACCTAGGCGGCGATGATTT
>CAIRHD010000626.1 GCA_903878265.1 uncultured Bacteroidales bacterium | reverse complement strand
TGCTTCGTTTTTGTTTAAGGGGTTAATTTTGAATCGTAATTCAATGTCATCAATTTGTAATCTGGCCAACAATTATAATCAGTACAAAAATAGCGAAAAATCATGCCAATAACACCAAACACCAAATATTTATACTAATAAAATTTCATTGAACGACCTCTCACCATCATTGAACGATCTCACACCTCCATTGAACGACTTCACACCTCTATTGAACGACCTCTTAACTTCATTGAACGGCCTCACACCTCCATTGAACTGCCTAAAACCTCCATTGAACAACTTCACACCCTCATTGAACGACTTCATATCTTCATTGAATAAGCTCACACCCTCATTGAACAGCCTTACACCTTCATTGAACGACCTCATACTTCTATTGAATAATATAAAAATGACATTGAGGCAGTTCAACATGACATTGAAGTAGTTCACACTTCCATTGAATTATCTAAATACTACATTGAGACAATTAAATATTATATTGAAGCAGTTTAATATTACATTGGAGTGGTTCACATTTCAATTGAATGCTCACACGATCCTATTGCGAAATCTCATGACCACATTGCGAAATATAACGACTATATCCCAATACTTCATAACTCCATTGTGATACCTCACTATCGTATTGAACTTCATAAACATAATATTGAAGTAGTTAGCACCATAATTGAATGATTTTAAGGAATAAAAATCCCTATTTATGCCATCTCCTTTCGCGAAGCGAGACGGTCTTCCCCAGATATCAATACAATCCCTATATAAAAAGCAAATAACCCCCTAATTCACAACTCCGCATACCTATGGTAAACATTAAGTTGATTTAAGTTGCAAGTGCCTGGTAATGAGTGCTATTTCACGGAAATTACCCATCCTCAAAACTTCCACTGTCTTCCATCCTACATCATCACCCACCCACCACCAACCTATAACCCACATTGTGGATATTTTCAATTTTAACCGAAGGGTCGGATTGCAGCAATTTGCGCAAGCGCGAAATAAAAACATCGAGGCTGCGGCTTGAGAAAAAATGGTCGTTTCCCCACACTTTGTTCAATATATCATCCCTTTTCAGTATCGAGCCTGTATGGGTACAAAAGTAGGCCAACAATTCCGCTTCCTTATGAGTAAGCGCATGGGTTTTAGCCCCATTTATAAGCTGCAAAGCCGATTGTGAAAACTTATAACTTCCTATCTGAATAATATTTTCTTTCTGCATCCGAGTGCTATCGATACCGCTCCTTTTCAGGAAAACTTCAATTTTCAATATCAATTCTTCAATGCTGAAAGGTTTGGTGATATAATCGTCGGCACCAAGTTGCAAACCGTATATTTTATCCTCTAAGGTCGATTTCGCCGACAGGAAAAGTATTGGGACAGCCTCATTTTTTTGTCTGATTTTCCGTGCCAGGGTATAACCATCAATCTTTGGGAGCATCACATCGAGGATATAAAGATCGTAAGTGCCGTTAGCAATTTTTTCGTAAGCTGTTATGCCATCCTCGCACGAATCGATTGTGTATCCCGCCCGTTCGAGGTTATCGCGAGTAACAAACGAAAGAGTTAGGTCATCTTCTACATATAAAATTCGTGCATTTTTCATAAGATCAGTTCTTTACATTAATTTCCAGCACAAAAGTTGTCCCGTTTTTTGTCGATTGGTCGATACTTATTTTCCAACCATGCGCTTCACAAATACTCTTTACATAAAACAAGCCCAGCCCGAAACCCTTAACATCGTGAACATTAGCTGTTGGTATCCGGTAAAACTTTTGGAAAACCCTTTTCTGATGTGCTTTTTCTATTCCAGGGCCATTATCACTAACTATAACAAAAATATTGTTTAGCTTAGAATAAGTCTTAATCGTAATTTCGGGAGAATCGCCGGCATATTTTACGGCATTGTCCAAAAGGTTATAAAAAATATTGGTCAGGTGGTTGCGATCTCCTTTAACTTGGCCCACATCTTGGCTTAACACAGTTTTTATTGCAACCGCATTGCCATGGTTTGCAAGGCAATTTCCAACCACATTGCTTATGATTTCATTCAATTCGAGATTTTCCAAACGAAGGTGAAACCCACTTTTTTCAATTCTGGCTATTTGCAAAACTTTGTCAACCTGATCGTTAAGCCTATTTACCTCCTGTTTTATTACCGATCCATACGTAAGGATGCGCGCAGGTTCTTTTATCGATTCGGGATTTGAAACCACATCGGCAGCAATATTTATACTCGCAATTGGGGTTTTAAATTCGTGCGTCATGGTATTGATGAAATCGCGCTGCAATTCCGACAAACGCTTCTGATTTAAAATAACAAAAATAGAATAGGCAAAAAACAGTACCGATATGGCCAATATACCGACAAGGAAAATCCAGATTGTCATATCGCCGGCAATGGTATTGTTCAACAATGGGAAATTTACACCAAAATAATAATTGTACCCACTGTACTTTGGCAATTGTACCGAATTTGCATCGCCTTTCACTATACCATTGTTAAATACATAGTTGCCATATTCCATGACATCGTTTTCGCAATTATAGATGCCATATTCAAAATCAGTTTGTATGTTATATTTTGCAAACTCAATCTTTAAATAATGTTCCAGCACATTTGCATCTATTTCGCTGTTCACATCCACAACAAAGTAGTTGCTCGACAACTGCCGCACCGGGTTAGGCGTGGAAGGCGCTGTGTTGTTGAACTTATAGATTTTTGTGGCAACATTCCTCAGACAAATGGTTACGGTTTGGGCAAACTGCTTTTCCTTGTTGCCCCATTCCTTTTTCATAAAATACAATTGTATGGCAATAATGCCAATAATAGCAATTGCACCCAATAAAACTACATACCTGATATGCTTATACCTCATTTTGTTGTAGTGGATTGAAAGGATAAAAGTAGTTTTTTTTCGAGAAGGGGAGAGGCTATTTACATTTCGTTTACAAACTTTTACACTTTGTTAGGATTGTTTTACATTTCCTTTAACTTCTTAAAGCTAAATCGCCGCACCTTTGCCGAAACAAAACCTAAAACTGATAAACATGAAAAACTTACTTTTAATCGCAACAATTTTTGTTCTTGGTTTTTGCCAGGCAAATGCCCAAACCACAAACCCTGTAGTTGCTACCGAAGCCAACACCGTAGTAAATCCTAACGCACCAAAAGCAAAATGGGATAAAACCGTAAGCGATTTTGGCGAAATTGAACAAGGCATACCAAAAGAAGCCGAATTTAAACTTACCAACGAAGGAAAAGAGCCATTGTTGATTCAAACAGCAAAAGCAGGTTGTGGATGCACAAACCTGAAATTCTCGCAAGAGCCTGTATTACCTGGCAAATTCACCATTGTTGCTGCTACCTACAACGCCGCTGCTATGGGCCAATTTAACAAGAGCATCACTGTTGTGACCAATGCCGATCCAAATCCTGTTGTACTGATGATAAAAGGCAATGTAATTGCTAAAAAATAGAGGTTTTA
>CAIRHD010000625.1 GCA_903878265.1 uncultured Bacteroidales bacterium | reverse complement strand
TGTTTATCCTTGGGAAGGGCAGGGCCGGTGGTTCGGTTTTCTTCTTTTTGACGCTCATTCATAATATCCTGTATTGACCTTTCCTCCGGCGGTGTAATTTGTTTATCCTTGGGAAGGGCAGGGCCGGTGGTTCGGTTTTCTTCTTTTTGACGGTCATTCAGAATATCCTGTATTGACCTTTCCTCCGGCGGTGTAATTTGTTTATCCTTGGGAAGGGCAGGTCTGGTGGTTCGGTTTTCTTCTTTTTGACGCTCATTCAGAATATCCTGTATTGGCTTTTCCCCTGACAGGCTTGCCATCTGCACTTTTTCTTCTGGCAAGGCGGCTTTTTGAATATTACTACTTTGACCTGGAATAGTCATACGCATCACCCTGTCAGCCATTTTATCAGCTTCCTGCTCATACTTGTCGCCGGGTGCATTTACTTTCAATTTGGGCTGAACATGAACTTGCGCAAAAAAATCACCTCCACCAGCCTTTGCAAAAAAAGGCTGTATCGACTTCTGCTGTTCGGCAGTAGCAGTGGTGTGGGTTGATTTTTCTGGACTTGCTTTCATTGGGGCTTATTGGTTGAGAGGTTGAGGGGTTGAGAGGTTGATTAGTTTAAGGGTTTATTGGTTTTTAGGCAATCCGAATTCCGCAATCATTTTTTTAAGTTGAATTAAAGGTTTCTGTTCCTCAAACCCTCCATTCCACCCAAAGCATTTGTTTCATCCAGGGCAATTTTATCATCGAAAAGCCCCAAGGCAGTTGGTCCAGAAGAATATCAAAAGACTGCATTTCTACTTGTAACAGCCAATCGCCATCTTCTTTTTTTGTCAGTTTGCCATTCCGTAGCAGAAACGTGTTTCGCAAACCTTCCGTGCTGGTATTCTGCAACGCTCCCCAGTGCCCGATCACCGCATTCAGCAAGGTATTGGCTTCTTCCAGTTCGCTTTCGGCAAGTGGCACTCGCAATGGTACAGGAGCAGTAAAAGGCATTTGACAAAGGATTTTTGGCAGCACCAACTCGTATTCTGGCATTGTGGTTTGCCCAGTTGCCAGAAAATGAAGCAAACAAAGAGCCTTATGCGGTTGAAGCAAAATGTCGGAATCTGAGATTTTCAAGTTTTCAAAAAACCTAGACAAGAAAGGGTGCAACAAAACCAATCCTGCATTTTTAATATAAATGCCTTCTTTAACAGTCTCTTCCCCATAAACCGATTCCGCAATTGAAAAGAGATTTTCGGATTCTTCGTTTTCAATTGGCATCGCTAAATCAGTATTTTTAGCTAATGCCCTTTGTTTTGCTTTTCGTCCTTCTATATTGGACACATCTTCTTCAAATTTTTCCAGTAGCTGATTTGAAGTTCCATCAGGGAAATGTTGCAATAGCTTAGTTGGCTCAATCTCTTCCAACTTCGTAGCTGGCCTTAACCTTACCAATCGTGTGATTGGTTCAAATTGTTCCAATTGTTTTGAATCGAACCGAAAGGCATTCAACACCTTGATTAGGAAATCGTGTTTGATGATTTGTTTTTCTGCTTTATTGTATAAGTAATTAATTGTCTGAATTTTGAGATCAGTTTCGGTTGCTGTTTCTAACTGGGCGACTGATAATAACGCAGTCTGTAGAAGCGCTTCCGCGAATACTTTTGATTCATCGCCTGTAAATGAACCGCTGTTTGTGATTGTTGATATTTCTATCACTTTATTTGCAACTTCTGGTGAAATCCAAGCTAAAAACATGTGATTGAATTTCTCCGAAAATTGCTGCACCAACCGGATTCTAACTGTAATTTCAGCTATCAATTTAACTAGCTCATCTTTTATTGCCCGAATATCAGGTAAATCCTTTATTCCAATCAGCACTTCACTTGCTATTTCCTCAAGGTTTTTACCAACAGGCATTTTATAGAACCAAGGCAAATTCCCTGATTTTAAAAAACATATAAACACCCTGAGCAAGAACTCCTGTTTGGTGAAAGAAATTGGTAAATCCTTATTTTCCTTATTGTTATGCAAAGGTTTTCCATACATGCCGATCCCCTCCCCGATTTTCACATCCAATTCCTCCCCGATTTTTTTCAGCACTGCTTTCACCATTGCAGGTGCAAACTGTTCGTCGATTTTATCTATTTTAAAATCCCCGAGGTTGATGCTTATGCGATCGAAAATCAGGTGTGAGTCGTCGGCAACACAGCTATCAAAAGCTTTTTCGAGTTCGAGAAGCACTTTGGAATAATACAAATCCATCAAGTGCTTTTGCATTGCAAACCCATCCGATTCGGAACCATTGAATTTAATTTGCAGCTGTTGCTTTTTGATCAAATGCGTCATTGCCCAAGCAATTTCTTTTCGGTACTATCAAAGCATCCATGATTAGTGATAACCGTAAGATGCACCGCACCTGATGTTGAATTAAGCTGCGCTTCAACTTGTTCCCCTTCGTAGAATGGTTCGTCCGACGATGTTCCATATATATCCCAAACCCAGGCTACCATATCTTCTCCAATTGAGGTACTTTTTAATATCCATGCCTTTTGCCTTACCATGAACTCCATGGCGAAATCCAATTCGAAGGACAATCCTGTGCAAAGGTTTTCATAGTCGGAACCCTTGCAAAGGTTGCGTTCCAAACCTGCAAAGGATGGTACAAGAGTGGTTTTTTCTGTCTGGCTATTGGCAAGTCTCATTCCGCTGAACAAAGCTCCGGCATCATTTTTTTCGTTAAGATAACTTACCGTAAACTTAAATTCGGGTGAAGGTTTTGCAAAACGGTAATCGAATGAAAAACTGAACGTTTCGCAAACAAAGTGTTCGATCCACATAATGCCGAAAGGGTCTTTTTCGTCAGGCTTGTATGTGATTGTCATCCGATTTTTGCCTTCGCTCCCGAGCGCATCAACCAAACCATGATTGAGCAACTGATCGAGTATTTCAACACATTTAACCATAACCTCATCAAATGATTTGTTCAGGTCGTCGGCTTTAAATTGAAATAGGTCTTTGGTGTCGGGAAGCTTAATGGTTTCCCCATTAAACGTAAAGTTGAAGTTGTCGAGGTATTCGTACATTTCATATTCAAGCCCTTTGGTTGGAGGTTGCAGCCAGAGGCGGAAAGCACTCTTCCTCGATTGGCCATCACAAGGAAGTGTACAAGGTTTTGTAATTGTATGTTCAAAACTGTCCTCCTTTTTGCAACCTGCTGAATCAGTAATTATTACATTTACCAATTCACCGCTTTCGGTAAGATCACTTGTAAAAGTGTTTTCGGAAATGTTTCCGGAATTGGCAGTATAAGGTGCTTTGCCTCCCGAAATGGGAAAACTCACGGTGAAAGCCATTTTTTTCGGATTGTCATCATAAACCGCTTCACCAAATTGTATTGACTCCAGCACTTCTACTATTTGCTCCTGCGAATCGGCACCATTGCTGTCGCGCAATTTTATCGTATGTATTCCAACTTTGAGCACAATGCTTTTTTCAAGTAATTCAAACGCTTCTCCATCGAGTTGATAGGTGAAAGGCGCGATTCCGGCATCCGGTTTTATAAATGCCTCGGCCATTCCATCCGAATTTGTGCAACCCATTTTGACCGTAAATACATAAGGCGGCTCCGGAAGTATATACTGAATAGGTGTACAATCGGAACAACAAATATAAGGCAGGTAAAAATCGGCTATAACAGTTCCGTCCGCGAACTCGTTTACTGTCTCGCTGATGATTTTTTCGGCTGTTTTAAACCTGATACCTTTGGCAAAGCTAAGTTCATCGGTTGGCATCTGCCGCGAAAACTCATTGATAAGCAATTGCACATCGGGATCAACAAGCAGATCGTTTCTTGATGTTATCCTCGAAAAAGCATTGGTAATGGTTTCGGATACCTCGGCAGAAAAACCAGCTTTTACAATATTGGCTTTTACAACTCCAGGATTGGCCGTTAAAGCTGAGATACGTTTTAATGGTGTCGGGTCGTCGTGGTAAACCACTATGAAAGTGCCGCCCATAGGAACTCCGGATTTATGCTGTACTCCGGGATGTTTTTTGAGGAAATCGCCGAAAAATTGCTTTTTCTTTACATCAAGCACACGGCGGTGGTATTCGCCGGCAATAGATTTAAACGATTCCAACTGGTTGGCATAATGCACGGCTTCCAACTGATCGAACAATTCGTTCCATTCGGTGATACCTGTCCCCGAATCCGATTTGATATTTTCGTTCAACACTTCCAGTTGATCGTAGAGTTCCATGAATTCATTCAAGTCAAATTCACTCAGGGGTTTGTCTTTTAGGAAATCGCTGATGTCGAGCAGCACTTCGGCAAACGATGCAGTTGCCCTGATAATGGGGCTTTCGTTGATAAAAGCATCCTGCAACCTTCCATAAGCAGCGGCCTTGGATCTGGAAGCGGTTGTAATCCTTGTAGTTGAAGGAGTTCTGGTAGCATAGTATCTTTCGAGCACCGCGCCAAAAGTGGAAGGCTGAACTACAAAATCCTTTTTTCTGGCACGGATCATCTTTGCCTTTATCCCAGCATCGATAGTTACCGTTTTATCAACTTTTTTGTTGTAAAACGATTCCAGCGTTTTGCTTAGGGAGCAAACAAGTTCGTCCCTTAACGCATCATAAAGTGCCTCTAAATCCTTAAAATGGCAGGTTTCTTTTGCCAGATCAATTTTCATGGAAGCATCGAAAACGCCTGTCCTGAGTGCAATAATTTCAACTGGAAGCCGGAATTCATTCTTCATCGAAATCAAGGTGCGCATCACGCTTTTGTAATGCTTGCCCAAATGCCCTTCGATGCGAAGAAAATTATACGGTTCGAGATTGTATTTTAATGGGTGCGAAATGAAGGCAGTCGGCTTGGGAATGTATTCGTCCGACCGGAAACCTTGGTTTTGGTTTGCCCTGTTCCTTTGTGTTTTTTCTATGTTCCACAACCTGTACAGAGGTGGGTTGCCAGAATTAAGATAGTAATAAGGGATTGCTTTTTCCGAAAGATGCACATCGGCCAGTTTGCTTGGCGTAATGCGTAATGGCATTAATTTACGCGAAATTTCCTTGTTGGTGAAATCAGGATTGGTAGGGTTGTTTGTAAAACTGACAGTCATTTCCACCATACGTTGGAACAGTTGTAAAACTTCTTTTGCGCGATCTTCGCAGTCGCTGATGGCTGGCGAGGGCAGGAAATGATGGCGGTACATTCCCGGTGTTTTCTTGTTTTGCGGCTGTAGCGAACCTAACATAAGGTGGCGTGGGAACAATTCTTCCGGCGGACAACAGGCACACATCAAACCTAATGCCTTGGTCCTGAACTCGTCATACGCCTGAATTATATCGTCGAAAAAATCGCAATAATATTGCAGGAAACGCACCTGCGAAGTGTTTGCAGGAACACGGTCGAGTGCCCCAAATTTTATAGAAAAATTATCAAAAGGGTCGGTAGGATATACTTCCTTCACCAAAGGTTTGAAAGCCTGATAAGCTGCCGAAAGTGCATTTGCGGTATTTAACGCAAGTTTCTCGCTATGGAAAACCTCGTGGAAAGCAGCAAGAACCTGGTTTGAGCTAATACTTGGCGTATCAGCTATTATATGTCGTGGAATCCTGATATCGGGAAGGTTGATGCGAGCCATCATGGCTTCTTCCACGTCGGTAAAAGTAAATTCGGAACCAAATTGGTTAGCTTTGGCAATTATTTTAACAAGGTCGCCTTCTTT
>CAIRHD010000624.1 GCA_903878265.1 uncultured Bacteroidales bacterium | reverse complement strand
TAAATCCTAAATCAAATGCCAATCCTTTTAAAAAACGGAACCTATATTCATCCCGAAACTCTGCAATTCACAACTACTCATATCCTGGTAGAGGAAGGTGAAAGCGGCGCAATAAAATTCATCAAAGACATTCCGTCTGATTTTAATTTTCAAACAATTGATTGTACCGGCAAATTCATCACCAAATCTTTCGTTTGCGGTCATCATCATATTTATTCAGCATTGGCCCGTGGGATGGGAGCACCGAAAAAAAATCCTGAGAACTTTAACGAAATCCTTGAATACGTTTGGTGGACTTTAGACAAATGCCTCGATGCTGATATGATTGAAGCCAGCGCCCTTTATACGGCAATGGCAAGCCTTAAAAGCGGTATTACATTCGTTATCGACCATCATGCTTCTCCTAACGTCATCAATGGTTCACTGGAAATAATTGCCAATGCCTTCGAAAAAGTCGGGGCTTCGCATTTGCTTTGCTACGAAATTTCGGATCGCGATGGTGTTGATAAAGCTGAAGAAGGATTAAATGAAACTGCCGAATACCTAAAGAATCATCAGGCTTTAGTCGGATTGCATGCTTCTTTTACCATTTCGGACGAAACTCTGAAGAAAGCGGTTGAACTTGCCAATCAGTCAGACACAGGAATTCATATCCATGTTGCAGAAGCGCAAAGCGACCAATTGCATTGCCAGGAAAATTATGGGATGCGAGTAGTTGAACGCTTGCAGAAACTTGGCGCAATGGAATCAGGCAAAACTATTTTAGGTCATTGCCTTCATTTGAGCGAAAACGAGAAAAAAATAATCAGCAACAGCCCAGTTTGGGTGGTTCAAAATACCGAAAGCAACCTGAACAATAAAGTTGGTTATTTCAATGCTGCCGGCTTAGGTAACAATATTATGATGGGAACCGATGGTATGCATAGCGATATGCTTCGGAGTGCAAAAGCGGCTTTTTTTGTCGGACAAAATTTCGATACCATTGGATACGATAGTGTTTACCAGCGTTTCAGGAATGCAGATAAATACTTGATCAACAACAATTTCAAAGGTCATGGCCACAATAATTTGGTAGTGCTTGATTACGACACGCCGACACCTTTCAATACCGATAATTTCTACGGCCATTTCGTATTCGGGTTGGAATCCCGGCATGTTCAGCATGTAATTTCGCAGGGAAAACTTGTGGTCGATAACAGAAAACTCATTACTGCTGATGAGGACGAAATCCTTGCCAATGCTAAAATTCAGGCTGCAAGGCTTTGGGCAAAAATGAGAGGGTAGGGGTTTTTGACTAATTTCGCATGTTGGTAGGCAGTGAGGCGGTTAGGCTTTAGACTGTTAGGCTATTAGGCTTAAGGCTGTTAGTATCTTATACTTTAGGCACTCAAGGCACTCCAAGTACTTTAGGCACTTAAAATACTTTATGCACTCAAAACTCAAATATGGAAATATCCCTTTTACAATGGATTGGCTATCTCGCATCAATAGCTATTGCCCTTTCAATGACAATGAGTTCCATCCTCAAATTCAGATGGATAAACCTTGCAGGAGCACTTACTTTTTCAACGTATGGATTTCTGATCGGTGCCTGGCCGGTAGGTTTTTTGAATGCATTTATTGCCTTGGTAGATATATATTACCTGAATTCAATTTATTCAAAAAAAGAGGTTTTCGAAATACTTGAAGTCAGGGCCGAAAACCGCTATCTGATTCGTTTCCTGGAATTTCACGACAAGGACATTGAAAAATTCTTCCCCGGATTTACCTACAAACCCGAATTGAACACGATCAGTTTTTTTGTTTTGAGGAATATGGCCGTGGCTGGCGTTTTTTTGGCCCACCGCGATAATAACCATCGTCTTTCTGTTGGCCTCGATTTTGTGCTGCCCGAATACCGGGATTTTAAAAATGGAAGGTTCATTTATCTTCGCCTTCGCGAACGCTTTATAAATGAAGGTTTTACAAATGTAATTGCTGATGGGCGGAGTGAAAAATATTCGCAATACCTAAAAAAGCTTGGCTTTGAGAAAAATCAGGAAGGAAAGTTTGAAAAATCCCTGGTGACGGCACACCAAACGGGCATCTGAAACTGCTAAGAAAAAGAATTAATCAATATCCCAAATAAAGGAGAGTTTGTATCCTTATGTCGTATATTTGCATTAACGAAGTTTCACCAGTCAGGTTTTAAAAGTACCGTAAACCAATTTAAAAATCATGAAAAATCTGTTACGCCTTAGCCTTCTTTTGATTATTTGCGTGTTGGCAAACCTTGCTTTCGGCCAGATTCAACCAGATTCTTCAAAAATAGTCAGGATAGAAACTCTTGATGGAAACGACTATTTAGGTATATTGGTTGCTGAAGATTCGTTAAAAATTGAAATAGAAACCACCATTCTCGGTAAAATCGTTATTCCCCGAACTTCGATTAAAGTCATGGCCCGGGTTCAAACTTCTGATATAAAAGGCGGGCAATTATGGGGAGAAAATACACAGGCAACACGGTACTTTTGGTCGCCTAACGGATATGGCCTTAAAAAAGGGGAAGGGTATTACCAAAACATCTATGTGTTTTGGAACCAGGCCAGTGTAGGGGTAACAGACAATTTTTCAATAGGCGCAGGCACAATTCCTTTATTTTTATTTGGACTATCTACACCTGTATGGTTTGTACCTAAATTCTCCATCCCTGTAGTGAAAGATAAATTTAACCTTGGGATTGGTGCCCTTACAGGTGTGGTTTTAGGCGAAACAAATGCAGGGTTTGGACTTGTGTATGGACTTGGAACTGTTGGAAACCGAAACAATAACGTAACTTTGGGTCTTGGGTATGGATATGCCGCAGGTCAATGGGCTTCCACTCCTGTAATCACTTTAAGTGGAATGGTAAGGGTTGGCCCCAAAGGATATTTGCTAACCGAAAACTTTTACATTGGTGTTGGCGACGAATATGTTGCTATTGTAATGTTAGGCGGCAGGACTGTAACAAAAAAAGTGGGAATTGATTACGGGCTTTTTAGTCCCATGTCAAACAATATTGAAAAATTCCGTGCTTATCCTTGGTTGGGCATAACAATACCAATGGGCAAAAAATATTAGGATTAAATCTTGTTTACAAACATTTTCACTACTTTTATACCATGAATAAAGAAGATAAAAACTTAGCTCCCCACGAAGTTTTCCAAGGTTCGGCTTGGGAAGCCAGCCTGC
>CAIRHD010000623.1 GCA_903878265.1 uncultured Bacteroidales bacterium | reverse complement strand
CCTGTACCAAATTCACGATCTACATATTCATCACTTATCATAGGGATGGAACGACCAAGCAAAGGGACAAGCACCCTTTTCCCAACTAAATGCTTGAAACGATCGTCTTCAGGATGGAAACAAACAGCGGTATCGCCCAAAATAGTTTCGGGGCGGGTAGTAGCAATGGTTACCCATTCATCTTCGGTACCTTCAACTTTATAGCGCAGGTAATACAACTTGCTTTGTACTTCGCGGAAGATAACCTCTTCGTCAGAAAGGGCGGTAAGTGCTTCAGGATCCCAGTTTACCATGCGCACACCACGGTAAATCAGGCCTTTGTTGTATAAATCGATAAAAACATGGATAACCGATTCGTAACGGGCTTCGTCCATAGTGAAGCAAGTGCGGTCCCAGTCGCATGAAGCGCCAAGTTTTTTAAGCTGCTCAAGAATTATCCCGCCATGTTTCTCTTTCCATTCCCAGGCATGCTCCAAAAAAGACTCACGTGAAAGATCGGATTTTTCGATGCCATCGGCTTTTAGTTTGGCAACAACCTTTGCTTCGGTAGCAATGGAAGCGTGGTCGGTACCAGGAACCCAACAGGCATTTTTGCCAGTCATCCGGGCGCGACGGATCAGCACATCCTGAATAGTGTTATTGAGCATGTGCCCCATGTGCAGCACTCCGGTAACATTGGGCGGTGGGATTACAATAGTATAAGGTTCCCTATCGTCGGGAACCGAGCGGAAGTATTTGTTCGCGAGCCAGAAGCTGTACCATTTATCTTCAATTTGCCTTGGATCGTATTTGCTGGGTATTTCCATAAATATAATAAATGTTTTCGTTTTTTTTGAGGGTGCAAAGGTAGGGTTTTAATGCGATAATTTGAAAATGGGGGAATGTGAAAATGAGAGGATTTGAAAATGGGGAAATGTGGTAATTTGAAAATGAACCCTTCGAGTGGTTTTTTCAACCCTCGAAGTGGTTGATTTGAAAGAGAATCAAAAATGAGTGAATGTATCGTAATAAAAAAATCCCTGCTGGTTTAAGAGCAGGGATTTTTATGGTGGTGTTTCGGGAATCTGAATCGGTTTTCAGAATGGAATCTTGAGGCTTTGCAACTTTTAAGAAGATTTTTAATAAATCAACAAAAGTACTATCAAGGCTTTAGCAGCATCACGAAATTCGCTGCATTGTTATCTGTTAGTATCAAATCCAAGGCATCAACAACTCCATCCCCATTAATATCTGTAGAAACATAGCCAGAAAGAAAGCCCGTGGAATTACTGCCAATTTGAATTATATCGGATTGGTTTATACTGCCATCGTGATTGACATCACCTGCAAATAGGCCATATTTACCCGACGCAAGCAGTTTTTGGTTACCACCAAACGCTTTTGAATTGGAATTAGTGAAATCGTAGTTGGCTGAAATGCCCGAAAATGACACAGGGATGGAACTCCAAGTTTCAAGATGGTTACGATGTTTGATAACAATGTAATATGAATCCTGAAAACCAGAGGGCAAACTAAAAGTGCAGTTGCCATCAGCTAACAAGTCTAATGCTTGGATAGAATAAATGGTCGAAAAAGGGGAAACAGAATTGTGAAGTTCCAAATCAAATTTATCCACAATACCGGAACCAAAATGATTGCCAAACTGATCTTGCGATTGATTCATTAGGTTTGTTGCTGTGTTAAAGAGTCCTTGAAGAAACAGTTTTATAGTAATTTGTTTAAAGACACTTACGTTTAGAAAAGCAGGATTACCGTCACCACAACCATTATGGCCTTTTACACTAATGTTGCCTGATAAAGCATTGTTAGCAACTGTAACAGTTATAACGTTGTTTGAACTTGTCCCAATAAAACCAGTAGGCAATTGCCAAATATATGAAGCGGCGTTTGGAATAATTGGAACAGAATAAATTACATTCCCTTGACCTTGATATAGTGTTGTTATCCCTGCAATTGTACCTGCAATAGATGGCAATGGATTAATAATTACACTAATACTAGCTCTCTGACTTTCGCAACCAACTGTTTGAGAAACATAATAAAAAGTTGTGCCAGCAGTGGTTGTACTTGGGGTTGGCGCAGTTGAACTTCCTATGCCACCAGTTGGTGTTGGGTACCATAACAAGCCACTACCTGTTGCAGATAATGGAGAAGCTGTTGCATTTTGACAATATGTTACAGGACTAATAACAATTGGTGCAGCTGCCTCAGGATTAACAGTAACAATTGTTACTGAAGCAGGACTTGTACATCCATTTGCGGTTGATGTAGCAATATAAACGCCACCCATTGCAGAAGTGGCACTGTTGCTTACAGTTGGGTTTTGCTGTGAAGAAGTAAATCCATTTGAACCAGTCCAGGCGTATGTTGCTCCCGTTATTGTAGTTGCAGATAATGAAAGAGTTTTTCCAACGCAAACAGGTCCGTTGTTACCTGCTGTTATTTTATTTATTTCAACCGTTGTTGTTCCTGCAATACTTGTACAACCACTTATGGTTGCAATAACACTATAAACGCCACCCATTGCAGAAGTTGCACTTGCACTAACAGTTGGATTTTGCTGTGTTGAAGTGAAACTATTTGGACCAGACCATGAATAGGTAGCACCAGTAACTGTTGAAGCTGTAACTGAAAGAGTTTTTCCAACGCAAACAGGCCCATTATTACCAGCAGTAGGAGTAGTTGAAATTGGATTAACTACAACAGTTGTTGAACCGGGCGTGGGGCTTGTACAACCGTTTGCTATTGAGTAAACACTGTAAACACCTGCCATTGCTGAAGTAGCGTTAGCACTTACTGTTGGATTTTGAGATGTTGAAGAAAATCCATTTGGCCCTGTCCAATAATAAGTTGCTCCCAGTATTGTTGATGCAGTGAGCGATAAAGTTTGCCCAGAACATACAGGCCCATTATTTGCTGCTGTTGCTTGATTTATTACCACCGAAGTTGAACCTGGTTGGCTTGGACAACCATTGGTTGTTGCTGTAACACTATATATGCCCTCCATTGCAGTAGTTGCATCTGTACTAACTGTTGGGTTCTGTTGAGTTGATGTAAAACCATTTGGTCCTGTCCATGAATAATTTGCGCCAGCAATTGTTGAAGCAGCTAACGAAATAGCATCTCCTGTGCAGACAGATCCATTGTTAGAAGTTGCGGGTGTTGTTGTTGAATTTACTGTTAATGCTAATGTTGATATAGCTCCATCACCGCAAGTATTATTTCCTTTTACCGTGATGTTTCCAGAAATAGCCGATATACTATAATTAACAATAATGCTGTTAGTCGTGCTTGTTCCAGTTGCTCCGTCTGGCAATGTCCAAACGTATGAAGCAGCATTTGGAATTGCAGGTACTGTATATGTTACAGAGTTTTGACCCTGACAAACGCTTGCAGCTCCTGAAATTGTACCAGCACTTGTTGGTATAGAATTTACTATAATTGCCAATGTAGAAGTTGCTCCATCACCACAAGTATTATTGCCTTTTACTGCGATGTTTCCGGAAGTAGCCGATACACTATAACTAACGGTAATGCTGTTTGTCGTGCTTGTTCCTGCCGCTCCACTTGGCAAAGTCCACACGTATGAAGTAGCATTTGCAATTGCAGGAACTGTATAAGTTACAGAATTTTGGCCTGGACAAACCGTTGAAGTTCCTGAAATCGTGCCGGCAATTGCTGGTAGAGGATTTACTGAAATTGCTAAAGTTGAAGCTGCTCCATCGCCACAAATATTATTGCCTTTTACTGCGATGTTTTCAGAAATGGCCAATACGCCATAACTAACAATAATGCTGTTAGTCGTACTTATTCCTGTTGCTCCGCCCGGCAATGTCCAAACGTATGAAGTAGCATTTGAAATTACTGGCACTGTATAAGTTACAGCGTTTTGACCCTGACAAACATTTGTAGCTCCTGAAATAGTGCCTGCTCCTGTAGGTAGTGGATT
The DNA here is from genome assembly GCA_903878265.1 of uncultured Bacteroidales bacterium. GTDB lineage: Bacteria > Bacteroidota > Bacteroidia > Bacteroidales > UBA4417 > UBA4417. The sequence continues at coordinate 4,264 of CAIRHD010000623.1, read as the reverse complement.
TACTGTAATTGCCAAAGTAGAAGCTTCTCCATCACCACAAGTATTACTGCCTTTTACTGTGATATTTCCAGAAATTGCAGAAGTGCCATAATTTACAGTAATACTGTTATTCGTGCTTGTTCCTGTTGCTCCACTTGGTAATGTCCAATTGTATGAAGTAGCATTTGCAATTGTCGGCACTGTATAAGTTACAGAATTTTGACCTTGACAAACCGGTGAGGCTCCTGAAATTGTTCCAGTACTTGCCGGTACAGTATTTACCGTAATTGCCAAAGTTGAGGTTGCACCGTTACCGCAAGTATTATTGCCTTTTACTGTAATGTTTCCAGAAACTGCTGATACACCAAAACTAACGGCAATGCTGTTAGTCGTACTTGTTCCTGTTGCACCACTTGGCAAAGTCCACATATATGAAGTAGCATTTGTTATTGCAAGCACTGAATAAGTTACAGAATTTTGTCCCTGACAAACCGTTGCTGTACCTGAAATTGTTCCTGCAACTGACGGCAATGGATTAATAATAACACTAATACTAGCTCTCTGACTTTCGCAACCAACTGTTTGAGAAACATAATAAATAGTTATGCCAGCAGTGGTTGTACTTGGGGTTGGCGCAGTTGAACTTCCGGTGCCACCTGTTGGCGTTGTGTACCATAACAAGCCACTGCCTGTTGCGGTCAATGGAGAAGCTGTTGCATTTTGACAATATGTTACAGGACTTATAACAATTGGCGCAGCTGCCTCGGGATTAATCGTAACAATTGTAACTGAAGCAGGACTTGTGCATCCATTTACGGTTGATGTAGCACTATAAATGCCGCCCATTGCAGAAGTGGCACTGGTGCTTACTGTTGGGTTTTGCTGTGAAGAAGTAAATCCATTTGGCCCAGTCCATGAGTAGGTTGCTCCTGTTACTGTAGTCGCAGATAATGAAAGAGTTTTCCCAACGCAAACAGGCCCGTTATTACTTGCTGTTATTCTATTTATTTCAACCGTTGTTGTTCCTGCAATACTTGCACAACTACTTATGGTTGCAATTACGCTATAAATGCCACCCATAGCAGTGGTAGCACTTGCACTCACAGTTGGGTTTTGCTGTGTTGCCGTGAAACTATTTGGACCAGTCCACGAATAGGTTGCCCCCGTAACTGGAGATGAAGTGACTGATAGAGTATTTCCAACGCAAACAGGCCCGTTATTGCCAGCAGTAGGTGTACTTGGTATTGGATTAACAACAATATTTGTTGTACCGGGCGTGGGGCTTGTACAACCGTTTGCTGTTGTATAAACACTATAAACACCAGCCATAGCAGATGTAGCACTTGCATTCACAGTCGGATTTTGAGCTGTCGATGAAAATCCATTTGGCCCTGTCCAATAATAAGTTGCTCCCGGAATGGTTGATGCAGTTAGCGATAAAGTATGCCCGGAACAAACAGGCCCATTATTGCCTGCTGTTGCTTGATTTATTATCACTGTTGTTGAACCGGGTTGGCTTGGACAACCATTGGCTGTTGCTGCAACAGTATATATGCCCGCCATTGCAGTAGTTGCATTTGTACTAACTATTGGGTTTTGTTGCGTTGATGTAAAACCATTTGGTCCTGTCCATGAATAGGTTGCTCCAGAAATTGTTGAAGCAGTTAATGAAAGAACATTTCCTGTACAAACGGGTCCGTTGTTGCCAGCAGTAGGTATAGGTGAAGATGGATTAACAATAACTGTTGTCGAACCAACTGCACTATTACATCCGAATTCTGAATAGATAACAACATTGTATTCTCCACTCATTGAAATCGTCGCATTTGAGCTTACTAATGGATTTTGATCACTAGATGTAAACCCATTAGGTCCTGTCCATGAATATGTTGAATTTGGTAAATTTGAAGTTGTTGTTGCAAGAGTTAGTGTCGATCCTGCGCATATTGGAGAATTATTGCTTGCTGTTGGACTAGATGGCAGTGGGTTACCATAAACGGTAAAATAATAACAAGTGCCATAAATATCCCTTGCTGTAATTGTTTGTGAGAACAGAGTAACATTTAAACAAAGGGAAGTTGATGGTCCTTGATATAAACCTGAACAAATTCCAGTATATCTCCATTCTACTGTACCCGATCCAGTCCAATGGAGGCATACCTGATTACCTATACAAGTTGGATTAGTTCCAAATGTTTGTACTATCCCTTGTGATATTCCTTTATATGAACCAAGAAATGTAATGATTGTGATGAGAAATATGTATTTTTTCATAATTCTTGATTTATGAGGTTAAACATAAGATTTAGATAAACACCCATTAACAATTTCATGCACAGAAACTAGTTTATGGCTTATAGGTGAAGTGTATTCTTTATCGAGATTTGGTAAATTCATATTTCTGCCACCAACAAATACAATAAAAACAGATCCATTATACTCAAATATATAGATCCGGCAATTATCATTTGAAGTATAACAATGCTTTACGGGTGCACTTTTTTTTAATACATGAACTATTTCAACCCCTCTGCAAAAAACTACACCTTTGAGCAAGGCGCACTGGCTAATTTCAGCAAGTGGTTGAATACAATGCTTAACTGTTAAATTTAAATTTGCATTGATATATTTTTTGATTTGGCTAACATTTTTTGTGTGCCAGGGCACAAGTTCACCAGCAATAATATTCTTTATTGTTTTGTCATTTCCTTTTTTCAAATGTTGTAGTAAGCAATTTATCCAAAGCACTCTTTTTTTAATAAACCAATCCGTTGTTGGATAACAGGGATTATTGATTAATACATCAACCGTATTACTATAAACCTGATGTTTTGCCATATATGTGGCAATTGGGTCTTTTGTAGATATTGTAATATCTTGGTCAGCGCCCCCGTCACCTGGATTTAAGTTCAGAAAAACGGCTGTCAGTTCGGTTGGATTAGGATTACCCCAATATGGTTCAGGAAAATATTTCCAAATTCCTGTTAGGATAGGCCAGCCTTTTATTGGTATTATTTTTAATGGTTTTAAACACGCCACTTTAAACCACTCTTTATGCCATTCATCCCAATAATCAATATATGGCTTTAATGCCGGACATACTATAAATTTTGTATTCATCACTTTTGATTTTTATTAGTTATAAAAGAAATTTTCTTATATATTTCAATTATTTCATTGATGTTATTGTTTATTCCTTGCAAAATAGTAACAGTTTCATCAAGTTCTGAATAAACAATGGTATCCCATACCTGAGATGATACAAGGTTGTTAAGTTTTATTTTAGTACTTGCGAGTTCATGCTGAACTTCGCTTAGTCCTTTTAGAATTTCATTTTTATTCATTTTTATTTAGTTAAATACAAAACTGCGTGACCAATGTAACAATGCTAAGTTTTATATGTGTTTAATCCCACATGTTATTGGTTTTAATGTGTATAAATTTGTTAGTTTTGGTTAGATTTCTGGTGCAAAAGGGCAATCAGTTCTAACACTTCAAAGATAGAAATTAAATTTGCTTCAATTAAACAACCAATTGTAATTTATTGTGATTCTAAATAATAGGTTGTAAACAGTGGGTTTACCTTTATCACTATTGGGGTTTCAAGGATTTGGGAGTCTGGTTTTATCCCTTATTGTCGGGGTGACTGAAAAAGTCGCCCCGACAATAGTAACTGTAAGTGTCGAGGCAGCTTTTTTGACATACCGACACTGTTTGCCGGTTGGGGTGGAATTGAAAATTTCAAACACTGTATGGGGAGATTGAATATCCCACCCAGCTTGCGAATCCAGAGGATTCAAATATTTATAGCACCGGGAAATCATCATTAGATGCGACCCCGGATGGGGTCGAACCACATAAGTTTGAGTTTTTTTATAATTATGTAATGCCTCTGGCATTGAAAAACCTATTATTGAAAAACATTCAGGCAAAGTGAAAGCAGCTAAAACATTGTCGGAGCGACTATTTTGTCGCCATTACACTGCTTGCTGGAATTGGCTTTAGTTCTTTTTTCGATTTATCTTTATTGCCGGGGTGACTGAAAAAATCGCCCCGTCAATAGTAATGGAAAGTGTAGTGGCGACTTTTTTATTACCCCGACACTGTTTGCTTTTTCATGTTGTATTTTTGGCTGCCAATTCCGTATTGACGGGGTGACTGAAAAAGTCGCCCCGTCAAATACCAATAAAAAAAACTGCCCTTGAACAAACTTTGGTTCAAGGGCAGTTTCTGGTTTAAGCAACCATTAGGCGGGTGCTACTGGCGGAACGGTTGTTTCCTTAGT
>CAIRHD010000622.1 GCA_903878265.1 uncultured Bacteroidales bacterium | reverse complement strand
GATTGCAGGCTATTGGTTTCGGTAACAGGGATATCGGGTGAATCGTAGGTTGTAATTCCTGGGGCTGAAAGTTTTGAGCTGCGTTTTAATGCCGTGGGCGCCCGTTTTGCAGGTTGAACCGGCACAAGCCCGAGTTCAGCCATTCGCCGCCAGTAAACCATATTATCGATACGTGTGTCAGGAACATACTTGGGCGGCAAATCGCGTTTTGGAAGGAACTCTTGTGCGCTTGAACTTACATTGAAGAACATAGCTAAAGCCAAGATAAGCAAGCAATAACGAAAAAAAGATATTGATTTACTATGCAAACAACTATTGAATGTTTTTTGGTTTACCATTTCGGTTCTGTTTTAACAGCTTTTCCCAATCCTGAATTAAATAAAGGTATCTTGAAGTCGAAATCAGAGACTGGATTAAGAAAACAGTTATTGACCCCTATTAGTTTTAAATACATGGCAAAATACAATCTACAATTCCCTATCCCCATTCTTTTTAATTTCGATATCAAAATCTGATTCCATTAGTTTATCTTGGACAATCCGATATTTTTCAAATTCGTTTTCAGCAAGAGATAGGGCTACTTCATGGGAAACTTTGCCCTGATGTTCCAAAACTGCCTCCTCGTTAAACTTAAGGAAAGCATCTAATTTTCCAACCCAGTCTTTCATATACATTACAACACCTTTCTGTGCCTGACTTTCTGCATAATCCAAATACATGCTTATGATACGGTTCAGGCCATCTAATTCTTTTTCGTTCAGGTAGTTTTTTGCGATACCGACATCTGTTTTCCGGATGCATCCTTTTGGTGCATTCTTCCAGGTAGTTAAACCCATGTTTTGTTTTGTGCTGTCCACTCTTGCAACAATAATTTCGGCTGCTGTTTGACCTGTGATGGCCCAATGGAGTTTATTTTGCACTGTTGCAAAAAAGTCTTTGGTGGTTTTTGCATCCACATGATAATCAGCACTACATTGCGAATAAATATCGGTAATCTTTTGATAAAACCTGCGTTCGCTGCTACGGATATCCCGGATGCGGGCAAGCTGTTCCTCAAAATAATCTTTACCAAAAATATTGTTTGGATTTTTCAAACGCTCATCATCCATGGTAAAGCCCTTGATGATGTATTCTTTTAAACGTTCGGTAGCCCAAATACGAAAAGCTGTTGCCTGACTGCTGTTTACACGATAACCAACAGAAATAATTGCATCGAGATTGTAGTATTTAACCTTTATATCTTGTGTTTTCCCTTCTATGGCACCGTGTTGGGTGGTATGTTCCAAAATGGAACTAACCACTTCTTCTATCAATTCTCCAGCTTCAAAAATATTATTTAAATGCTTGGTAACGGCAGGACGCTGCACCCCAAACAAATCAGCTATTTTTTGTTGGGTAAGCCAGATGGTTTCGTTTTGCAAATATATTTCAACCTTCACCTTGCCGTTGGGCGTGGTATAAAGCAGTATTTCGGTGAAGCCTTCACTTGGGGGTTTTGCTTTTTTTACCATAGCTTACTGAGGCATTGGCTAATGCGATTTCCAATCAATATTTAGTGGTTAAAATTGCAAAGCAACTATTTTTCCTATTTCTCAGGATTTTTAATCGCTTATTGCTTTACGAACGGTTTTGAAATAGTAACTTCTCCTGTTTTTATCACGCAAGTATAATACCCAGTTTTAAGCAAGGAAATATCAATCAAGGTTGAAGTTTTGCCTGAGTTATCGGTAACAATTTGCTTGGATGGAAGCACCTGCTTGTTTTCGCTGTTGAACACTTTTAGAACAAATTCGGTTTTTTCGCCAAATTGAGTTTCCAGTTTAACCAAGTCTGATGCTGGATTGGGCGATATTTCCACCTTTATATTTTGTCCAGCAATTTCCGTGGTACCGGTGTAATCAACAAATGCTGGGAATGAAACAAAATCAACCCATGCACAATCGCTGCCTCCGGCTGCAGCCATATCTTTGGAATAAACCCATTTAAAAGTGTGTACCCCAGCCGTTACCGGATAGCTATGGCGCTGCCATGGAATTGCGCCCGACCATTCATCCATGGGTTGTATGTCAATATAAAACTGGAGTTTGTCGAATGTTTCTTCCGATGAGACTTTTGAATAAAACGAAATGCTGTCGTTGGCCAAAACGTTCAAAGTGATAGACATAAGTGATTGCTTGTTGTCGCCAATAGCAGCCGACCTGCTGCAATACACGCCTTCGAGAGGCGAGGTGTTTGTGATAGTCCATAAATATTGCCCAAACGATTTCCATGGGAATTGCTGAAAATCACCCGATTCAAAGTCCTCCACAATAAGTTTAAAGGTCGGAAAATAGGAAGCCGATGCATGGTAGCCGCCTGAAGTAGCTAGAAATTCGAGTTCCACAATTGTGCCTTCGGGGGCGTTAGGGCTTACCACAACTACAAACTGAGCTGTTGTGGACGAACCGGCAGAAATAGATCCCAACTGGCAAGTAGCATTTGTGATATTGATATATTGGCTGTTGCTTGCCAATTCGCTGATTGTATTGGTGCAGCCACTATTTCCATTGTTCATTACAGGGATGTTCAAGGTGGCAGTTTCACCCGGATCGAGCCTGCCATTGCCATTACCGCCATTTGCATCATCAATCACCAGGCTTCCGGCAGCAAGTACAGGAGCATTGCAGACCAATGTAAACTCGGAGAGCCAGGTTGAACCTGAAACGGATTTCAGAACGAAAGGAACTATATGCCCATTGGGGATTGTATCAGAAATGACAAATGAAAACGCATTGGCAATAGTAAGCGTATCACCTGCATTGATGCTTGTGTACAACTCGGTGCTGTCGGCAATGGCAATATAAGGATCAGTTGTTGTTAAAGTTACCATTACATTGTTTGCCGCTGCGCCGCCAACATTTCGCATGCCGTTGGTCAGCAGCATGGTTTCGCCAAAATCGGGTTGGTTGTTCTGGTTACCGGTTGGGTCGTTTACTTCGCTTTGCGCATACACCACATAAGGGCCAGCCACTGTAACAAAAGCAAAATTGCTTGATTGTGGGGTGCAGTTATATCCCGAAACAATAAGTGTGGCATCACCGGGATCGGAAACCAAAACATCGAAATTAATTGAGGCCTGTCCATTGGCATCGGTTATTGCCTTACCGATCATTATTCCATTTTTGATAGCAACACAATTCAAGCCGGGAGCTGGCACACCTCCCGATGTTACACTTACTGCCATCGAAGCTGTTCCTATTGAAATACTCGTCGGGTACGAAACGCTGATTGGAATTGGGTTATCGGTAAAAACTGCCAGGGCAGGGTCGCCAAGCACATTACAATCGTAAAAACACCAGCGGATTGCTCCGGGTTCCCATTGACCAGGTGCAGTAACAAATGCAGCTGTTGCTATTTTCGATTCCTGGTGTGCACGTCCGATACGGTTCAAACTATCGCTGTACAATGCATCCATGTATTCGCGGTGCAGATGGGCTGATGGTCCTTCGGTTTGACCTTCGTTAAACCACCCAAAGCGCGAATTGCCAACAAAAGCCGCAGCAAAGTTGTCGATTGTTACCATTTTTTCGGCTATGCAATCGTTGTAATCGAAAGCGCCACACAAACAACCCTGGGTATAAATAATTGTATAATTGTGGGTTATGCCATTTAATCCCGAGAAATTTGAATTGGTGATATCAGAATTGTTAAGTTTCATTACATACGTTTCGTTGGCATGGCCGACATGGTTGAGCATGGGACGTCCTTGATTCAGGTGGTTCATTAAATCCTGTGCTGACCAATAGGTTGTTTCGTCATACAGGTAATCGAAAGGGTAATTCTCGGGTATCCCGAGGGTGGTGTACCCGTTGTCGGAACGCTCGCCTTTAAGCAATTCGAGATAATCGCTACCCCAGGTATCAGGGTTGGAATACAGGTTTTCGCCAGCCATTAAGATATTGCGGAATTCG
>CAIRHD010000621.1 GCA_903878265.1 uncultured Bacteroidales bacterium | reverse complement strand
CAAACTCGGGATGCTGCTGCGCACTATGCACGAAATAAAACTCAATGGGTTGGAAGAATTGCTTGTACCGATAAAAAAAATGAAACCTGCCCAATGAAACCTGCCTCGTTAAGCACACTGAAAAAGGAATTGGCTTTATTGACGCCGAATGATATGATTGCGATTTGCATGAAACTCATCAAATTTAAAAAAGAAAACAAGGAACTGCTCGGCTACCTGCTTTTTGATGCAAACGATGAACCCGGATATATTATAAGCGTAAAAGCGGAGATTGACAGTCAATTTACAGAAATCAACTTAGGCCACTTGTATTTTGCCAAGAAAAGCATTCGGAAAATATTGAAAAACACCAATAAGTACATCAAATATTCAGGGCTGAAACAAACAGAAGTGGAGCTGCTTATCCATTTCTGCACGAAAATGAAAGCCTTAGGAAAACCAATAAAATCGAGCAATACGCTTAGCAATCTTTACGAAAACCAATTGAGAAAGATCCGTTTGGCAATCGGAAAGCTTCATGAAGATTTACAGCATGATTATTTGGAAGAGATCAAAAGGTTGGTTTAGCAAGGGATAGCTTTTTGCTTATTCAGAAAGGATCAATGTTACCGCACGGTTTTCAAAGCTTTGTAGTAAATTAAAGAATGCCATCAGGAACACCCGACAGTTCCAAATGGGAAAAGATGCCAATCGGAAAATACAACAATGAAATTTTAACTACTAAGTTGTAACTTTCACAAAAAACAAAGTTGAATTGTTATCCATCAGAATTTTAGAAACCCACAGAAATTATATTTTTGCAGTTGATTGATTTACAAATATATGCAATGGTTCTAAAGAAAATTTTTTATTGCTGTATAGTATCGTTATTTGTTTGAATTTCAGTTAACAACTAAATTACATACTATTTAAGAACGGCATATTACATACATTGTCATATCCAACTTACGAAAGAAAAGGGCTACACGCTGGTTACCCTTTTCAACATTCAGACAAAGAAACGTTGCCTTTTTTGCTGGCATTAATCGCGGTTAATCACCATTTTCCTGATTATCTGTTCAGTTCTGCTGGTGAATATTACCATGTAAATTCCTGACTGAAATGATTGCATATCAATGGAGAGTTTAACATTTCCATCGACTAGAACCTTGTTTTGTTTATATACCAGATTCCCAACTGAGTTATACACTTGGATTGAAAAAATATCAGGAGTTGCACTTGTGATTGTGGCATTAAAAATCCCATTGCTTGGATTGGGATAAACTGAAATAAAATTGTTTGACGAAAAATCATTAATTGCATTTGGTTTTGCTACAACTGCTAAACTTTGAGCAATACCTTCACCACAATCGTTTGAAGGAGTGCAGGTGATATTGCCTGATGCTGAACCAACCACCGTAACAACAATTAAGTTTGAAGTATTTCCTGAAATAATTATCCAGTTCGTGGGCAAAGTCCATTCATAACTAACTCCTAATGTGTTTGTTACACTGTATATTTCCATTGTTCCAGTAACTGGAACTGTTGAACCACTTATTGCACTTGGCTGAACCGGTATATGATTTGTTATCACTGCTAAAATTTGCGGAATACCAGCAAAACACGAATTTGATGGAGTTACTTCCATGTTCCCTGTTTCATTTCCAACCGTTACAGAAATAGAATTTGAGGTTTGCCCTGAAGTTATAATCCAATCGCTTGGTAAAGTCCAATTGTAAGTTAAACCTGCTATGTTAGTAGTACTGTAATCCAAAGTTGAACCAGCACAAGGTGTTGCCGAACCTGAAATTGCACTTGGTTGTGCCGGTGCATTTACGGAAGGTAAAACAGAAATTATTTGTAATAAACCTATTCCGAAATTATTTGAAGGACTTACGGAAATAAAACCTGATTGGCTTCCAACGGTAACAGTTATTGAGTTAGTTGTTTGCCCTGATAAAATAGTCCAGTCAGCAGGTAATTGCCAGGTATAGGTTATTGTGGCAACATTATTTACAGAATATGTTTGTGTTGAATTCGCACAAGGTGAAACTACTCCAATAATTGCACTTGGTTGAGCAGGTAATGTTAATTCATCAATATCTCTTTGCCATAATGAACCACCGGCAGTTGCTGCATATATTCTGTTATTTAAAATGGTCATGGAACTCACCGGAACTTTATTGAAAAGCCAACCGTCGCTTATATCCGTCCAGGTAACACACTTGTCCGATGACATCATAATTTTAGAATCGGTTACTAAACCATAAGCATAAGTTGCCGTTGCAGCAAAAACATTTGAACCGCTTGCAGTAAGGGTTGCTTCTAAAGAATTTTCAAGATATTCAAGAAGAGTCCATGTAAGTCCGTCATTTTCCGATTTGTACATGGCAGGAGTTTGGTCACCATTGTTCGGATTTGTATAAACACCTGACACATACATGATGTTTTCGCCAAAAGTTAATCTGCCACCGCCATAGTTTGCAAGAACTCTTGTCCAACTTTCGCCATGATTTGTTGAACGCCAAATTCCTTGTCCTTCATATATTCCGGATTGTGTGCTTATGAAAAGCATTGAGTTTCCGATGAAATAAAGATTACCATAAGGATTTGAATATCCGGGTGTGTTTAATGTACTTTGAATCCATGTTGCACCGGCATCATTAGAATAATATAAAAAAGGATCCATAGCAACTACAGGAGGATTTGTAAGATATAAAGTTGTTCCGTCTGAGCATAAACTTCCAACCATTCCGAGAGGATTTAATACCCATGTAGAACCATTATCGGTTGAACGATAAATGCCATTATTTGCATCCATTGTAATATAAACGCCATCTTGAACTATCCAGGGTAAATTTCCAACTTTGCCGGGTGAATTGTGTAGTGTCCAGGATGCACCGGCATCGTTCGACATATATGCACCGGAAAATAACGTTGTTGCATTTACTCCCACAAATTTTGGCGTAGCATAGTCCTGGTATTCATTCAGCGAAAGTCCTTCGCTCACATCTGTCCAGGTTTGACCTAAATCCGACGAACGATAAACTCCGCCAAAAGAAGTTCCGGTAAAAATATCCGTACCAAGCGTAATAACAGAAGGTGATTTAATAGATTGACAATGAATTCCATTGTCTGATCTTGCCCAGGAAGTTCCTGAATTAGTTGTTTTGTAAATACCTCCAAACGTTCCGACAAAAATACCTGAAGCAGTCATAAGTGCAGCACCATTTTCGTTTTCAGTAGAAACGTCCATTCCGTTTCCGGAAACGTCTGTCCAACTTGCACCGGCATCAGTAGAACCGATTACACCATTATTTGCAACAGCTATTATAGTTGACGCATCGCCTGTTATTGCCGTAATACTACTATAAGTTGCAGTTCCCGGGCATACCGACCAAACGTTTGTAGTAGAATTTAATTTAAAAATTCCATACCCGTTGGAACCTGCGTAAATATCAGTACCAATGATAGCAAGCGAATATATCTGTGCCCAATCCATGTGTTCTGTTCCTCCACTATACGTTTGAAAAGTCAATCCATCATCGGTTGAACGAACTACGCCAGAGTTTATACCGCCGGCATAAATTGTAGTACCCACAGCTAACAGCGATGGTACAAAAACACCCTGAACAGCAATACTTGTCCAGGTTTCGCCATTATCGGTTGAACGAAGCACAGCATCATTTGTTCCCACAAAAATTGTTGTATTGTTCGAAGCGAAGCAATAGCCCCAGCCACCTGCGTATTTATTTACCCAGGTTAAACCGTTATCGTCCGAACGAAAAATTCCGGTATTTCCGGTAGCAAACAAACTTGTTCCTATTTTTGCAAGCGCACGGGCGCCGGGCCATGTAGCACTCAGAACAGGCGACCAGGTAGCACCATTGTCAATGGAGGAATACAGAGAATTTTTCATTAAACCGCCTCCACCACAAGCATACATTGTGGTTCCGGAATTTATTATAATATTTACATAACCTCCGTTAGGTCCGGTTGAAGTCCACTGGGCTGATGCTTTTTCAATGCTTAGGTGTAATACCATGAGAACACTGAGCAAAAAAGTAAGGTTTAGATTCTTTTTCATAATTGTTTATTTGTTGGTTTATGGTTAAACAGATTCTGAAATACCGTTATCAATTGAAGTTGTTTCAATCGTTGTATTAAAATCAGTTTCTAATATCTTGTTCAGAACAGACCGCTGCAATTCTAACTTTTGAATGTATTTTAGGTACTGAATAGAATTCTCCGAACAGTCAGCTAAAGTTTCATGTTCTGATTCATTCGGATGTTTGTTTGGTTCTTGCATTTATTTTGGATGTTTCGAGATTGCAAATATCACTTGTTCTTATACTACTAAAAAATAATCGGCATAGACAAATTAGCTACATACTAAAATAAAATCTGAACATCGTATAGACATTTAAAATTATATGCCTGATAATAAAGATGTTGGAAAAATGAATCTTATTTGAGATAATGTATGAATTCCCTAAACAGCGAATTATACTGATTATCAACAAGGAAGGTATTGGGTAAAAATAATTCTATATCTGAGTCAGGAATGTCACAAGATTGGTCTCTGAACCTGCGAGCTCTAATTTCTTCCTCAGCCTGTATCTTGCTGTATCAATAGAAGCGATTTGCTGACCGGTAAGTTCAGCAATATCTTTGGTTGACATATTCAAGCGGAGGAATGCGCACAACTTTAATTCATTCGGCGACAGATCGGGATACGTTTTGAGCAACTTCTCGTAAAAACCGGCATGAACCTCCTGGAAGCGTTTGGAAAATTCATTCAGCATTTTATCATCCGTGCTGTTTCTCAACTCCTGGCTAATTTGAGATAATGACTCTTTTGCTTCAATTCCTTTTGCTTTATGTTCAAGTTGCATAAGTTTGCCGGAGATATCAGCAAGTATTTCATTCTTTTTAATCAATGAAATCAGATTTACAGTTAGTTCCCTATCACGGATATTCAGTTCAGATTTAATTTTTTCCTTTTCGAGAAGAACAAGTTTTAACTTAAGGCGATGCCTCGAAAATACCAAGCCTAAAATAAAAAGTCCAGCTACAAGACCGAATATTATGATAAGCATTAGGGTGTTTTTAGCTTGTTGGGCCAATTGCTTTTTTAATTCCTTTTTCTCGTATAAGTACTGAAGTTCAAGTTTGGATGAAAGCTTTTGTTCTTGAAAAGCAAACAGGCTATCCCCCGCTAATTTTTCCAATACAATATATTTATATGCCTTCAAAGTATCCTGCTTTTCGGTATATATTTGGTTAAGCATGTTTGCAGATTGGGCTATAATTCTGTAATACCCATTTTCCCGACCTTCAAGTAAGGCTTTATTAAAATAATTAATGCTTCTCCCGGTATTTTTCACACAGTAATAGCAATAACCAAAATTAAGTAAGCATTTGGCTATGTGTAAATGGTTATTAATCTCAGTAGCAAACTCCAGAGATTGCTGAAAGCTAAGAAAGGCTTCCTTATAATTCCCTTCATTCATTTGTATATACCCAATATTCATAATACTAATACCCTGACCCATTTTATCACCGAGTTTTTTTTCGATTTTAAGTGCTTTTCGCATAAAGGCTAAGGCAGTACCATAATTCTGTTTATCGGCATAAACAGCAGCTATATTGTTATACTGTTTTTTTATTAATGATTGATTATTAATGCTTAATGCAATAGCCAATGAATTGTTGAGATACTCAAGAGCCTTTTTATAAACCTTTTGATCATAAAAGTCCAGGCCAATATTTCCCAGAGATCGAGCTATTCCTTCTTTGTCTGAAAGTTTTTCAAATAGTTTTAATCCTTTGAAATAGTAAGGGGAACTGTTGTCGAAAGCACCAAGTTCGGAATAAATTATTCCGATCAGAGTATAAGAATTTGCCAGCTCTTTATCATAATTCAGGTCTTCGGCTATTTCCTTCGCTTGCTGGGCATACTCCATTGCCTTTTTATAATCACTGCTCCTGAAATAACAGTTACCCAACTTTATCATTGCATTCACCTTGCCCCTGACGTAATTGGTTTGTTGTGCAACCACATAAGCCCTATTAGCCAGTTCAGTAGCAATAGTATCTTCTATGTACTGATTTTCCGGCTTTTCGAGGAATTTCAGAATGGCATCCACCTTATCTTTTGGGTTTTTAGTGGCTCTCAATACCGAATCCAGGCTATCGGACTGCAAAAATCCATTGGCTGCAACCAACTGCGAACAGAGAAAACCTATGAACAAAAAACCAAGAAGGAACCTTCTTTTCATTGAAATTGAAACTTGTAACAAGGCTGTAAATATATAAAAAAACCACTATCCATTATTGCCGTTGTATTTTTCGGGTGAACTTCTTTAAGTTAGCCTTTTGTCAATGGAAGTGATGCTGTACATTTTTATTTCCGGGGTAATGAATTTAACTTTTACATTGAACCGCGAAACCATCAAAAAGACAAAATACTGCTTTTTGGTGTTCGCGAAAGCTCCAAATTAAAAAAAGAGAGCCATCGGGAACACCCGACAGCTCCAAATGAAAAAAGATACCCGTCGGGAAGTTCCCGAAAGCAAAAAAAAGATGCCTTCGGGAAAACACGACATAGCGATTTTAACTATTAAGGTGTTACTTTTACAACAAACAAGGCTGAATTGTTATCCACCAGGATTAAATCTGCACTGTCAACAATACCGTCACCATTCAAGTCTGTTGGGCCATATCCATTTGCGAATACTGCTGCAGCTTCAGCAACCATGGAAACATCGGCAGAAACAATTGCCCCATCCTGGTTCACATCGCCGGTATAAATCACATAGTGGCCGTCAGTAGTCAAGCCAAGGTTGCCTCCGAATATATTGGCTATGGAGCCAAACGATTGGTTGATAGTACTTCCTGCAAAAGATACAGCAGTTGCAGTAGTTGTTTCCACACTGTAGCGATGCTTGATGGTAATAAAGTATGAACCATTGAAAGTGGAAGCAACGGTTACAGTTGCTGTTCCGGTTGTACTAAGGCTCACATTAGTGAAAACGGTTACGATGTTGGCATAATTCGCCGCATCGTGCAACTCCACTGTTATATAGTCGGCAACACCTGATCCAAAAGGAGGTATATGCCCTTGAGCCTGGTTTAAAGTACCACTCCCATAATACAATCCTTGGAGTAATACAGATGTAAGGTTAAGCGTTTTGGAGGCTGGCAAAGGAGAAACAACCTTGATTCGTGCAGTCCCACCCCCACATGCCGTTGATGGAGTTACTGTTATATTACCCGAACCACTTCCAACTATTACAGACACAGCGTTTGTGGTGCCACCAGAGGTCTGAACCCATCCTGTCGGGAATGTCCATGCGTAGGATACTCCTGCTACATTGGTAACACTGTAGTTTTGGATAGTTCCTTCGAGTGGTGTAGCCGAACCTGTTATTGCTGAAGGTTGATTAGGAGTTGTTAATGTTTGAGTAACGATGAGGTATTGAGCAGGGCCACTTCCCCAGCCATTTGTTGGGGTTACAAGTACAATACCTGTGGAAGTTCCAACCGTTACAGTTACTGAACTGCTTGTTCCTCCTACTGTAATTACCCAACCTGCAGGAAACTGCCATGCATAGGTTACACCAGGTACATTGGTAACACTATATGTTTGAGATGAAAGCCTGCAAGGAGTTGAAGAACCTACAATTGCATCCGGCAGTTCAGGGGCATTGCCTGTCAAAGCGCGACGGTAAACCGGACTTCCCATTGCCGGCGCCCAATTATTTACAAATATATAGTTACCTGATACATACAAAGAAGTTGCATCGGGAATAACTGAAAAGCCATCATTAGCAGCTGTCCAGGTATCGCCATTGTTTGTTGACATAAATACTCCGGCCTTTGTTCCTGCATACAAGTCGGTACCGGCAAATACGATTGCACCTATATCCATGCTTCCCAAACCATTATTAACCAGTTCCCAGGTTACCCCTTCATCCCCTGAACGATAGATTCCTACCGGTATTATGGTGCCATCGCCGTATATGTTACTGGTTCCTGCATAAAGATAAGTTCCGTTGGTAAGCACCACACGGACAGGAATGTTCCCTGCTGTGGGAAAATTTAATTTAGTCCAATGTATGCCGTTATCAATTGATTTTAAAACTCCGCTATTCAGTGTTCCGGCATATAAATTTGTTCCGTCATCAGTAATCGACATAATTACATTGCCCCAAAAATCCTCAGGCCCCAGCAAAACACACTGTGTCCATGAAACACCATCGTCGTCGGAGTAAAAGATAGTTTCGCAACAGGTAATCGTTGCAAAAAGCCGGGTTCCCATCGAATAAAAGCTACAACCCGTTCCGAAATCATATAGAAACTGCCATGTTGCTCCGTTATCGGCCGATCGGATAACACCTGTATATTGCGATATGTAAATATAGTTATTAAAT
>CAIRHD010000620.1 GCA_903878265.1 uncultured Bacteroidales bacterium | reverse complement strand
TTGAATTGAAAATTTGGTTGATTTTTGGTTTGGTTGAGCCTGCACTGGTCATATTTCGAAAAAATCTATGATCGCCGTGCAGGTTTTTTCGCCTTTTCAAAACCTAGCCTAGTCAAATATCGGTACTCCCAATCCGATAAATACTGACAGTTCTGAGATTCAAATGATGGAATGAAGAATACTAACAGATGCCATTGAAAAGATGGAAGTAAATTGTCTGAATTTCTACCCTTTAGGAAAGAAATTATTTAGCACAATTTGCTTCCGAAATCCATTCTCAAACTCTTATATTGGGTCTAACAGAAATTCAACGCATAAGCCAGCAAATACTTTTTAATAATGAAACTACCTTTTTTAACCTTACGGCTAATTTTAATGATTGCCCTATTCCAGTTTCCTTTTTGTGGGTTTTCACAAAATGTCGTTCAGGTTTATTCTGTTCAGCAATTACAATCAGCAATTGACAATGCTTCAGCCGGAGATACCATAAAACTCGCCAATGGCACATATTTTAACTCAAATTTAATAATAAGCACCAATAATATCACTGTAAAAGCGGCTACTCCCGGAGGTGTATTTTTGAGTGGCACGAATGATCTTCAAATTGCAGGCAATTACATTACATTCAGCGGTTTTCAGTTCACCACCGGAACTATCAGCGGGGTTGTAACAACCGTAAGCGGAAGTCATAATACATTGACCCAATTAAATTTCAAAGGGTATTCGGCTCAGAAATACATCAATTTGACAGGGCGCTACAATGAAATTTCGTTTTGTAATTTTGAGAATAAACCAACCACTGCACCACAGGGAAACCTCATCCACATAGCACCTGATGAAACTTTGCCCGGATATAACATTATCCGCTACTGCTCCTTCCAAAACATGCCTGGGGCTGGCGGCGACAATGGAAACGAATGTATCCGCATCAGCAATGGCTCAACATCCACATATATATCCCGAACGACTGTTGAATTCTGCTATTTCAACAATACTGGATTAGGCGATAGTGAAGCTATTTCGGTAAAATGCAGGGAAAATATCCTGCGTTACAATACTTCGGTAAACAATCAAAAAGCCATGTTTTGTTTCCGCAATGGCGATGACAATATTGCTTATGGCAATTTTTTTATCGGGGCTGGAGGTATTCGGGTGAAGGAAGCGAACAATATCTATTGTTACAACAATTACTTCGAACATTCAGGGATTGGTGACAATACCGATGCCGTTACGTATGTATATTACACGGTCAATACGACTAATATTCTGAAAAACATCAACTTCCTCCACAACACCTTTGTTGAATGTGGAGATATTGATCTTGACCATGGTGCAACCAACAATACCTGGGCGAACAATATTTTCAAAAAAAATTCTGGCGATATTTTCACAGGGTCAACAACCGGAATAGCTTGGGCAGGCAATATTTATACCGGTACTTTGGGAGTTTCAATCCCATCAGGAATGACTAAAGTTGATCCGGTACTTGCCTTGAACACGGATGGATTTTATGGCTTAACTGCATCAAGCCCAGCTATTGATGCCGCAAGTGCTAATTATCCCGCAATCCTTAATATCACTAATGTGGATGATGATCCGGCTTTGCTTCTGGATATCAGCGGACAGCCAAGACCTGCTTTAGTTACTTTAAAAGATGTAGGTTGCGATGAATATACTACAGGTGTTGCAACTAATCATCCCCTGAAATTATCTGAAGTTGGGCCGTCATATTTGATTCAAACCTCAACAATTATTGACAACACGAAAGTAGAGGGTTTTGATTTGAAAGTACTTCAAAATCAATCCAGTAGTACTATTACTATTTTTTATAATCTGGCTTCTGCATCAGATGTTCGCCTTAGCATCATCAATACAAATGGCATTACTGTGAAAAAAGTACTCAATCACATAAATCAAACAGCCGGAAAGCTAGAGCAAGTAGTGGATATTTCTGGTTTGAAAAGCGGAATGTATATTGCCATTTTAAAAACCGATAATTCCATAAAAACCACAAAATTTGTGTTGTGTAAATAGAACGGCTGAAAAAATATTTTAGCAAGAAATATCACGTTTGAGCCAACTTTAAAAAATCAATTCAGGTATCATGATAAAATGTATATTTTTCATTTTATGGCTTTGTTTTTCTGTTAACATGGTCAGTGCAAAATATTTGCTGGTATCATCCGCTTCGGAGATTAACATGAGAAAATGGACGTCGGGCGATACAATTGTTATGAAAAATGGAAATTGGATTGATCAAACCATAGTTTTCAGAGGGGTAGGAATGAAATTTCATCCTGTGGTTTTATTGGCTCAAACTCCGGGAAAAGTTATCCTTAAAGGCAATTCATCGCTAAGTTTTTCAGGGAGTTTCCTCGAAATATCCGGGCTTTTTTTTTATAACGGAACACTAAAGGAAAAAGATATTATATCCTTCCGAACCTCAACCACATCCATAGCTGAAAATTGTAGTTTATATAATACAGCTATCGTAAGCTGTAACCCATCAGAAAAAACCGTTGACAACAAGTGGGTTTCTATGTACGGAAAGGACAACATTGTGGCCAATTGTACTTTTGCGAATAAAACCAATTCAGGAACTCTGCTTGTGGTTTGGTTGGATAAGGATGTTATACCCAATCACATCATTGAGAATAATTATTTTGGTTACAGGAATCCGAACAAGGATGACTCTGGAAAGGAACTGAACGGTCAGGAAATTATCCGGATTGGAGATAGCCATACATCGATGCAAACTGCCGGAGTGACAGTTAAAGGCAATTTTTTTGAAGACTGTAATGGCGAAACAGAGATAATCTCAAACAAATCGTGCGGTAATAATTATTCGAACAATATTTTTGTTGCTTGCAAAGGAACGCTTACACTCCGCCATGGGAACGACTGTACGGTGGATGGCAACTATTTTATCGGCAACGGCGTTCCGGGAACTGGTGGTGTACGCATTATCGGCGAAAATCATAAAGTTTACAACAATTATTTCGAAAACCTGAATGGAACTGATTTCCGTGCTGCAATTTGCCTGGTGCGGGGCAAAGAAAACTCTGAGGCTTACGAATATTTTCAGGTTAAAAATGCACTTGTGGCTTTCAATACCATGGTCAATTGTTCACAATCGTTCAGCATCAACTACAACAATTCCTCATTCAAATTGCCACCAATCGGATCAGTGATTGCCTTTAATCATGTTTACAATACTTCTTCAACCAAAATAAATGTTGAAATCGATAAGACTTCGGGTGCCGATATGGATGTAAAATGGCAAAACAACCTTATGAACCAGGGAAAATATGAAAATTTCAAATTTTCAGAAAATCAGGTAATTACAGGTATTGACCCGAATATGATACAAGTCGGCACAAATCCAAACATTTACGAGCCGGGATCAAACACAGGTTTGTCGGCATACATAACTAGTGACTACCCTGAAATTACCCAAGACATAAGGGGAAGGAGCAGAGCCGGGC
Source organism: uncultured Bacteroidales bacterium (assembly GCA_903878265.1). Classification (GTDB taxonomy): domain Bacteria; phylum Bacteroidota; class Bacteroidia; order Bacteroidales; family UBA4417; genus UBA4417. The sequence continues at coordinate 34,872 of CAIRHD010000620.1, read as the reverse complement.
ACAAGTTGCCTGGAGCCAGCCAGGTTTCGGGCGAATCCAGCCTTGATGCTCCTAGTAAAGATTCGGTTGGTGCTACCTTTTTAGAGATTTAAATAATTGCGTTTTCCGCTAAAGCGAACTTTAATAATAAAGTGTTCGCCTTGTGCTTTCATTATTACATCATTTTGATTGATGATTTGTATTATGACCGATTTTTTGAAGAATAAGCCATATAATGTGTAGTGTGTAACCCTGCTTCACGGTATTTTTGAGATAGATAAAGATATTAAAGGCAATTTTGAGAAGGGAATAGGTAAAATGCAGTTTGCTTTTAATCAGAAATTAACGTGCTGAAAATTAAACCAGATAAAAGATTTAAAGTCAAAATTTGTAAACACAAAAAACGAAATAAGAATGATGAAAAAGAAAATTCTTCGAACTATTAGTCTCAGTCTGGTTTTAATCGGTTTTGCATCTTTCTTGCAATTTTCCACAAGTCCTGAGCCGAAACCAAAAAAACCGAATATCCTGTTTATTGCGGTTGATGATCTCAAGCCAAACGTGGGTGCTTATGGCGATTTGAATGCCAAAACCCCGGGTTTGGACCGGCTGGCCAATGAAGGGGTCGTTTTTCAGAGAAGTTATTGTTCACAGGCCATTTGCGCAGCTACAAGGGCAAGTATCATGACAGGAATGCGTCCCGACAAAACCAGGGTTTGGGATTTGGTAACCGATTTCCGCCAGGTTAACCCAAATGCGGTTTCCATGCCGGAATATTTTAAATCAATGGGATATGAAACAGCCGCAATGGGTAAAATTTTCCATATTGGCAGTACTGGTCCCGGCCACGATGCTCCCTCATGGAGTGTCCCTTTCGAAGATGCCAAACGCCCTACTTATGCATTGCCCAACCAGATTAATCAAAAAGGCAAAGGCAAAGCAACTGAATGTGCAGATGTTCCTGACGATACGTACGCTGACGGTGCGCTGACAAAATTGGCCATTGCTTCCCTTGAGAAATTAAGCAAAGGCAGCAAGCCATTTTTCCTGGCTGTTGGGTTCCGCAAGCCTCATCTGCCTTTTGTTGCACCTAAAAAATACTGGGATTTATACGACAGGAACAAATTTGAGCTTGCACCCTTTCAACAAAAAGCAAAAGGCAGCCCGGATGTTGCCTATCATGTATCAGGAGAATTAAAAAGCTATACGGATATCCCGCAATTCCAGAGCTATTCGGAAAACGATCTGGATCATTTGCCGGCTGACAAACAAAGAGAACTGATACATGGATATTATGCAGCTACATCATACACCGATGCTCAAATCCTAATGTTAATCAACGAACTTGATAAACTCGGAATCCGTGAAAATACAATTATCGTTGTATGGGGCGACCATGGCTGGCATTTGGGCGATCATGGCTTATGGAACAAGCATACCAATTTCGAACAAGCTACCCACACTCTGTTGATGATGAGTGTACCGGGTACAAAATCGGGCATCAGGCCATTGACTTTGTCTGAGTTTACTGATGTTTATCCAACACTGTGTGAACTGATGAATATACCTGCACCCAAATACCTGGATGGGATAAGCTTAGTTCCTGCGATTAAAAAACCGGATGCCCAACTGCGTGATTATGCATTTAGCCAGTACCCCCGCGAAAAAGGTAAAGTAATGGGATATACCATCCGCACAGCACGTTACCGCTATACCGAATGGATGAAAGACAGTTTCAGGACCTACATGCCTTATGACAAAAAATATGTAATGGCACGCGAAATGTACGATTACGAAAAAGACCCGAATGAAACAGTCAGCATTATCGACAAACCTGAATACATGCAGGACCAGAAAAAACTGGAACAACTTTTCATTGACAATATGAAGATGGAATACACAAGTTGTATCGAATACTCAAAAATTGCCGATTTTAAAGAACCGATTCCAACCGGATCAGATAAGAGTAAAAATAAAAAAGGCAAAGTGAACGTGAAAGTGCAAAGCGAAGATTAAATCCGGAAATTTGAGTAAATACAATTTGAAATACGATTAAAGAATGACAACAAACAACTATTTTCAATCGATCAGTCTGAGTTTGGCTTTTACAATTTTAATGCCTTTCCTGCTTTTTGCCACTGATCCTGTGCCCAAACCTAAGAAACCGAATATCCTCTTTATTGCCGTTGATGATCTTAAACCAAACATTGCTGCTTATGGCGACATGATTGCAAAAACTCCGGGGATGGATAAGCTCGCAAACCAAGGTATTGTTTTCCAAAGGAGTTATTGTTCGCAGGCTATTTGCGCTGCAACCAGGGCAAGTATCATGACAGGTATGCGCCCCGATAAAACCAGGGTTTGGGATTTGGTAACCGATTTCAGGCAAGTTAATCCTAACGTAATTACAATTCCGGAATATTTCAAATCAATGGGATATGAAACAGCCGGAATGGGTAAAATTTATCACATGGGCAGCACAGGCCCTGGGCATGATGCTCCATCCTGGAGTATTCCTTACCGTGATGCCAAGTGCCCGGTTTATGCTCTTCCTTATGTCCCAAACGAGAAAGGAAGGGGAAAAGCTGTTGAGTACGCCGATGTTCCAGATAATACTTATCATGATGGTAAACTAACAGGGATGGCAATCGAATTGCTTGATAGCTTAAGCAAGAATGAAAAACCGTTTTTTCTGGCTGTTGGGTTTTTGAGGCCTCATCTTCCGTTTGTAGCACCAAAGAAATACTGGGATATGTACGACAGGAGCAAATTCGAACTCGCACCTTTCCAGCAAAAAGCCCAAAACAGTCCCAATATAGCCTATCATCGCTCAGGCGAATTGAAAAATTACTCTGATATTCCTGATTTCGACAGTTATTCAGAAAAAGAACTGGATCATTTACCGGCTGACAAACAGCGGGAACTGATACACGGCTATTATGCTTCAATGTCGTACATGGATGCCCAGATTTTACAGTTGCTCGACGAACTTGATAAACTCGGAATCCGCGAAAACACAATAATAGTGCTCTGGGGCGACCATGGCTGGCATCTGGGTGATCACGGTTTATGGAACAAGCACACCGATTTCGAAGAAGCTACTCATACACTGCTGATGATGAGTGTTCCCGGCACAAAGCCGGGTTTAAGACCTCTTACATTATGCGAGTTTACTGATGTTTTTCCAACACTTTGCGAGTTGACAAATATACCTGTGCCCAACTATCTGGACGGAATCAGCCTCGTTCCTGCAATTAAAAAGCCGGATGCCAATTTACATGAATATGCATTCAGCCAGTATCCCCGCGAGAATGGCAAAGTGATGGGATATACCATTCGGACCGGGCGTTTCCGCTACACCGAATGGATGAATAATAGCTACAGGACAAACATGCCTTACGACAATAGATATGTGATGGCCCGCGAAATGTACGATTATGAAAAAGATCCCAATGAAACCGTGAGTGTCATTGATAAGCCTGAATATCAGCAGGATCAGAAAATAATGGAAAAATTGTTTATTGAAAGTATGCAGCGCGAGTACAAGAGTTGCCTTGAATATGAAAAAATTGCCGATTTTAAAACACCCATCAGAACCGATCTGAAAACTGGGAAAAGCAATAGAAATGAGGTGGAATAGAGGTTTGTCCTGAAGCAAATAATTGACTGTTAATGATTCAGCTTAATAAACCATTTTGGTGATTTAATTTCAGGAAAACATCAAGCTTGAAATTCAAACTGCTTTTAATCAAATACATGGCATAAAGTGCCTATACAAAACAATAGGAAGTAGTTTGTAGAAATGGTTGCAGTGAGTCGAAAAAATAGTGAAATCTGATCATGAATTTTAAACACATAAGCATAATCCAAATTGTAATCCTTGTTTTACTGGGCTTGATAACAACGCCTGCTTTTTCGCAGAAAAGCCTTACCAAACCTGAAAAGCCAAATATCCTGTTCATTGCCATTGACGACCTCAAACCAATACTTGGATGTTACGGCAATAAAATGATTAAAACGCCTAACATTGACCGACTGGCAACAATGGGTACAGTTTTCATGCAAAATTACTGCCAGCAGGCCGTATGCGGACCAACACGAGCCAGTATTATGACAGGTCTGCGTCCGGATAACAACGGGATTTGGGACTTGAAAACCAGGATGCGCGATGTGAATCCTGATATTTTAAGTTTACCCCAATACCTTATCAGTCAGGGATATTCAACCCAAGGGATTGGTAAAGTATATGATTCGAGATGTGTTGACAAACAAATGGATGCGCCATCCTGGAGCGTGCCGTATTATAATTATTTCAAAACCGAAGCAAAATATTATTCACCGGAAACAGGGTTTCCAGCTTTAGGTCAATATCAGTTGCCTCAAACCAAGGAATTGGTGGAAAAATATAACAAAGAAGCTAAGGATAAAGGAATTACCAAAGGCGAAATTGATGCTTATGTTTCAAAATTGGTTAAACCATCGGTTGAGTGCGCCAATGTTCCGGATAATGCCTACAATGACGGAGCAAATGTATTGCGGGCTAAAGAGATTTTGGGGAAACTGAAAATGGAAAACAAACCATTCTTTTTTGCGGTAGGTTTTTCTAAACCACATTTGCCTTTTGTAGCTCCTAAAAAATACTGGGATATGTATAATCGGGATGAAATGCCTGTTGCTGAATTTCAGGAAAAATCGAAAAACGGTCCCGATATTGCCTATCACAATGCAGGCGAACTACGTGCTTATTCTGATATCCCGGCATTACTGGAATTTACCGACCAAAAGGTTTATGGGCTGACACTGCCTCTTGATAAACAGAAAGAACTGATTCATGGCTATTATGCAGCCGTTTCGTACACCGATGCTCAGGTAGGAGTTTTATTAAATACATTGGATTCGTTAGGATTAACTGAAAATACCATTATTGTTTTATGGGGCGATCATGGCTGGCACTTAGGCGATCATAATCTCTGGTGTAAACACACAAACTTCGAACAGGCAACTCATGCCCCACTTATTATTTCATCGCCTGGAATTAAACCATCTGTTTCATCATCGCCCTCTGAATTTGTTGATGTTTTCCCAACCTTGTGCGATTTAGCCGGAGTTCCGGTTCCAACTCAACTTGATGGGAAAAGTCAGGTTCCGGTAATGAAACAGCCGAATAAAAAAGTAAAGGAGTTTTCCGTCAGCCAGTATCCCCGAAGCGGTTCAAGTGGTGAGACGGAACGCCTGGGTTATGCTGTAGGGAAATGCATGGGGTATTCCATCCGGACAAACCGTTACCGTTATACTATCTGGATGAAAGATAATTTCAGAAGCAGCCAAATTTTTGATCAAAAACTGGTAGTAGCAACTGAATTATATGATTATCAGAAAGATCCTAATGAAACTGTTAATGTAGCTGATGACCCTCAGTACTCAGTTCCTGTCGCAGATATGAATGAAAAAATGTTAAACTTTTTGGCAACCCAGGTGAAAAGGAAATAATAAATGGCAATGCTAAATCAAGGTTTTAAAATACTCATCCTAATACTGATACTTCTTGTATCTTTCCCAACAGGCTTTGCCCTGAACAGTGGAAAAGGCACGGAAGTCAATCAGAATCAAAATTCTTACGATTCTATTGTAAAGCAGATCGTAGAAGTTGAGCGTGATAGGGTACTTGGAACAGCCAATAAACTTCTTAATGTAAAACCCAGGACAATCACAGCGTTTTCAAGTCCTGGCAATGTTGGCGGTAAACATGACTTTCATTCTGACGGGCCTTATTGGTGGCCCGATCCGGCAAATCCGAACGGCCCTTACATTAGGAAAGATGGAATAAGAAATCCTGAGCGTTTTCAGGATCATGATAAATGTCTTGTGTATTTTTCAAGGATTGTCAGTACCGAAACTTCAGCATGGCTTTTAACCGGCAAAGAAAAGTATGCCAAATCGGCCATGAAGCATTTAACAGCTTGGTTTATTGATACTGCAACCCTGATGAATCCCAATATGCTATATTCTCAAGCAATTAAAGGGATATGCAGTGGTCGTGGTGTTGGAATTATTGATGCTGTTCCGTTGATGGATGTTGCCCGGTCGGTAATGATTCTGGAGAAATCGTCCTTCGTTTCAAGCCAGGATATTGTGATAATTAAAGAATGGTTCAAACAATTCCTTTCCTGGCTTACCACACATCCTTATGGGATAGATGAGATGATTGCAAAAAACAACCACGGTATGTGGTGGCATGCCCAAGTAGCTGTATATGCACGTTTGGTAGGCGATGAACAAGTGTTGCAACAATGCCTGGATCAGTACAAAAATACTTTATTGCCCAACCAAATGGCAGCAGATGGAAGTTTTCCCCTCGAATTGGAAAGAACCAATCCATACTCATATTCACTTTTCAATCTCGATGCTATGGCTTCACTTGCCTGGACTCTCTCCGACAAAACATTCGATGTTTGGAACTATACACTTCCTGATGGCCGTGGGTTGCTGAAAGGATTAGATTTTATCATGCCCTATATTCAAAACAAATCAAAATGGCCCTATAATAAAGATGTTTCGCATTGGAACGGCCAGCCAGCAGCACGACAATTCATGCTTTTTGCAGCACTGGCCGGGAACAGTACGCAGTGGTTTGAATTATGGAAATCGTTGGAGAAAAATAAAAATAGTACTACAAGCAGTGAGTCAATGGCACTTAAAACTACATTGCTCTGGATTGATTTTAACAACAAAAATTAAAACAATAACACCATGAATATTTTAAGGAAATTTCCGAACATTAATTTAATTAGGACTATTGTAGTCCTTGTCCTGCCTGTTATTTTAGTCTTGCTGAGTCCGTCAATAGCTGAAGCTCAAAAAAAAGAGCAAAAGAAACCCAATATTATTTTCATCCTTGCCGATGATTTAGGTATCGGAGATGTTGGTTGTTATGGAGCCGACAATTATAAAACGCCAAACATCGATAAACTTGCAAGCCAAGGCATTAGGTTCACGAATGCTTTTACTGCCCCTTTATGTGGTCCATCGCGGGCAACTATCCTGACAGGCCGGCATTTGTTTCGCACCGGAGCCACCAACCAGGATGCAACAGGCGAAATGAAACCTTCGGTAGAAACATTTATGCCGGCTTACCTGAAACAAGCAGGTTATGTGTCGACAGCTATCGGTAAATGGGGGCAACTTCCGCTCGAACCATCCGACTGGGGATTTGACGATTATCTGAAATTCAAGGGTAGCGGGGTTTATTGGAATACGCAGGAAAAGGGCAAAACCTACCTTGTCAATGGCGTCGAAACAAAGCTGAATGATAAAGAATACCTACCGGATGTTATGCATAAAAAGTTGGTTGAATTTATGACTCAAAACCAGGATAAACCCTTTTATGCGTATTATTCCTTATCGCATGTTCATAATGAAATCCTTCCGACTCCCGACAGCAAGCCCGACAGCAAGAACATTTATGCTGACAACATTTCCTATATGGATAAACTGGTTGGTGAGTTAAGAACTGAACTCGACCGGCTGAAACTGAGTGATAATACAATACTGGTTTTCTTTGGCGACAACGGTACCGCTGGAGGCAAAGCCGATGCTGCAACCATTGGCGGACGGAGACTGATAGGGCAAAAAGGTTCGATGGAGGAAGGTGGTAGCATTGAGCCATTGATTGTGTATTGGCCAGGAATCACTCCAAACGGAAAAGTATCAAGCGAACTAATCAGTGCTGTTGACTTTGTTCCCACATTCGCCGAGATAGCCGGGGCTCAACTTCCGAAAGATAAAATTCTTGATGGCCAAAGCTTTAACGCACAGTTGCATGGCGAAAAGGGAAATCCCCGAACATCCATTTTTGTTCAATTGGCCAACAACTATTATGTTAGGAGTACCGACTACAAATTAAATCAGGCCGGAGAATTATTCGATATGAGCAAAGCACCTTTTGAAGAAATTCTGATTCCTGTTGATACAAAAGACCCAAAAGCCTTTGATGCACGAAAAAGCCTGCAAGCTGAACTCGACCGCTTGAACCCCGCCGGGGGATACATTGATACCGGTGATGGAAGCGGCCGTCATGCGGATAAGGCAAAAAACAAAGCGATTAAAGAAACTAAAAAGAAAAACAAAGAAGAATAATGCGAATTGCCATAGCACTGCTATTATTTATCGGTTTTTTGGGGTTAAACTTTTCTAAAGCTTCCCCAAAAATCATTCTCAAACTGGATGATTTATCCGTCAAAAAGGGAATCTGCCAATTTGTGCCAACGCTAGATTATTTGATACAGAATCAAATCAAAGCCGGACTTGGGATAATTGCCATCCGTAACGATAGCAGTGCACCGAAGATTTTAAACACTAACCTGAGTGCAAAAAATGCAAAAGGGGAAAGCCTTTTCGAAATCTGGCATCACGGTCTGGATCATGTAAGGCCTGAATTTCTGGGAACAGCTTACGAATATCAAAAAACCCATTTTGAAGAAGCTGATCAATTGGTAAAAAAACTGTTGGACATACAAATGCACACATTCGGAACTCCCTACAATAATAGTGATTCTGTTACCAATCGGGTTTTTATTGAGAACCCAAACTACAAGGTTTTTATGTTTGGCGGCAAAACTACGAATAACACGAATGGAATTTTATACCTCGATAATCGGGTAAATATCGAAAACGGAACAGGAAACCCTGAGTTCGGATATTTTAAAGAAAATTACACCAAAAACAAAGATAAGTTCACAGATTACATGATTTTACAAGGTCATCCCAATAAGTGGACGCCCGAAAAGCTGGAGCAATTTAACAAAATTATCGAATTTCTGATTTCTGAAGGTTGTGAATTTGTGCTGCCTTACGAATATTGCCAGAGCCTGAACCATCAAACAAAGGAAAACAACTAAAAGCTGACCACCTGAATTAAATGACAAAACTAGGTAGCATAATTATTTTACTAATCTGCTTTGTAGGCTTATCCGAATTTGTATTGGGACAAACTTCTACTTTGGTTTCATTAGATTCTAATGGAAAACTGGTATATCAGTCGGATGAAAAAGGCAACAGAATACCCGACTTTAGTGGTGTTGGATACAAAAATGGTGAGTCTGAAATTCCAGAAGTCGAGGTTGTTAAAACCATAAATGCAGTTTCGGGCGATAATTACGCAAATATTCAGGCTGCTATCAACGAAGTTGCGGCAATGCCTCTCCTGTCAAATGGCTTAAGGGGAGCAATCTTGTTTAAAAGTGGCACATATCAGATTAGCCAGTCCATTAAAGTTTCGGCAAGTGGTATTGTATTGCGGGGCGAAGGAATATCCACCAATCTCAGGGCAACCGGAACTACTCAATACAGTTTGATTATCATAAAAGGAAGTTCAGGGAAAAGTGAATTTTCTGCAACCCAGAAAAAAATTACCGACGCTTTTGTGCCAATAGGAGCAAAAACGGTTAGCGTTGAAGCCGGACATTCCTTTGTTGTTGGCGACTGGGTTCATTTGCGGCGCGAACCCAATGATGCATGGATCCATATGCTTGGCATGGATTTGCTTACAAATTATGATCCTACGGCCACAAACTGGACAGCTTCGGCCTACAAAATAAGTTACGAAAGGCAAATTGTTGATGTCCAAGGGAATGTGCTCACTTTTGATGCGCCGGTAATGGATTTGATTGATCCTCAATATGCCAACGGATATGTGGTAAAATTTTCATCTTCTCGCATTCAGAATTGTGGGGTCGAGAACCTGAAAATGAGTTCAACTTACACTTCCCCAACTGATGAAGACCATGGATGGAATGCGGTATTTATTGATAATGCGCAAAACTGCTGGGCAAAGGATGTGGTGGCAACCGACTTTGGTTATTCGTGTGTTAATGTTGCTGATGGAGCAGCATTTGTAACTGTTGACAACTGTTCGATGCTTGATCCGGTTTCACAACTTGAAGGGGGGCGCAGGTATTCGTTTAATGTGGATGGACAAAGGTGTCTGGTAAAAAATTGTACCACTCGCAATGGCAGGCACGATTATGTGGATGGGAGCCGGACTCCTGGTCCAACAGTATTTTACAATTGTTCGGCAACCCAGCAACATGCCGATATGGGTCCGCATCACCGCTGGTCAACCGGTATTTTGTTCGATAATATCGTTGGCGATGGACAACTACGTGTTCAGGATAGGGCTGATTCCGGTTCCGGTCACGGTTGGTCTGGTTCGCAAATCATGTTCTGGAATTGCGAAGCAACTGACATGGTTGTTCAGGATCCGCAATCGTACCATTGCAACTGGGCAATTGGTTGTATCGGCCCAATCACCAATGTTGGGCAATGGACAACTCACCCATTAGGGATTGTCGAATCTCAGGGCATACATATTGAGGCAATTCCAAGCCTGTTTTTGGCTCAGTTAAACGAAAGATTGGCAACGATATTTTCCTCTTCGGAAGCACTGAAATCTGATTCATTCACTTTTAGAGTTTTTCCAAACCCTGTAACACAGCAAATCCATATTGCCTATACTCTCGGTAAGAAATCTTCAGTTGAACTCAATGTTTACGATTGTAAGGGTATAAACGTAAAGTGTTTGATTTCCAAAAAATTCCAACCTACTGGTCCTCACAATTATGCTTTTGATGTGTCAGGATTAATCCCAGGAGTTTACTTTGCCCGCCTGTTGGTCGACGGCTACGCTGTAAACTCTAAACTAATTATTCAAAAACAAACAACTGATTAGCTTTTACAAGCTTCACAACTATGAATTTCCTCCCTTTTATACAATTTCTGATTGTCCTACTGCTTCTCAGTCCAGGTTACGTTGTTGCGCAAACTGTTCTCGAAGCCGATGGGCCAGGGAATACGTATGAATTAATCAACAGTGTTTTGGCTCCCGGATATAATGTTGTCGAAAATCCTGAATGTATCCATCCCGAATTTGGCCGGCATATTGCCGAAGTTTGGGACTCAGAGTTGAACCAATTTGTATTTGTGTTTTATAGCCATGTTACACCCGACAACGACCGTTGTATTAATTTCGATAGAGAGCGGACCGAAATTAAAACCTATGAACCTTCACCCGAAGAGTTGAAAGGCGTTTCTGGTGAGACTGTTATTTACAAGTGGAAGTTTAAAGTTCCTTCGGGTTTTCAACCGTCATCAAATTTTACGCATATCCACCAGATTAAAGCTGTTGGCGGCAACGATGATATGCCAATATTTACATTAACACCTCGTGCCGGAAACCCGGATAAAATGGAGTTAATCCATGATAATACAACAAAAGTGGCAACAGTTAATCTATCCTTGTTCGAAGGGATTTGGGTGGAAGCAACAGAAAAAATAAAAATAGACAGCCTCCATGGAACGTATTCCATCACAATAAAAAAAGTCAGCAATGGGAGTACAATATTATCATATGCCAACAACGATTTGATGACAATCCGCTCCGACAACGAGTTTATCCGCCCTAAATGGGGAATATACAGGAGCTTGAATTCTGCTTCCTCACTTCGTGATGAAGCCATGCGTTTTGCAGGTTTTTCCATTTCGGAAGAGACAACTACAATAACAGAATTGAACCCGGCAGTGCAAAATTCCAGGCTAGAATTGTTCCCTAATCCGGTATCGAAAAAAGTAACTATTTCCTATAGTTTGGCCGAGTCTACAAATATTGACCTTGTTATTTATAATCTTGATGGCTCAATAGCAAAGTCGCTTATCAGCCACCAACTACAACCTAAGGGAAGCAATCATTTTGTGATTGATGTTTCCGGCATGAAGCAAGGCCTTTATGTTGTGAGCCTGTCTTCCAACAATTTCAAGCAGTCCGTAAAACTTTGCATCAACAACTAAAACATGAAGAAGATAATTTCACTCGGTTTGATTATTTTGGGGTTTTGTTTTCCAAGCTGCCTGTATGCTCAAGATGATGTCATTAATAGTATCCGGAATGAAACGGTAAAACGGGCTGAGGAAATGATGGCAGAGAAACCTGTAACAGTTACCGCATCTTCATGCAAACGCAGCGTTGGTGGTGTGCACGATTACTATTCCGAAGGCGATTACTGGTGGCCAGACCCTGCAAAACCTGATGGCCCGTACATGCAAAAAGATGGTGAAACCAATCCGGATAACTTCTCCGAACACCGTCATGCCATGGTTCGCTTTAGCGAAATTACAGCAACTTTAACCTCGGCGTGGCTGCTTACCGGTGACAGGAAATATTCAAACAAAGCCTTGGAACACCTCAATGCATGGTTTGTGGATACAAATACCCGGATGAATCCAAATATGCTTTATGCACAGGCCATTTGGGGCAGGTTCACAGGGCGCGGAATTGGGCTTATTGATGCCTATCATTTGGTTGAAGTTGCCCAGTCTGCAAAAATCCTGATCGACAACAAGGCTATTCCGGAAAAACAAGCTGTAAAAATTAAAGAATGGTTCAGCAGTTTTTTAAACTGGATGACAACACATCAATATGGTCTTGACGAGATGAATGCTAAAAACAACCACGGTACCTGCTGGGTTGCAACAGCTTCTTCGATGGCTACCCTCACCGGAAATGAAAAGATTCGACAAATGTGTATCGAACGGTTTGAGACGATTTTGCTTCCAAACCAGATGGCTGATGACGGTAGTTTTCCACTCGAATTAAAACGCACCAAACCATTCGGCTACTCGCTTTTCAATATCGATGCGATGTGCAATATTGCACAGATTTTGTCAACTCCCTCAACCAATTTATTCGGGTTTAAAACTGAAAAAGGGCAATCACTTCAAAAAGGCATGGAATTTATCTATCCTTTTATCATTGATAAATCAAAATGGCCTTATGCCAAAGATATCTACATCTGGGACGAATGGCCGGTACGGCAGTCAAGTCTGTTGTTTGCAGGATTGGCTTACAAAAACGAAAATTACATCTCAACCTATCTTAGTTTACCGGCTAATCCCGTGCATCCTGAAGTTATCCGGAATCTCCCGGTTAGGCATCCGGTCCTTTGGTTGGTTAAAATTCCTGCAAAGTAGAATCACCACAATCGGAATTTATACATGAAAAGCATTGACAATGAAACGAATTAGCTTATTTTGGATTATACTCATCGCGTTAGGCATTTCAAATAGCCTATACTCGCAAACCGAAAATACTATCAGGCTCAACGACAATTGGAAATTCCTGAAAGGCGATCTCGGTGGTATCTGGGAAGCGCTCAGGCCGGTTAAAGCGGGGAATCCCGAAAGCGTGCCCGCTTGGGAAAATGTTGTTTTGCCACATTGTTTTAATGCAAGCGATGCGGTGGATCCGGATGTAAATTATTATCAGGGTCCGGGATGGTACACAAACCAAATAGCGATAAGCAATCCGTATCCCAACGGACGGACTCTTCTTCATTTTGAAGGTGCCGGACAAAAAACCGAAGTGTATGTTTACCTAACCAAAGTAGGTTCGCATGTTGGCGGATACAACGAATGGACAGTGGATATCACCGATGCAGTGAACGAATTCCTGCAGGATAAAAAAAATGCAGATTCCTTTAAAGGGAAAATTCCGGTTTCTATCCGCTGCGATAATTCGCGCGATTTGGAAATGATCCCTTCGGATTTATCCGATTTTAACCTCTATGGTGGGATTTATAGGTATTTGAATTTGGTTTATATTCCTTCTATTTCGATTGAGCATTTATTTGTTAATGCAACTGTTGACCCTAAAGGAGTGGAAGGGGAATACAATATCAGTTTGAAATTACGGAACACTTCAGCAATACCAAAAGCATACCTAAAAATTGAGATTTCCGACCCTGATGGAAAATTGGTAATTACTAAAGATCAGGATATTGAAGCAATTGAAGGTGAAAAAAGCATATTCAACAGTGTCATCAAAAAACCGGCACTTTGGACGCCTTCCCAACCTAATTTATACACAGCGACTGTTTCCATCACAAGCGAATCCGGCACACAAATCAGCAAAGAGAAATTTGGTTTCCGAAATTTTGAATTTGTCGAAAACGGACCTTTTAAACTGAATGGCAAACGTTTGCTGCTTCGTGGCACACACCGCCACGAAGATCATGCTGGCGTTGGCGCAGCCATGACAGAAACCATGATTCGTCAGGAAATGATTATGATGAAGGAAATGGGCGTCAATTTTATCAGGCTTGGCCATTACCAGCAATCGCGGATTGTACTCAATTTATGCGATAGCTTGGGGATTATGGTTTGGGAAGAAATTCCCTGGTGCCGCGGTGGATTAGGTGGCGATAGCTATAAAATGCAGGCCAAAACTATGTTGGGCGATATGATCGAACAACACCGTAACCACCCTTCGATAATTATTTGGGGTTTGGGGAACGAAAACGACTGGCCTGGCGATTTTCCGGAATTTGATAAGCAGAAAATCCGTGCATTTATGACGGAACTGAACGATTTGTCCCATAAACTCGATCCCACCCGCATGACAGCCATCAGGCGATGTGATTTTTGCAAAGATATTGTTGATGTCTATTCCCCTTCTATTTGGGCTGGTTGGTACCGTGGGATTTATACCGAATACCGTAAAAATACAGAAACCGAGATAAAATCGGTAAAACACTTTTTTCATGCCGAATGGGGCGGCGACAGCCATGCAATGCGCCATTCGGAAGTTCCCGACAAGGGCTTGAAGGACATTCAATCCGGAAACGGCGCCGATGAACGCCTTGGTGATGCTTCCCTTTTTGGAGGTGCTGCCCGAGCCTCAAAGGATGGCGACTGGAGCGAGTCGTACATCTGCAACCTTATTGACTGGCATTTGAAAGAACAGGAAAACATGCCTGATTTAACAGGATCCGCATACTGGCCTTTCAAGGATTTTTCTACACCAATCAGACCTGATAATCCTGTGCCATACATGAACCAGAAAGGTGTCGTGGAACGCGATTTCACCAAAAAGGAAGCCTATTTTGTTTTTCAATCCTGGTGGACGGAAAAGCCCATGGTGCATATTTACGGTCATTCCTGGCCAATCCGCTGGGGCGATGCTGGTGAGGAGAAAATGGTCAAGGTTTACTCCAACTGCGATGAGGCTGAGCTTTTTGTGAATGGGAAAAGTTATGGTACAAAAAAACGGAACAGCCAGGATTTTCCTGCTGCGGGTTTGCGATGGAATGTGGTTTATTCCAATGGTGAAAATGTGTTGAAAGTAATTGCACGCAAAGGGAAAGTTAGCGTAACCGATGAAATCTTGCAAACATACCAGACTGATAAATGGGGAACTCCTGCTAAAATGCTGCTGAGCAAAATCGATCAGACGGACAACATCGCAACAATAGAAGTCAGGTTGTTCGACGACAAAAATGTATTGTGTCTCGATGCCCGTAATGTCGTCCTGTTTGGGTTGACTGGAGATGGGAAACTCATTGACAACCAGGGAACTTCTTCCGGATCCCGGAAAGTTGAAGTTTATAATGGCAGGGCAATCATTAAGGTAAATCTGAACGGTGGCGAAAGTATTGCTAGTGTTAAAAGCAAAGGTTTGCCAACAACTTTCTTAAAGCTTGGAAAATAATTTAAAAAATTGAAATTCATTTGAATAAGTGCATAAAACAATAATTGACCGGATAGCAAATTCATATATGAAAGACGCAATTATCATTCTGCTATTCTTTCTAAGTTGCTTAGCGGCGACTGCTTCAAGAACCCAGGTTACTTCCGCCCCGGATATCAACTTCCGGAGTTGGGGAGCTGGTGATACCATTGTGATGAAAAACGGCATCTGGGCCAATCAGGCTATATCGTTAAAAGGAACTGGCACTGCTGCACACCCGGTAGTTCTGGAAGCAGAAACCCCTGGGGAAGTTATCCTGAATGGAAGTTCCAAAATTGGATTCTCAGGAGAATACATTGTTGTTTCGGGATTGTATTTTTTAGATGGTAATCTGAGTGGCAGTGCAGTCGTTGAATTTCGCACCACAAGTTCGGCTTTAGCCGAAAACTGCCGGTTAACCAACACTGCCATTGTCAATTATAATCCTACCGACAAGACGGTTGATTCAAAATGGGTTTCTATTTATGGTAAAAATAACACCGTTGACCATTGTTCATTTGAAAACAAGACCAATATGGGTACCCTGCTGGTGGTTTGGCTACAAAGCGGAGTGACTGTGAATCATGTAATTGCAGATAATTATTTTGGATACCGCAATCCCAACCTTGATCTGAATGGTGATGAACTGAATGGTCAGGAAATCATCAGAATTGGAACCAGTGATGTATCAATGACCACTGCCTCAGTTACTGTGAGAGGAAATATTTTCGAAAAATGCAATGGTGAAATGGAAATCATTTCCAATAAATCCTGTGGCAATTTATTTACAAATAATTTGTTCATTGAGTGTAAAGGCACTCTCACCCTGCGTCACGGAAATAATTGCACTGTTACAGGAAATTACTTCTTTGGTAACGGAATTTCAGAAACCGGTGGAGTTCGTATTATTGGTGAAAATCATAAAGTATATAACAACTATTTTGAAAGGCTCGATGGCACCGATTTCCGATCTGCATTAAGTATGGTCCCCGGTGTAAAAAACTCAGCCCTGAATGAATATTTTCAGGTCAAGAATGCACTGGTAGTTTTTAATACTATGGTCAATTGCAGACAATCATTTTACGTTTGCGGATATAGTTCTGGCTGTGTGATGCCTCCAATTGGATCGGTGATAGCCCATAATCATGTTTTTAATGAGTTGTCGGGTAAAAATAATGTCACTCTTGTTCCCAATTCACAGACGCCAATTGATGTGACCTGGAAAAATAATATCATGAATCAGGGTACCTACAGTGGTTTTAGTTATACAGCGGCAGAGGTTATTACCGGAAAAGACGCAAAAATGGTTCGTGTTGGAACCACAACAGATATATTCGAGCCAGCTTCCACTTCCGCACTCCTCGATTATACAACAAACGAATACGGAGAGGTAAGTTTTGATGTAAGGGGGCGTACCCGCGGAACCTCAAAAAACCCGGGTGCAAGCCAGATTAGCGGGGTACCAACGATCGAGATGCCATCAAAGCTGACAGCAGGTTCCTTTATCGACAAAACACCCTCAAATGCAATCGAAATAGATTATACTGGCAATGTCCGAGGTATCACTGTTTACGGAAAAATAATTTCATGCCCGGAAACAGGTAAACTCCAGGTCTTTAACCTTCAGGGCTGTCTGCTGTTGCAGGCACAAAATACTAATCAGTTAAGTACAAATTTACCTGCTGGTTTTTATATTGTGCGATTCATCACCTTGTCCGGAAAAATGATTGTTCAGAAAATTGTCATACTTTAGATCATTCCCATTTTATTGATCAAAGAGATGAAAACACTCAAATGTTAACAATACACAGACTTAAATCTTAAGAATAAGGGATAAAATGGAATCGAAAAAATCTTCAATTGCAATCATTTTATTAAGTCTGATATTCTGCATTAGTAGCTATGCGCAACAACTCAAACTGGCTGAGCTTTTCAACGAAGGTGCTGTATTACAGCGTAATGTAAAGGTTGCAGTATGGGGGACTTCCGCTCCCCTAGCTAAAGTGTCGGTAAGCATACAGGGTAAAACCACTGATACCCAAACGGATAAAAACGGGAATTGGGATGTTAGTATTCCTGCTCTCAATGTTGGTGGGCCTTACAAAATGACTGTAATTAGCGGAAAAGAAACAATCATAATCAACGAAATATATGTTGGCGAGGTTTGGATAGCAGGCGGGCAATCCAATATGGCGTTTATGCTCGAAAATTCCGATAATGGGAAAGATGAAATTTTGAAAGCATCAAATAAAAATATCAGGTTTGTGATGGTTCCATATAAAGCTTTTGAAGGTGATAAGAACCGTGGCGATATGAACTGGCGCAAAGCAACTACCGAAAATATTCCAAAGATATCGGCTGTAGCCTACTATTTCGCAAAAGATTTACAGGCAAAACTGAACGTTCCGGTTGGGATAATATGCTGTTATAAAGGAGGTTCCGGCGCACAGACCTGGACAAGCCGCGAGTCCATATTAAGCAAACCGGAACTGGCACCGTATGTTGAAAATTACGAAAAATACATTTCAAAATTAGGTAAAGCGGAATATCTGGCCATGATTGACAAATACGAAGTTGATTTGAAAAGATATAACGATTCTACAAAAGTGGTTAGACCCGGCTTAAAAAAACCAAGCGAACCTATGGGAGAGCGCAACTACAATCGTCCGGCGGGTTTGTACGAAAATATGTTGAAACGCATCATTCCATATTCAGTTCAGGGAACCATCTGGTATCAGGGAGAGCATAACTCAAGCAGGGCGAAGCTATACCAAAGCTTATTTCCGGTTATGATCGAACAATGGCGCAAAGATTTCAACAATCCGGCCATGCCATTTTTGTTCGTTCAGTTGCCATCTTACGAAAAAGCAGATACTGGCAACAGGCCTATATGGCCTGAACTTCGCGAAGCGCAATTAATGACCTGGCAAAAAGTGAAAAATACAGGCATGGCCGTAACTATCGACCTTGGTGAAAAAGATAACATTCATCCTACAAACAAGGAGCCTGTTGGTATAAGGTTGTCAGCCATTGCTTTTAATAAAGTCTATGGCTTTAATGTGCCCTATTCCGGGCCACTTTATAAAAAGGTTGAATTTAAAATAAACAAAGCCATTTTATCCTTCGATTTCATTTATGATGGGTTAATATCTGACAGCGATTTGAAAGGATTTACTATTTGTGGTGACGACAAAATATTTGTGCCTGCAAAAGCAGAAATAAAAGACAATCAAATCATTGTTTGGTCAGAAAGTATAAGCTCGCCTGTTGCAGTTCGATATGGGTGGGAAAATTGGACGGACGGAAATTTGAAAAACAAGGCTGGATTTATGGCATCACCTTTCAGAACGGATGATTTTAAACTCTTGACCGAAGCTGTCAAACCACCAAAATTTAAAATTCCGCCCACCCAATAATTAATAAAGATACATAATTATAAAGTACAATCCGGAACTCTGGAATTATGAAAAAGTGCCTTCCTACATTCATTATCATACTTCTCCTGATTTCAGGCCTTAGCCTGAAAACTCATGCACAGAATTTAAAACGGATAGTTGATGATGCCGCAAAGCAAACAAATCTGATGCTCGATCAAATAGATCAAAGTAAGACTGCCTGGAATAATGATGCTCAAAACAGGAATAAACCAATACTGGTTTCGTCACGCACTTTATCTCCCGAAGGAGAACTCCTTCTTGTTCCTTCCAAAGACTGGACAAGTGGTTTTTTCCCAGGCGTTTTATGGTTTTTATACGAATTAACCGGTGAGAAGAAGTGGGAAGATCAGGCCAGGGTTTTTACTGCGAATATTGAAGGCGAAAAACTGAACGGGAAAACCCACGACATGGGTTTCAAAATATACTGCAGTTTCGGAACTGGGTACAACTTAACTAAAGATCCAAAATATAAAGATGTCATCATTCAGGCAGCAAAAACCCTTGCCACGCGTTTCAACCCTGTTGTTGGTTGCATCAGGTCGTGGGATCACAATACTGATAAATGGGACTTCCCGGTTATTATTGATAATATGATGAACCTCGAATTGCTGTTTGCCGCCACCAAACTAACCGGCGATTCTTCGTTTTACAAAATTGCGGTAAGTCATGCAAACACCACCATGAAGAATCATTTCCGACCCGATTTCAGCAGTTATCACGTTATTGATTATGATACATTAACTGGCAAAGTACTGCACAGGAACACTCATCAGGGCTTTAGTGACGAATCAGCATGGGCTCGTGGTCAGGCCTGGGCATTGTATGGCTACACCATGTGCTATCGTGAAACGCGTGACCCAAAATACCTCCAGCAGGCAGAAAATATTGCCTCATTTATCCTAAACCGCCCCAATATGCCGAAAGATATGGTTCCCTATTGGGATTTTAATGCAGGAAACATCCCGGAAGAACCCCGCGATGCATCGGCCGGGGCAATTATCGCATCTGCATTCTTAGATCTTAGCACTTTTAGTAACAATGGTTCCTTATATCGCAACAGAGCGGATCAGATTATTGAAAGTTTAACCAAAAATTATCGTTCACCAATTGGTGAGAACAAAGGTTTTATCCTGATTCACAGCACCGGATCGAAGCCAATGAACAGTGAGGTGGATGTGCCGCTAACCTATGCTGATTATTACTACCTTGAAGCACTGAGCCGTTCCAAAAGAAATAAAAAATAAAAAATAAAAAATAAACACATGACTACCAACTACCAAATCCGCTACAGTTCTCATCCTAATGATGTAAAACACTATGATACACAAAAACTTAGAGAACATTTTTTGGCAAGCAATATTTTTGTTGCCAACGAAATAAATTTGGTCTACAGCCATTTCGATCGCTTTATTGTTGGCGGGATATTCCCTGTTTCCGAAAAACTGAAACTGGAATCCATCGACCCTATCCGTTCAAACTATTTTACCGAGCGCCGCGAAATCGGGATTGTGAATGTTGGCGGTAAAGGAAAAGTTACCGTGGGTTCCCAGATTTTCGATTTGGATTACAAAGAAGCACTATACATTGGCCGTGGAAATGAAAACATTGCATTTGAAAGTGTTTCATCCGAAAAACCAGCTAAGTTCTATCTGAATTCCACCACGGCTCATGCTGTTTATCCTTGCAAAAAAGTGGGAAAAGCGGATGCCGAAGTTGTTGAGTTGGGTACATCTGAAATGGCAAATCACCGTATTATCAACAAGTTGATCGTGCAAAGCGTGTTACCAACATGCCAGTTGCAATTGGGAATGACAGAACTTAAACCCGGTAGTGTTTGGAATACCATGCCACCACATGTACACGATCGCAGGATGGAAGTATATTTCTATTTCGAAGTTCCAGAAAATCAGGCTGTTTGTCATTTTATAGGCGAAATTGATGAAACGCGCCATCTTTGGTTAGGTAACGAAGAAGCTGTAATCTCGCCAGATTGGTCAATCCATTCGGCAGCCGCTACTTCAAACTATACCTTTATCTGGGGAATGGCAGGCGAGAACCTGGATTATGGTGATATGGATGCTCATAAAACCACTGATCTAAAATAGCTTATGCATATTAAGCTTTTAAAAGTTAAGCATGTATGAAAAAATTCATAGTGATACTTTTTGTTTCAACACTGTTTTTGACGGTCCTTGTTCAAAATGCTTCGTTAGCTGATACTCTGAATCCGGTTGAAGGTATTCACATTACGATTGATAATAAGCTCAACATTGACCGAAAAAATGAGGTTATCGAATTGGATTGGGCTTCCCTGGTCAAAAAAAACGCCTCAGTTTTTGAGGCTACTTTTATTGTAATGGATGATGCCAATGGCAAGCAATTGCCTTATCAGGTTATTAAGGACGAAAATCAAAAACCTGTCATGCTTTTAGTTCAGGTATCAATCGAGCCAAAAACTTCTGTTTCTATTTCTATAACTAAAGGGATTCCCGAAACATTTAAAACTCAAACGTATGGGCGGCTTATCCCCGAAAGGATGGATGATTTTGCTTGGGAGAATGATAAAATCGCTTTCCGCATGTACGGCCCGGCTTTACAAAAAACTGGCGAAATTAGTAGTGGGATTGATGTATGGGTAAAACGCACACCAGAAATGATTATTGACAAATGGTACAAATTGAATGATTACCATAAAGACCATGGCGAGGGCCTGGATTGTTATAAAGTCGGGCCAACTTTAGGCGCAGGCGGTATAGCCCCTTATTCCAATGGAAAACTCTATTATTCAAATAATTGGGCAACATATAAAGTTATAACAAGCGGCAATCTGCGCACTGTTTTCGAGCTTACTTATAGCCCATGGCAGTTTAACGGACACGAAATATCAGAAGTAAAACGTATTACACTGGATGCCGGCTCACAACTAAACCAGATAGAAGTAACATATTATGCTGACGGACTTGATACTATTCCGGTAGCAATAGGGATCGTAAAGCGCAATGAAAAAGGAATGATGGTTTTGAACGAAAAAGCAGGATGTATGGCCTACTGGGAACCTGCAAGTAAAAAAGACGGCACAACAGGGGTAGCTATCCTTCTGCCCGAAAACACAGGAATGAGCATAGTTGAAAATCACCTCCTTGCTTTTGCAAAAGCCCAAAATGAAAAACCACTGACATACTATCAGGGAGCATGTTGGGACAAGGCAGGTGAAATTAAAAATGAAAATGAATGGAATAAATACCTTCAGGATTTTACTATGAATTTAATGAACCCTTTGAAAATAAGCATAAACCCATAAAATGAATGGTATGACACAAAATCTTTTTGACTTGACCGGCAAAGTAGCCTTGGTTACCGGTGCGACGCACGGTTTAGGAATGGCCATGGCTTTGGGTCTGGCAAATGCCGGTGCAAAAATTGTGGTAAACGACTTAATTGACGAAAAACTTGAAACCGCAAAGAATGAATATTCTGCCAATGGAGTTAGTGTTACAACTTATGTTTGCGATGTAACCAATGAAAAACAAGTAATTGCAATGCTGGCTAAAATAGAGGCCGAGGTGGGCGCCGTCGATATTCTTGTAAACAATGCCGGTATTATTAAGCGGACACCCATTATTGATATGGAAGTCACCGATTTCGAAATGGTGATAAAAGTTGATTTGATTGCACCTTTTATTGTATCCAAATATGTAGCTAAAAGAATGATCGAACGTAAATCAGGAGGCAAAATCATCAATATATGTTCTATGATGAGCGAATTAGGACGCAGCACTGTAAGCGCTTATGCTGCTGCTAAAGGTGGATTAAAAATGCTAACCAGAAGTCAGGCTACCGAATGGGCAAAATACAATATCCAGGCAAATGGAATTGGCCCGGGATATTTCGCCACGGCACAAACGGCTGCTATCCGTGAAGACGGGCATCCTTTCAACGATTTTATTATCAATCGCACTCCGGCAGCCCGTTGGGGCGAACCCAATGACCTGGTTGGTGCTGTAGTATTTTTGGCATCAAAAGCATCCGATTTTGTAAATGGTCATATTCTGTATGTAGATGGTGGGATTCTGGCCACATTGGGTAAAGCCGGAAATGAAGAGTATTAGAGGCTGCTGGCTGGTATCGCATTGCAAAATCAAATCATGCTTGTTCTCAACCCGAAAAATATATTAGAATACTGAACCCTAACCCTAAAATAGTTTCAATAAGCTCGATCGATCAATGAAAAAGATAGTAACATTTGGAGAAATAATGTTGCGGTTGGCAACACCAGAATACCAGCGCTTTTCGCAGGCTACAAGTTTTCAGGCAACTTTTGGCGGAGGCGAAGCCAATGTTGCCGTATCTCTTGCAAATTATGGACTGAAGGCTGAATTTGTAAGCCGCCTTCCACAAAACGATATAGCCCAGGCTTGTATAATGGATTTGCACAAACACGGTGTGAGTACTGAAAATATTGAATTTGGCGGAGAACGTATGGGCATCTATTTCCTCGAAACCGGAGCCGTAGCAAGGCCTAGCAAGGTAATATACGATCGGGCAAACTCATCCATCTCGGATATTAAACCAGGAATGATAAACTGGGAAAAAGTGTTCGAAAACACCCAATGGTTCCATTGGACTGGCATAACACCTGCATTATCGCTTAGTGCCGCCGACACCGTAAAAGAAGCAATCGAAGTAGCCAACCGCCTGGGCATTACCGTTTCTACCGATTTAAACTTCCGCAAAAATCTTTGGAAATATGGCAAAAAAGCATCCGATGTAATGCCTGAACTGGTTTCAGGTTGCGATATTATTTTGGGTAACGAAGAAGATGCCGACATGGTTTTTGGAATTAAACCTGAAGGTGTAAATGTTGCAAGCGGTCATGTTGATGCGGCATCATACCAATCGGTTTGTGTACAGATGATGACACGTTTTCCCCGCGCTAAAAAGATAATTGTAACCCTGCGCGGATCTGTCAATGCCAATCACAATACCTGGTCGGGTGTTTTGTGGAATGGCGAAAAGCTTCTAAAAGCCCCTGATTATAACATTACTCACATTGTCGATCGCGTTGGCGGAGGCGATAGTTTTATGGGTGGACTCATTTATGGCCTTATTTCATACGCCGGCGACGACCAGAAAGCATTAAATTTTGCTGTAGCAGCGTCTTGCTTAAAGCACACTATTCATGGCGATTTCAATCTTGTAACCGTCCCTGAAGTCGAAAACCTGATGAAGGGCGATGGATCGGGAAGGGTTTCACGCTAGAGTTTTAATAAGAAGGATTTAATGTGTTGACTTAATAGAAAAAACAAACAAATGGCACAATTTACCAGAATTCAAGTAGCTATAAAAATGAAGGAAACCGGCTTGGTTCCCGTGTTTTATCACCCCGATCCCAAAGTTTGCAAAGATGTCCTGAAAGCTTGTTATGATGGAGGCGTAAGGCTTTTTGAATTTACGAACAGGGGTGATTTCGCCCATGAAATATTTGCTGAACTTAATAAATATTCGATCAGGGAATTACCAGGAATGATTTTGGGAATTGGCTCCGTTATTGATGCCGGGACTACTTCTTTGTATATTCAACTGGGAACCAATTTCGTGGTCTCACCGGTATTGAAAGAAGATATGGCCAAAGTTTGTAACCGACGCAAAATTTTCTGGTCGCCAGGTTGCGGATCACTCAGTGAAATTAATTATGCCGAAGAATTGGGCGCCGAGGTTGTTAAAATTTTTCCTGCCGAACAGGTTGGCGGGCCTAAATTCGTCGAAAATATTAAAGGCCCTTGTCCCTGGACCAGTATCATGCCAACAGGTGGAGTAGAGCCAACCGAAGATAATCTCTCAAAATGGTTCAAAGCAGGGGTAATTTGTGTAGGAATGGGCTCGCAACTTATTACGAAGGACATAATAAAAAATGGCAGTTATGATGTGCTGACTCAAAAAGTAAAAGAGACTTTGGCCATCATCCAAAAATACAGAACATAGTGCAAGCCCTTACTCTTGATTCCTTTATATCATCACACCCAACCGATTATAATGCTTTCAGCATTTATAATCCAATTCTAAACGGTTAAAAACGCAATACTTCGATCCATGCATGACAGAAAATTTCCTACAAATTAGTAAGATGGACCAGATAAAAAAATCATACTTAACCCGAAACTATATACTGGTAGCTTTTGCTTTTTTCAGTTTGCTTTTATATAATCCGGTATTCGGTATCAAGGTAAACAATGTTAAGGAACTGAACGAAGCCCTTGACGCAGTAAAGCCAGGTGGAAAAATCATCCTTGCCAATGGAATATGGATAAATGCTGAATTTCTTTTTAATGCAAAAGGTACTGAAAAAGCACCTATTGAGATTACTGCTGAAGAAAAAGGGAAAGTATTTATCGAAGGACGATCGAACCTGAGGATCTCTGGCGAATACCTTGTAGTTTCCGGACTGGTTTTCAGGAACGGCTACACGCCAACGGGTGATGTGATCGCATTTCGCGAAAAAGAGGGTGTTTATGGCAATCATTGCCGTTTAACCGAATGTGTAATCGATAATTTCAATAATCCCGAACGTTTCGAAACGGAACTATGGGTTTCACTTTATGGCAAAAACAACAGGGTCGATCATTGTTATTTCGTAGATAAACGAAGCCAGGGTGTTACCCTTGCTGTCCGCCTCGAAGACAAAGCCGGACAGGAAAACAACCATCAAATCGATCATAATTATTTTGGATTCCGTCAAAATCTGGCTTCAAACGGAGGTGAAACCATGCGGCTGGGCACCAGTCCAAATTCGCTCACAACTTCCGGAACCCTGGTCGAAGCCAACTATTTCGAGCATTGCGACGGGGAACAGGAGATTATCTCCAATAAAAGCTGCGGAAATACCTTCCGCAACAACACTTTTTGGGAATGCAGCGGCACACTTTCATACAGGCACGGCCATGATAACTTAGCCGAAGGAAATTTTTTCTTCGGAAACGGAAAAGATAATACAGGTGGAATCCGGATCATTAACGAGCGCAACAAAGCGATCAACAATTATTTCTATAAGCTCACAGGTTATCGTTTCCGCGGTGCACTGGTTGTGATGAACGGGGTGCCTAATTCACCAATCAACCGCTATAACCAGGTTGTTGGCGGGGTTTTCAGCAACAACACATTTATCGATTGCGACTATATACAGCTTTGCGCTGGCAGCGACAAAGAACGCACAGCCGTTCCTTTCGATACCAAAATTGAAAACAACGTTTTTTATCATTCAACCGCAAAAGAGATTTTTACAGCTTACGACGATATCAGCGGAATTACATTCACCAACAATTACCTGAATACCGGGGTAAAACCACTTGTTGATAAGGGAATTCAAGTTGTTGATATGAAACTGGTCACCAATCAAACTGGATTGGCTGCAGTTGAAAGCCCTGGAATGCACAATGCAGGTTGTACAATTACAAAACCGGGTGCAACGGCCGAAAATACCGGGGTGAACTGGTATCCGCATAAATCGGTAGAATTACGGTTTGGCACAGGAAAAGAAATTGCAGTAGAACCGGGCGAAAATACTCTGGCCGAAGCTGTGAACCAATCGAAACCTGGTGATGTATTTGTTCTCAAAACTGGGGAATATCCGAATGCTAAAAATATATTTATCCGCAACGCAGTCACAATTAAAGCTGCCCCTGGCGCAAAACCTGTGCTCACAACAGAGAAAAACAGCTTGTTCTCCATTGAAAACGAAGGCGCACTGAAGCTTTCGGGACTAGAAATCAGCGGTGCAAAATCGCCCGACATGGCTGGCAACAGCATTGTTACCACCAGCAAATACTCGATGAACCGTAATTATAAACTCATCGTCGAAAACTGTTCTGTAAAAGACCTTGATGTTAATTATGCCTTCGATTTCATGAAAATATACAAGAATACAATGGCCGATTCAATCGTGATCAGGAACTGCCGGTTTACAAATATTACTGGTCATGTTCTGGAACTTAACAAGGAATACGAAGACCTGGGAATTTACAGTGCCGAATATGTAATACTCGAAAATTCAGAATTCACGGATGTTCAGAATTCAGTGCTCACAGTGTATCGGGGAGGAACGGATGAAAGCACCTTTGGACCAGCTGTTAAAATAACGAATTGCACGATAACGAATTGCGGCAAAGGGAAACGAAACCCAGGGCAGAATGTGATTTACCTGCATGGGGTCCAATTGGCAAAAATAAATAACCTGAATCTGGTTGAAAGCGCTGATTTCCGCCTTTTCCTCACCAACGGGGATCCTGTAACCAAAATTGACAAACTGAATATTTATCCCGAAGCCGATATTGTATCAAACAATAAAAAATACGAATTAACTAACCTGACACACCAGGCTGGGAATTAATAATAAGCTGGTCATACAATCTGAACAAATTGACAATTAACTAATAACCAATTAACAATCAGCATCATGAGCGAAAACTTGTTTTTTAATACTCAAAAAATGGATTGGGAAGAACTTGGAGGTGGGGTTTCACGGCAGATAATGGGCTATGACGATAAAATCATGCTTGTGAAAGTAAAATTCGAGAAAGGCTCAATTGGCAAACCCCATGAGCATTTTCACTCACAAACCAGTTACGTTGCGGCCGGAACTTTCGAAGCTAACATAGGGGGAAATATACAACTGCTTTATGAAGGCGATTCGTTTTATGTTCCGCCAAGCGTGGTTCATGGAGTTTTATGCCTCGAAACTGGCATACTGGTGGATGTGTTCAGTCCGGTCCGTCAGGATTTTTTGGACGGAAGTACTGTAACTTACTTTGGAAATAAATAACACCATGAAGATTAAAGGATTACGTTGGTGGATCATCGGGTTGATAATGCTTATCACAATTATCAATTACCTTGACCGTGGTACGCTCAATTACATGTGGGTGACCAATATTGAATATAATGTAGTCGACCAGGTTGATCCCGGACTGAAAGTTAATCAGGCTCAGTTCATCGCCGAAGATAACACGTATAGTCTTGTCTCAAAAAAGGGTGACGAAATTATTCAAAAAGTCGGAAATGTTTCCTTTAAAAAGGATGGGCAGATTGTCGTCAACCGCCAGGGAATAGCCTACGAACTCGGAATTGTCGATAAAAATGCTTCGCCCGAAGCAGCTTCGAAACAAGCGAAAGACCAGCTAGGGTTGATTACCATTTTCTTTATGATCGCTTATGGGTTCAGCCAGCTTTTTTCAGGTAAATTGTACGATAAAATAGGAACGCGCCGTGGTTTCGTGGTTTCCGTCCTGGTATGGGGTACTGCTGATGCTCTTACTTCCCTGGCACGGGGAAAATTATCACTGACATCGTTCCGGATGATGCTCGGGTTAGGCGAAGCCGGACCCTGGCCGGGAGCTACCAAAAGCAATGCGGAATGGTTTCCGCAAAATGAACGCGCATTGGCCCAGGGGCTTTTTGGAGCAGCGGCATCAATAGGTTCAATACTGGCGCCCGTTATTATCCTGATGTTATATATGGCGGTGGGCTGGCAGCTTACCTTTGTGGTCGTTGGTTCCTTAAGCATATTATGGCTGGTTCCGTGGCTTATTATCAACAAAAAAGGACCGAAAGAGCATAAGTGGATAACCGAAAAGGAACGGAATTATATCCTGAGTAATCAACCTGAATCGAAAGTTAAGAATGAGATAGCAAAATCGTGGGGACAATTGCTGGCTAACCGGAAAAATTATTCTGTTATTTTAGGCCGCTTTTTCCTGGATCCCATCTGGTGGATGTTCGTCACTTTCCTGCCGATGTATCTGGTGGAAGAATTCAACTTAAATATTAAAGAACTGGCCTTTTCTGCTTGGATTCCTTACGTCGGGGCTATGGTCGGCAGTATTTCGGGCGGATGGTTTTCAGGATTTTTAATCCGTAAGGGTGCAACAGTCGATAAAGCACGAAAAACGGCTATGCTAGTAGGCGGATTGATAATTGTTCCTTCCGTAATTGCTGCCGTTTTGGTTCCAAATGCCATATTCGCAGTTATTCTGATGGCATTCGTACTGGGAGGATTTCAGTTTACCATAGTTAATATTCAAACGCTGCCCAGCGACCTGCATTGCGGGAAATCAGTAGGATCATTAGCTGGTTTAGGTGGTGCTGCAGCGGTACTGGGGACCATCCTTGCTATTCTTTTTGCGGGTCAGATATCCAGCTGGCCCTTATTGTTTGGATTGCTGGCTGCATTGGTACCCATGTCGTTGATATCGATTTATCTTACTGTTGGGAAAATTGAACAGATAAAATAAGGGTGGATTTCCTGTTTGGGAGATTATAAATGTAAATAACAAACAATGAAATTATTAACTACTGTCTTGCTCATTGGGTTATTCTTTGCTCCACAATTTGGAGCAAATGCTACAAAATTGCCGCAGGTTTTTATATTGAATGGCAAAAGAATGCTCGAGTCCCGAAATGCTTACATCGATGGAAATAAGGAAGTAGAAAAAGCTGTATCGGCAGTATTAAGAGCAGGTGACAAGGCTTTGGAATTTGCACCGGTATCGGTTATGGATAAAAATCAGGTACCTGTAAGCGGCGATAAACACGACTTTGTGAGCCTTGCAAAATACTGGTTTCCAAACCCGAATACTCCTGATGGATTGCCATACATCAGAAAAGACGGAGTTGTTAACCCCGAAGTTAAATTGTACAAGGATTACGAAAATCTGAATAAAATGTCGGGTGCTGTGCTTGATGCCGCCATTGCGTACTACTTTTCCGCCAGCGAAAAATATGCTGAACATGCCTCAAAATTGATACGAGTATGGTTTTTGGATGCTGCCACCCGAATGAACCCTAACTTAAAATATGCTCAGGCAGTAAAAGGGAGTAACGATGGCCGTAGTTGGGGTGTTCTGGAGGGACAGGATTTCCGTAAAATAATTGATGCCGTTGGATTACTGGAAGGTTCTAAATCGTGGAAAAATGAAGACCAGGAAGGATTAAAAACCTGGATGACAAACTATTTTCAATGGCTTACTGAAAGTGAAAATGGTATAGCCGAATCGAATGCACCCAACAACCATGGCACCTGGTACCAGGTTCAGGCAGTATCCATAGCCCTTTACCTTGGCAAAACTGATTATGCTATACACCGTTGCGAGTTGGCCAAGGAAAAAAGGATTACAGCGCAGATAAAACCTGATGGTTCACAACCCTTTGAACTTGAGCGCACCAAAGCATTGAGCTATAGCGATTATAATCTTCGGGCACTAATGGAACTGGCAATTCTTGCCGAAAACGTCAGTGTTGATTTGTGGCACTATAAAACCAACGATGGATGCTGCATTCGTTTGGCCCTGGATTTCATGGTTCCTTTTGTTCAGAAACAGAAAGTGTGGCCCTACCAGCAAATTGAGGAGTTTAAAAACAAAGACTTTATTCTTGCGCTCTACCTGGCATCAATTAAATTTAAGGATACTTCATACCTGGGTGTTATCAAAAACATCTCTGATAAAGAGCTAAACTCAAGTACAATAACTCTTTTGTTTTAATTCCCAGGTTTCAATTAATTGTTAAATCAATTTTTAAAAATTACATAAAGATGAAATTACAAAACAAAGTAGCAGTAGTAACCGGTGGTGCCAGGGATATAGGTCGCCAGGTTTCGTTAAAACTGGCAAAAGAAGGAGCAAAAGTAGTTGTGAATTATTTCGACAACGAGGCTGATGCGGACGAAACATTGAAAATGATTAAGGATGCCGGAGGTGAAGCCGTTTCAGTTCAGGGCGATATGACCAAAGCAGATGATGTAAAAAGGTTATTTCAGCAGGCTGCATCTGCTTTTACGGGCAAAGTCGATATTATGGTTCATGTAGTTGGCGGTTTGGTGGCACGCCATCAGGTTGTTGAAATGGAAGAAAAATTCTGGGATTTCCTCATGGAAGTAAATGCCAAATCTGCATTCCTTGTTACCCGTGAAGTGATTCCTTACTTTCCCGAAAGCGGAGGTTCAATCATTTATTTCTCATCGCAGGCTGCCCGCGACGGTGGAGGTCCTGGGGCATCGGCTTATGCAGCTTCAAAAGGTGCTGTTATGACTTTCGCACGCTCCATGGCCAAAGAACTCGGACCAAAGAATATCAGGGTAAATGCAGTTGCTCCAGGCATGATCGCGACTTCATTCCACGACCGTTTCACCAAGGACGAAGTCCGTGAGCGCGTGGCAGCCGGCACCCCGCTCAGGCGCGAAGGTAAAGCCGAAGAAGTAGCTGACCTGATAGCTTACCTTGCTTCGGACGAATCGTCATTCCTTACAGGATTGAATGTTGACATAAACGGAGGCTTATATTTCTCCTAAGAATATTCCTGGTTTGATTGGTTTGGCTGATTGAACATTTGTTTTAGCCTGGCTTTGTTGACAATAAAATTGGAAGTAAAGTACTCCCGGGGTTTACCCAATACCCAACTTTCCAAACCGGATTAGTGACTTTCGCATTTTAGCAGCAGGTATATAACAGCAGCAATAAATAGTTATGGACAGGGTTAAATTAGTTTTTATCGTTTTTCTGATCTGCTTCCTGCCAGGATCCGGGTTCACTCAATCGCATCCACGACTGGTTCTGACTGAGAAAGGAGTTTCGGACATTAAATCAAACCTGAAGAAACTACCTCTATTAAATCAATCCTTTCAGGAAACCATACAAGAGGTTGACCTTGAAATGGCTAACGGGATTGAAGTACCAGTACCCAAGGATATGGCCGGAGGATATACGCATGAACGCCACAAAAAAAACTACCTGATACTTCAGAAAGCGGGAGTAATCTATCAGATTACTGGCGAGCAGAAATATGCCGTTTTTATCCGCGATATGCTGATGCAATACGCGAAACTTTATCCTACACTTCCACAACATCCTGAAAAACGCTCTTATGCCCGTGGTAAATTATTCTGGCAGTGTCTGAACGATGCCAACTGGCTGGTATACATGAGTCAGGCTTACGACTGTGTTTACGACTGGCTGAAACCTGAAGAACGGAAAGTACTTGAACACGATTTATTCAGGCCATATGCCGATTTTCTGTCGGTTGGCAACCCGCAGTTTTTTAACCGCATCCACAACCACAGTACCTGGGGCATTGCTGCTGTTGGTATGATCGGATTTGTAATGAACGATAAGGTATTGATAGAAAGGGCCTTATATGGTCTTAAGGATGATGGGATTAATAAGGACCAGAAAGATAATGACGGCGGATTGATTAAATTGCCCGAACAACCGGGCGCAGGTTTTTTTATTCAACTTGATTACCTGTTTTCGCCGGATGGATATTATACCGAAGGCCCATATTATCAGCGATATGCTTTGTATCCTGTTATGCTCTTCGCCGAATCGATCGAAAACTGCCGTCCTGAACTGAAAATATTCGAATACCGCAATCATATTCTTTCCAAATCCCTCTTTGCCGTTCTTAACCTGACTGATTCGGAAGGGCTGTTCTTTCCTATCAACGACTCGCAAAAGGGCATGTCGTATTTATCCAGAGAACTAGTGTCTGCGGTTGATATTATATACTTCTTTGGAGGGAAAGATCCGACGCTTCTGTCCATTGCAAAAAAGCAAAACTTAGTATTACTGGATAATACGGGTTTATCTGTTGCAAAAGGATTAGCTGAAGGTCGGGAGAAACCTTTTATTAAAAAATCGATTGAAATGACTGACGGCGCGAACGGCGACCAGGGGGGAGTCGGAATTATCCGCGCAGGGGATCCAACTGACGAATTATGCATTGTAATGAAATATACTGCGCAGGGAATGGGACACGGCCATTTTGATAAACTATCTTTTTCGATGTACGACAAAGGGAAAGAGGTCATACAAGATTACGGATCAGCGCGGTTTGTAAACATTGACCAGAAAAATGGAGGTGCTTACCTCCCTGAAAATAATACCTGGGCGAAGCAGTCAGTTGCTCACAATACCCTAGTCGTGAACGAAACTTCTCATTTTAAAGGGGATTTTGAAACCGGCAATAAATACCATTCCTATCCGTATTTTTTTAATGCTACAGGCAAGGATATTCAGATCATGAGCGCGAAAGACACAAATGCATATCCCGGTATAACCTTGCACCGTACCATGGCGGTTATTGAAGATAAGGCTTTCGGGAAGCCACTGGTTGTTGATATTTTCCGGGTACAATCGGAAAAGGAAAACCAATACGATTTGCCATACTACTTTTTGGGCCAGGTGATGAATACAGATTTTGAGTATTCTGTTCCCACCACTCTCCTGCCTCTGGGTAAGGATTTCGGATACCAGCATTTGTGGAAAACCGGTGAAGGCAAATCCGGGAATAAAAACGTTAAATTGGACTGGTTCTCCAACGAGCGGTTTTATACTATCACAACGGTGGTTTCGCCCGACGATCAGTTGCTGTTTGCCGAACTCGGGGCCAAAGACCCTTTATTCAACCTCCGTCGCGACCAGTCATATATCATACGGAAAAACAAAGAGAAGGATGCAATATTTGTTTCCATAATTGAAACAAACGGGCATTATGACCCTGTAAATGAAATTTCAGCAAATTCATTCAGCACTATAACTGATGTAGAAATACTACTTAATAATGAACAGTATACCAGCATCACTTTTGATACTAAAACTGGTACAAAATGGATGCTAAATATCTCAAATACTGATGTATATAAAGACACGAACCATCAAGTTGAAATTGCAGGGAAAAGCTACAGTTGGGTAGGACCATTTGAATTAACAAAAAACAAATAACAAAGGTGATTTTGCCAATGAAAATTTTGCTGAACTCAATAAATATTCTACCAGGGAATTTCCGTGAATGATTTTAGGAATAGGTTCAGTTTTAGATGCCGGGACAGCTTTTTTATATATTCAACTTGGCACCAATTTCGTGGTTTCTCACGTGTTGATAGAAGAAATGGCCAAAGTGTGCAACCGCCGTAAAATTTTCTGGTCGCCAGGTTGCGGATCGCTTACCGAAATTAGTTATGCCGAAGAATTGGGTGCAGAGGTTGTTAAAATTTTTCCTGCTGAACAGGTTGGTGGTCCCAAATTCGTCGAAAACATAAAAGGCCCATGCCCATGGACCAGCATTATGCCAACAGGCTGGGTTGAGCCAACCGAAGAAAACCTTTTAAAATGGTTCAAAGCCGGGGTAATCTGCGTTGGGATGGGTTCGCAATTAATTACAAAGGACATTATTGAAAATAGTGCGTATGATATTCTGACCCAGAGAGTAAATGAAACTCTGGCTATAATCCAAACGTTTAAAACATACAACACTTTAGGTATTTTGGGGTAATTGCGCTCTTGGTATTTCTGCTTGTTATATTCGCTTATCGGGTATCAGCTACATATTTTTTTTAATAAGGGAATTCTTGCTAATCATCAAAAACGTTATTCCCACTAAAGCCCTATTACACTCGCTCATTAACAATTAACTATTCTCCATTAACATAAAAAAACAAATACACCGAGGCGCGCCAGGAGATTTCCTGTTATAAACCATCAATTAAAAAGGCAGGTTATTGCTACCTGCCTTATTTTAAAAGATGTACTCTTCTATTAAAAATCGAATGTAATCCCTTGTGCTAATGCTGTCTGGCCACTAAAATTAATAGTATTGGTCTGGCGGCGCATATAGGCTTTCCAGGCATCTGAACCCGATTCGCGGCCACCACCTGTATCTTTTTCGCCACCAAAAGCCCCTCCGATTTCTGCACCGGATGTGCCAAGGTTAACATTTGCGATTCCGCAGTCTGACCCTGTTTCTGAAAGGAACGTTTCAGCCTCTACAAGATTTTCGGTAAATATACACGATGATAATCCTTGCGGTACATGGTTATTGAGTGCTATTGCTTCTTCAATAGTTTTAAATTTTATCAGGTAA
>CAIRHD010000619.1 GCA_903878265.1 uncultured Bacteroidales bacterium | reverse complement strand
TACTTTTAATATCTTTACAGCCTCAAGTTGTTAAGTGCGCATTTGTTTGTGTAGTTTAATTCTTCTTTCCATTTTCGCACTGCTGCCACCTTCTTTACAAACCTTTGTTTTGCAACCACATTTTAGTCTTGCGGAGATGCCGTGCCGTATATAACAATCATAGTTAAAATTAAACCAAACTCAAGCAGTACAATTAAAACCAAAAACCATGAAGAATAAATTACTTTTTACACGCAGACTCGCATTAGCCGCGATGGCTATTTTTATGATGATGCCCGGATTGGGATGGGCAGCGGATGCCGCTGGCGATTACAGGAGCAAAGCTACTGGAAACTGGAATGCTACTGCTACTTGGGAAAGATTCGATGGCACCAGTTGGGTTGCCGCAGTTGCGACACCAACAAGTGCCGATGGTGTTATAACTATTAAAAGTCCTAATGTTGTTACAATTAGTGCAACGGGGTTAAGTTACGATCAGGTTATAGTTGATCCTGGTGCTCAGGTAACAGTCGCAGCAACCATTACCCATACACTTGCTAATGGAACAGGAACAGATTTAACTATTAATGGAACATGGCTTAATTCAGGTGGAACCTGGACTGCTACCGGAACTTGGGCAGTCGGAAGTGGGGGAACTTTTATACATAATACTACTTCTGGTATTTCAACTCCACTTGGAAATGCTACGTTTGATCCTGCTAGCAATTTCATTTATAGAGGAAGTTCAACATTAACGCCTGCACTTTCGTTCTCTGGTAGAGCATATGGAAATTTATCTTTTGAAAGCACTTCGGGTGCTTGGGCTGGCACATTATCAGGAGCTACTGCTACATCAGTTACAGACTTTACTATTGGTACAGGAATAACACTTACTACAACTTTCACAGGTATTTTAACAGTAAACGGTAGCTATACCAACAATGGTACTTTGACATTTTCAACCGGAACACAAGTATTTACATTTACAGGTAGTGGAAAAACCATTTCAGGTTCAGGCACTATTTCGTTCGAAACGTTAAATATTAATAGTGGAGCATCTATTACTTGTTCAAATGCCGTTACTCTTCTTGCAACTTTTACGGGCACAGTGACTGGATCTCTTGCCACTGCAGCCACATTTACTAATAGCGGAACATTAAATGTAAACGGTACATTTCAATTAAATTCAGGAGGTTGGGCCACCGGTACTGCCTTTGTTTATGGTGCAGCGGGTACCTTAGTTTTTAATACTACATATACTGCTAATAGCGGAGCTTATTGGCCCACCACCAGCGGTCCGGTTAATGTAACTGTTAACACAAGTAGTCCGCTAACAATGGGGTTTGCAAGAACTTTAACCGGTACCTTGTCGGTTTCGGCTGCGGTTACTAATGCTACTACTAACACTCTGACCGTTAGTGGTGGTACGTGTCAAATTAATAATACATCAGCTACTTTTTCTGATCCTTTACTTTATAGTGGTAACTCTACCTTGCTTTACAATGTAACAGGTACAATAGCCAGAGGAAACGAATGGAACAATAGTCCATCAAACGTAACACTTCAAGCCACTACGACACTTAATTACCCAAGCAATTGGGGCACTTTTACTAGAACGCTTACAGGTAGTTTAACCATCGGTATAGGTACGGCTTTATATATGGATTATGGTAGTCCTGCCGCAGGTGTAGGATTACTCACTGTGGGTGGCAATTTGGTATTGGATGGTAGTCTTTCGTTAGGAAATAAGGCTGGTGGCGATTTATGTCTCAAAGGCAATTATACACGCACTGGTATATTAACGCCAAATGGCCGGGCTGTATTTTTCCAGGGTGGCAACGCACAAACTTTAACAGGTGTTACCACCTTCGATTACCTCAATATGGGTAAATCGGGGAATGATCTTACCATTGTC
The DNA here is from genome assembly GCA_903878265.1 of uncultured Bacteroidales bacterium. Classification (GTDB taxonomy): domain Bacteria; phylum Bacteroidota; class Bacteroidia; order Bacteroidales; family UBA4417; genus UBA4417. The sequence continues at coordinate 7,697 of CAIRHD010000619.1, read as the reverse complement.
GATAATATTACCATTAATCAAACCCTCACCTTCAGTGATGGAACAAACGGAGGCAATGCCAACGGTGGTCACATTATTACTTCCGGCGCAACTTCGGTTACTCTTGCTGCTGGCGGCTCTAATACAGGCGGTTCAGCTACATCCCATGTTAGCGGAAAACTTATCCAATCCTATACAGCAGTAGGTTCAAAAACCTTTATGATAGGGAAAGGCGGTAACTATAGGCCTCTCACATTAAACTATACAGCTTTAACCGGCACCAGTGCTGTAACGGCAGAACAAACAGAAGGCGCATTGCCGGGAACAATTCCTGGTGCTACAACGCTGTTCAGTTCACGTTACTGGACAGTAGCACAAACCGGCGGCAGTGCTTTTACGTATAAAATATCAGTGGATGGCACCGGGTTTTCGCCAACTAATACGGCTGTGCTTCTAAAAGGGGATGGCATATCAAATACTGCATTTGCAGCAACTTTTGCATCGCCTAATTATACCAATACCGCTGATTTAAATACTTTTAGCAACTTCGGGTTAGGCGATATGTCTGCTCCTACTGCTTATAGTGTTACCGGCACTGGTGCTTACTGTCAGGGCGGCAGCGGATTACCAGTTGGCGTAGCTAATTCTCAGGTTGGTGTCACATACACCATTTCACCGGGTGGCACCCAGATGGCAGGTACAGGCTCAGCCATATCATTTGGTACCCTTACTGCTGGAACCTACACCATAAGCGGCACCAATCTCGGCGGCACAACTTCCATGACTGGTAGTGCTGTTATAACTGAAGAAGCAACCCCTGTGGCAGGTACACTGGCCAAAACCCCAAATACAGCAAGTGTATTGACAGGTACAAATGTTTCGGCAGCACTAACAGCCGGATCTGGAGGCAATGGCACGGATGAACTCGAATACCGTTTCGGTGGCACTGGCTCATGGTCATCATACACCACGGGCACCAATCTCTCAACCACCGGTCAAACTTCCGTTGATATCCGCACACGCCGCACGGCAACGGTTTGCAGCCCTTCGGCTTATACAACCGAAAGTTGGACGGTGGATGCAACCACCACTTATACCGGCACCGGCAACTGGAGTACATCAGGCAACTGGAGTCATGGCATCCCTACATCAAGTATAGATGCAACAGTTAATGGCGATGTTACAATTGACGTAGCTGCTGTCACCAACAGCCTGTCAATCAATACGGGCAAATCGGTCACTATCAGCAGTACAAAATCATTAACAGTCAGTGGCACCCTCACCAACACAAACGATGCTGGTTTGGTAATTAAATCTGATGGTACAGGCACAGGCTCACTTATCACAAGTTCATCTCCCCATGCTACTGTTGAACGCTACATTACTGGTGTTTCAAACGCTTGGCATGAAATATCTTCACCGGTAACGGCTCAGGCAATTGAACCTGAGTTTGTACCTTCACTTGGTTCAACCGCTGAAGACTTTTTTACATGGTACGAAACTGGCAGCGTTTGGGTCAATTACAAAAACACTGGCACTGCGCCAACATGGAACACTGCAAACGGAAGCACTAATTTTGTTCTGGGAAAAGGATATCTGGTTGCATACTTAGCCACAAATCCAACCAAAACATTTACTGGTACTCTTAACTCAGGTACAATTAATTTCCCAATGACAGCTTCCGGCACTGGCACTTATGCTAAAACCAATCTTGCAGGTAACCCTTATCCTTCATCAATAGATTGGAAAAGTGGTGCATGGGTTAAAGACAACATCCAAACTGATTCTGGTGGTGGCCATAATATTTATACATGGAACGAAACAAAAAACAACTATGGGGCATATAACGATGTTCTTGCAAGCAATTTCGGTACAAATGGGGTAAGCCGCTATATTGCACCTATGCAGGGTTTCATTGTAAAAGCCATTGCAGCAGGAAATTTAACTATGACCGATGCCATGCGTGTACATAGTTCGCAAACTTGGTTAAAATCTGGTGATAACCTAGGTTTCCGCTTAAACGTAACTGCTCCGGGAAACAACGGTTCCGACGAAATTGTGTTAGAGTTTGGGCACAGCACTTCTGTTGGCGGCGCAGCCAAACTGTACAGTTTTGTTGCCACCGCACCATCCCTTTCTACACCTAAATCAGGCACCGAGTACAGCATCAGTTTTCTGGAAACACTTACCAACGAAACAGTTATTCCGGTTACATTTAAAGCGGGCATTGATGGACAATACACCCTTGCCGCAAACTTGGAAAACCTGCCAGAGGCCCATATATACTTGGTTGATAACAAACTTAGCAAAACTCAAAACCTTTCGGATAATCCGGTTTATACATTTGCAGCTTCTACCACCGATCAGCCAAGCCGTTTTAAACTTACCTTCAAATCGGTAGGCATTAACGAAACAACAACCCCTCAGCCATTCACCATTTATGCAAGCAACAATACAGTGTATGTTGACAATACTTCGACAACTTCGGTTAAGGGCGAGGTATTTGTTTACAACACCCTCGGCCAGGTTATGGCACATCAAAACCTGAATGGCGAACGTACAAAAATAAATATCGCTGCCGCTACCGGATATTATTTGGTAGAAGTAATCACTGAAAAAAATACCTTTACAGGCAAAGTTTTTGTTAAACAGCAGTAACAATTGCACTCCGGGAACAGGCCGCGCAGGTTTGTTCCCGGATATAATAAACCTGATATTGCATTTTAAAAACACAGGCAAATGAAAAAGACAGTCAAATTATTCGTGTTAGCAAGCTTGCTCTTATGTTTTTTGGCAATAGCCCACAGCAGTCTGGCACAAGGCCCACCTCCTCCACCTTCGGGAACAGGTGCCAAGGGTTCAAGTACCAATAAAGCACCGGGCGATAGCGGTGCGGCAGTTGGCAAAGGCACCTTTATTTTGCTTGCACTTGCGGCTGCGTATGCCGGACGAAAGGTTTACAAAGTAAAGGCTGCCAAAACCGAGGAATAATCCTGAAAACATTAGTGGGGGTTGCTTTCTGCAAAAACTCTGACAGGCTCAAGCCCTGACAGAGTTGATAACGGAAAATGCCGGAAAAGGGAAAAACATACCCAAAACAAACGAACCTTAAAATGAAAAAGCTATCCTGTGAAAGGGTGGCTTTTTGTGTTTTGGTTCTGCCACGAATTGAATGGCATTTGGCTTGTGCATGATAGAAAGCCGAAATCATAAGATCGAAGTGTAGGGTAAGCGATATTTCTTTTGATAGAAAATTATTTGAATGAAAATAATTGACAAACAATTTTTCACCTGTAATAGGAGAAATATTTTCATGGCTTCCGTCTTCTAACAATAATTTTTTGCCCGCTTGTATTACAGGGGTCATACTATGAACTATCGTCTGGAATACTAAGCTCGTCGAAGTATGAACCTTTGAAGATGCATTAAACAATTATTTTTTTATTTTTCAAGGTATCGGTTATCAATGCATTTAAATACTTTTATTATCTTTACGGCTTTAAATTAATAATTATGCTTTCGTTCTTTTTGCTTCTTTCTTCTTGCCGATTTAGCATTGCTGCCACATCCTTTACAAACCTTAATGTTGCAGCTATAATATATCCTTGCAGAGATGCTTTACGCTTATAAAAACCGCTGTTGAAAAAATAAACCAAACTGAACCAGCACAATTAAAACCAAATACTATGAAAAACAAATTACTCTTTTCGCGCGGCCTTGCTTTGGTTGCTATTGTTGTTTTATTGATGATGCCGGGAAAGGGATGGGGGCAGGTTGGAATGACCACAACCGGAAGCCATACACAGAATTTTAACGCACTTGCTACAAGTGGTTCAACAAACGCATGGACAGACAATTCAACGATAGCAAACTGGTATTCCCAGAGAACAGGTACCGGTACCACTTACACAGCAGACGCTGGTTCAGGAACTGCAGGTACATTATACAGCTATGGAACCGGAACTGCTGCTGAAAGGGCTTTAGGGACAATAGGGTCTAGTAATGCAGCAGCCGGAAGTTTTGCACATGGAGTTTTATTAAGAAATACTTCAGGAAATGCGATTACAGATATTAAGGTAACCTATACACTTGAGCAATGGAGAAAAAGTGGTGTTACGACTGCACAGGATATCACATTCTATTATAAAATAAGTTCCTCAACAATTACATCATTAAACCCAAATGTAAACACAGGTTGGACTCAAGTAACCGGATTAACCCTTAGTAGTCCTATAAATACTGCAACAGCTGCAGCTTTAGACGGAAATGCTGCCGCAAATAAAGTGACAGCAACAAATGTAGCAATTCCAACTTTATCACTTGCAAATAATGATTACATCATGTTAAAATGGGAAGATCCAGACCATACAGGAACCGACCATGGACTTTCTATTGATGATGTTACAATAAATTGGACAGTAACTCCTTCAAATTCCTCCTCTTCCGACATCATCGCAAATACTTCCTTTACTTATCCCACCAATATTGCTTATGGTAGCTATCAGTCAACTAATATTATTAATGATGCCAATAGTATAGAAGTCGCAAAATTCGATATTCGCGACGGTGGCGTTACCACCGATGGTGATGCTTTTGGCACTGAATTAACAGCGATTACTTTTTCTTTGTCCAACTATGCAAATGTAAGGCGATTAGCACTATACGATGGCACAACTGAAATTTCTGAATTGGCGGTAAGTTCAGGTACTGTGGCATTTACAGGTTTAACAGGCCTAACGGCTGCCGATGGCGCATCAAAAATATTTATAGTAAGAGCCAGTTTTAACTCTACAGTAATCGATAACCAACAATTTCAACTTACAGTAACGTCAGCCACAGCTAATGCGGCAGGTTCAACTTTTGCGGCTGCAAATGCTGGCGGGGCTGCTTCCTCGGTAACGGGTGATAACAATAGAATTGAAGTAACTGCAATAAAATTAGTTTTCATCCAGCAGCCTTCAAACACACAAAAAGATTTGGCAATGACCCCCAATCCAACAGCAAAAGCTGAGGATGTGAACAACAATACCGATTTGGATTATTCAATTGCAGTTACTGTTACATCCTCAGGTACTTTAACAGGTTCGCCAGTTTCGGGTAGTTGGGCAAGCAATGTGGCAACATTTTCTAGCTTGGTACATACCGCATCAGGCACAGGGCTAATTTTAACGGCTGCATCTTCTGGAATTACAGATGCTACTAGCAGTGCATTCGATATTACAGATCCACAGCCTGAAATCAACATACAGGAAAGCAGTACCAATTATATAAGTGCCAGTACTTTTGCCTTTGGCAGTGTGGTTTCAGGTAACAGTTCATCGGTAAAAACCTTTACCATTCAAAATACGGGTGCTGCCAACCTAACATTATCTGGCACACCTAAGGTTGCGATTAGTGGCACCAATTTGTCGGAATTTACCATCGACCAAACAGCAACTACATCACCAGTTACTGCATCTGGTTCAACTACTTTTACCATCACTTTCAGCCCAACCAGCCAGGGAGCTAAAACGGCACAAATCATTATTGCAAATAATGATGTAACAGGCAGCGAAGCTCCATATCTGATTAATCTAACGGGAACAAGTACTGTTACATCTACATCGGATATTGCTACAACAAGCGGGTATTCTTATACTTCCAATGTTGCTTATGCAAGCTATCAAACAGCTTCAACCTTAACAACTGGCAATTCGGTTGGGGTTAATGGTTTAACTATCCGTGACGGAGCCGGTTCAGCAGATGCTGATAATTTAGGGACTTCATTAACGGCTATTAGTTTTACAACCGGCGGCTCAACGGCAATTAGAACTGCAGCATTATTTGAGGCTGGAACCAATGTAAAAGAGGTTGCGGTAAACGGGGCAACAACTATTGCATTTAGTGGATTAAATTTAGTGACTACTGATGGCGGAACAAAGGATTTTGATTTGCGCGTTACCTATAATGGAACGGTAACCGATAACCAGCAAATCACCTTTACAGTAAGTTCTGCAACGGCTTCAGCAGCTGGTTCGGGTTTTGCGGCTGGTAATGCAGGTGGCGCAGTTTCTACAGCTACCGGTGATATTAACAGGATTGAAGTAACGGCGACTGTACTTGTTTTTGGGGTAAATCCAAGTAATGTTTTAATAAACGCTGTTATGAGCCCATCGCCAACAATTGTTGCTTTGGATGGTTTAGCAAATTTCGATTTGGATTTTACCGGCCCTGTAACCATGAGTTCAACCGGTACTATTTCAGGCAGTGCCACAAACCCGGTTTCAGCCGTCGGTGGTACGGCTACCTTCAGTAACCTAAAGTTTTCGGCACTCGGTACAGGAATAACGATTGCAGGTACATCAGGAAGCCTTACAACAACTGGAAACAGTAGCGCTTTTAATGTTACGGTTCAGGCGGCTGGAATTTTATTATCTGAAGATAATTTTACAGCAACATCTGGTGTTTTAACCGCCAATGGGTGGACACAAATAGGGGCTATTGCCACTAATCCAATTAATACAGGGAGTGGAAATGGTTTGTCTTTCACAAATTATGGATCTTCAAATATCGGCAACTCCGCAATTATGGGAACTGCAGGTGGTCAAGACTTATACAGGACTTTCACAAGTCAAAATCCAGGTGCTGGTTCAGCAACCGCTTACTACAGTTGTTTGGTTAACTTTACTTCTATAGCTACTGGTGGTGATTATTTTATTTGTTTTGGAGAAGCTAGTACTATGGGAGGCAGCGCTACTTTCAGAGCTAGACTATACGCAAAGAGAGGCAGTACAGCCAGTAAAGTATTATTTGCTATTTCAACAAATGGCACTCTTAATTATGGAATAACTGAGTATAATACTGGCACACCTATTTTATTGGTTGTTAAGCATGTTTTCACTTCTTCTACCTCTACATCAAGTCTTTTTATTAATCCATCGGTAACATCAGAGCCTGGGACTGCAGATTTAACCGATATAACGGCATCAACAGTGGCAACTGGTTTGGATGCGGTTGTGTTAAGGCAAGGAGGATCTGCTTCTTCTCCAGGTTTGGTAGTTGATGGAATTCGGGTAGGCACAAACTGGGGTGCAGTATTAGGCAATCCTCAATACGATGCTGCAAGTAGCATTGCTGCAGGTAATTATAACGATGTAGATGTGCTGTCGAATACATTAAGTTTAACAGGGAATGTTGCGATTAACGGCACAACAATTAATAATGGTAACATTGCAATTGGTGCTCACACCTTATCTATTAACGGTGCATTGAGCGGTTCAGGTACCTATACTGGTGGAGCTACAAGCAATATTGCTGTGGGAGGCACAGGGGCTAGCCTTAGCTTGCCTGCTATAACCAACGGCCTAAACAACCTTAGTATTACGCGGCCTAATGGCATTACCATTGGTGCTACAAGTTCATTAACAGTTAGCGGCACACTAACCAACAGTGCTGGTACAAGTGGCTTAGTTGTAAACTCTGGTGGCTCATTGATACAAAATTCCGCTGTATCTGCTACTGTTAAGAGGGATGTTGCTGCTTGGGGTACTGGTGCTTTGGCAAACCATGGATGGCATTTTCTTTCATCACCGGTTACAGCGCAAGCAATTGACCCTGATTTTACCAACGCCACACCAGCTAATTACGATTTCTTTGCATGGTGGGAGCCAAACTACGAATGGGTGAATTTTAAAGCCACTTCAGGTACATCATGGAGCACAGCAAATGTTCTTGGTGGT
>CAIRHD010000618.1 GCA_903878265.1 uncultured Bacteroidales bacterium | reverse complement strand
GAAAACCAATAGTACATCGTAAATCGCAATTCGTACCTTTTATGATAAAGCAAGTTTAAAAACAAACCCTATTGGTTTTCGCTTTGAACGGCTTTACCTGTGTTGCAACGAATAATACAAAACCTATCTATACATCTTTACCAATAAATCCCTGCCCTCAGATATGGTTTCAAAAATTCATTTCAATCAACAGTAACGAGGCATCTAAATTAACCTATTATTAAAGCTTTGCAACATTATGGGAAAAATATTTTTGTTGTAACTATACAGCACTTACTAAGCATTAAAAATGACGAATTGATGGGGTGAATAGATACAAAAAACATTTCCACCAGTAGCAGAACCAATCTATCAAGCCACATATCTGCAAGGAATTCCATTGATAACCATTGTATCAATATTCCAAAAAGCAAAAAAGCGGCCCATAATGGAACCGCCTTTTTTGAATGAGGTTTGGGTCTATTTAATATCGAATTCGTAAGGCATAAGTGCCTGCACACCTTTCAGGTGGCTCATCTGGCTCAGGTAATGGAAATACGGATAGGCAGCACCAAGTTCTTTTTTAGTGAAAACTGAAGTGTTGTCGCCGCTAAATGCCTGCATTATTTGCTCAAAAGTATCTTTCTGCTCAGGAAGTTCCAAAGTGCGGTATTCTTTCAGTTTTGCCAATTTTGCAGCTTCGGCAATGGCATCGTTCAGGCCACCAAATTGATCGACCAACCCAATGCGTTTTGCATCCACACCGCTCCATACACGGCCTTGGCCAATGCTGTCAATTTGGGCAACGCTCATTTTACGGCCTTCGGAAACATGGGTAATAAATGTGGTATAAATGGTTTCAATTTCATTGGTGATAATCTTCTTTTCGCCATCGTTCATGCGGCGGGTAACGGGGATGTAGTCGGCATACGGGTTGGTTTTAACCTCATCAAAAGTAATCCCAAGGTTTTTGTTGAACATTTCCTTCATGTTGGGGATAATGCCAAAAACACCGATGGAACCCGTAATCGTGTTAGGATAAGCAAATATTTTATCGGCAGCACACGCAATGTAGTATCCGCCCGAAGCGGCCACATCGCCCATAGAAACCACCACTGGTTTTGTTTTTTTGGTAAGCAGCATCTCGCGCCAAATAACATCCGAAGCCAATGCGCTACCACCCGGCGAATTCACCCTGAGCACAACAGCTTTAACATTCTCGTCCAATCGGGCTTTGCGGATGGCTTTCGAAATATCGTCGGAACCAATGGTGCCTTCGTCGCCTTCGCCACTTACAATGTTGCCGCTTGCATAAATTATCGCGATTTTATCCGACGACGATTTCTTTTCTTTTTCGGGTGCTTTGGCATATTTGCCCAATTTCATGAATTTCAAATCTTTATTTTCTTTAACAGCTACCCGAGTTTTTAATTCATCAAGCACCTGATCCTTGTACAAAAGCTTGTCAACCATTTTGAGGCTGACAGCATCCTGTGGAGATTGGATTTTGAATTCATTCGCAATCTTAGTAAGATCGGCGACAGAAATTTTACGGCTATCAGAAATCCCGCCAAGGATATGGTTCCACATTCCCGAAATAAAAGCAAGGGTTTGTTCCTTGTTGGGTTCGCTCATTTTATCAAGGGTAAACGGCTCAATGGCACTTTTAAATTTGCCATGACGGATTACTTGTGCTTCAACATCCAACTTTTCCAACATCCCCTTAAAAAACATAACCTGTCCAACCATTCCTTTAAATTCCATTCCTCCGGCTGGATTGAGGTAAATTTTGTCGGAAACCGAAGCCAGATAATAGGATTTTTGCGTAAAAACCTCAGAATAGGAAACAATGAATTTGCCTGATTTCTTAAAATCGATCAAAGCATTGCGGATTTCTTCGATGGTTGCCTGTCCTGAAGGAAGATCGGTAAGTTCAAGATAAATACCTTTTACCTTTGGATCGTTTGCGGCTTTTTTCAAGCTGGCAGTAATATCATTTAAACCAAGCTGTTTCGATGCTTCAGGCTTGCTGAAATTGAAATTCGCGAATGGATTATCTGATGACCTGTCACTGATAGGCTGGTCGAAAGTCAGCATCAGTATTGTTTTGTCGGGCACAACCACTTCATCATCTTTGCCCATAGAAACGGCAGAAACTACAATGCCGACAAGGATAAAGAACATCAGGATTCCAGCCAAAATGAACCCAAGCATGGAAGCGAAAGTAAACTTAAAGAATTGTTTCATTTGAATTGCGGTTTTAATTTGAATTGTAAGACGGTAAATTAAGCACGAAGTTACAGAAAATATTAAATGATATGCAAGTAAAACCGACGTGTTTTGAGTTATTTGTTTTTACCATAGAAATGACAAACAAAAATCCAATTCCTGATTAGATCTTTGTTTTAAACGATTCTATTACAAATTACTTGGAAATGTTCCGGGAGTAGGTTATAAGATTGATATTGGAAGCCTTTTTAACCTATCGAGGCGAAAAAAGACTTATAGGATTGAACTTGCATTTTTTAAATGCAACTATTATTTTCCAAAATTCTTTTTCCTGCCATTGTTCTCGGTCTTTTTACCTGGAAACTTATGGCGTTTGAAAGTTGTTGTTTTCTGTTTTTCCGTAACCTGTTTGTTAGCCTTTAGAATATCAACTGTGGAATGGAGGCGGTCTTCGTCGCGGAGTTTGAGCTTTGTTCCCGAAAGCAGGCTGAGGTGTTCATGGATTAGTTCATCGTTTACCGAATCGCGGTTCCAGTTCAGGTACATTTTTTTCAAATTGTTGGCGATGGTTTTTACCAAAGCATCTTTTTCTTCGCCTTCCTCGTATTCCACCGCTTTTTCGATCATGTGCTGCATATATTTACCATACGGCCTGAGCTTTATTTTTTCCTGGGTATATGGAATCCTTTCCGGTGTTGGGGCTTCTTCCGGCCGTGGAGGTACAGGATAAGGCGAATCGATATCGAGTGTAAAATCCGACATCAAATGTACATGGTCGTAAAGTTTATGCCTTATATCAACCTGGTCGCGCATATCGGGGTTCATGATTGCCAGGATGTT
>CAIRHD010000617.1 GCA_903878265.1 uncultured Bacteroidales bacterium | reverse complement strand
TTGATAATTTTATCAATCTTGATGTGTCAATTGGCATACCGGTTTCAGGCGATCAAATGCTCTCGATCATACAGATTTTTGAGGCAGATCCTAAAACAGGTGGAAAAATGATAGCTACCGGAGCTGTAGCCAGCAATTCGCGGTTCAAAACCAGTTTGAGGGTTCCTTCGCGTTTAAAAGAAATTTGGGTTGGTAAAATTTCGCCATTAGGGATAAACGAATACACTGCCGTCCCAATTCAAGGTGCGACACTTAATTATACATTTGGCCAATCAGGTTTAAAATCAACGGATGCAACGGCTTCCAATGATTGCAACACTGGAACTCCAATTACAGTTAATGGAAGTTATACTGTTATTTCAGGCCAAATTAAAGTAGTTCAGCCTGGAGTTTCGCTCACTAACCTGAAATTAACTATCAATGAGGGTGGAACTGTAAGGGTTTGCGGCTCTGCCAATATTACTTCATTATCAGGATCAGGCAAATTGATAGTTTCGCCTTCGGGATTTGTAACTGTTCCGATCGATAATTTGGATGGAACTGTTGAAAATTTTGGTACTGCCAATTTCGCACAGTCAGGTGACGAAAAAAACCTACAGATCAACACCGGGGCAACTTTACACAATTGGGGCAGCCTTACAGTATCGAATGATATGCATGTGAGGGGAACGTTGATAAACGAACACCAAACAACCGTTACAGGCAAAGTACAAACAGAGGATATAGGCAGGATCCTTAATTATTGCCAGTTGTTTTGCAACAGCAATTCATCAGATGGGGCATTTAAAATTACAACTGGTTCTTTAGCAAATCCAGGTCTGGTGAATAATCCAAATGCATACATTAAGATATCAGGAAAATTTAACGTTAGTGGCCAAGGCTATGTATCGCTTGGTTTACAGAGCCTTATCGAAACAGGCACAATAAATGTTGAAGGTTTTATTACAGGTGCTTCATCGCAAGGATCACAAATTCACGCATTGAGTTCTTCTTCAAGCAGGATATCTGGAGGAACACTTTCGGGTTATGTTGACGTTTGGGCTTCTTCTATCAGCCCCAAAAATGGCACTTTTGCTTCGCATGTTACTTGGCACAATCCTGGCTATACTATCCCATCCCAAGACTGTAGCGCACCAACAGCTCCCTCGATCACCAGCACGCTTACAGCAGGAGGTGTTTCTGGCACACCAATAACTCCTTATGTTATTACAGCCACTGGAACCGACCCGATAACATATAGCGCAACCAACCTTCCTGATGGTCTTACATATAACGCATCAACACACACCATAAGTGGAACACCTACAACCGCACAGGTAAAAAATGTGATACTAACAGCTGATAATCTAATTGGAAACGCTTCGAAAACACTTGTTTTTACCATTATAGCACCAGGCTCAGCCCCTTTAATCACTAGCACACTTGTAGCACATACCCCAGTTAACCAGTCGTTTGTATATGCAATTGTTGCATCTGGCACCGGCACGATAACCTACAATGCAACCAATCTTCCTTCCGGTTTAACATTCAATGCTACAACCCACGAAATAAACGGGATTCCTACATCGGCAGGCACCTATACCATACCCATTTCGGCGAGCAACAGTTTTGGCAGCAGCAATAAAAACTTTGTACTCACAGTTGGCAACCCACCAGTGATTACAAGCAACCTAACAGCAACTGCTGTTACCGGTCAGCAATTTTCGACATACACGGTTACCGCATCAGGCTCAGCCCCAATCACTTTCGATGCTTCGAACTTGCCAGCAGGTTTGTATTTCAGCAACGAAACCAATACAATAAACGGCACCCCTTCACAAGCTAACGTGGTAAATGTAACACTTACTGCTACAAGCGAATATGGCAACAGTTCAAAAATACTTGTTATAACAATTATCGATCCTGTACAAGCGCCTTCAATTACAAGTGCTTTATCAGCACCATGCGTAAAAAACCAGCCTTTCAGCTACGGTATTACTTCAACAGGAACACAGCCTATCACATACAACGCAACCAACTTACCAGCCGGATTAACATTTGATGCAGGGTTTGCAGTAATAAGTGGAATACCAACTTCGACTGGAACAACCAATGTTAGGCTAACAGCAACCAATAGCGGAGGAACAGATACCAAAACATTGGTTATTACTGTAGTTTCGCCTACTATAATTGATGCTGATGGCGATTTGGTAGCCGATGCACTCGATGCTTATCCTAACGATGCAACCCGCGCCTTCAATTCATATTATCCAAATGAAGTTGATTTTGCTTCTTATGCTTTTGAGGATTTGTGGCCAAGTTACGGCGATTACGACTGTAATGACCTGGTTATGAACTTCAATTATAAAACGGTTACCAATGCTCAAAATAAAGTTGTTGACCTGATAGCCAAATTTCAAGTAAAATCATCGGGTGCTTCTTTCGACAACGGTTTTGGTGTATCACTAAACGTAGCACCATCCAATGTTGCAAGTGTTACAGGATGTATTAAAGTAGGCACCGTAGTTAACATGGATCCCAAAGGTTATGAAGCAGGTCATACCACCCACACTGTAATTATTCCGGTTGATGCTGTAAATACCCTTCTCGGCCGTTCGTTGATCAATGTTGAACATGGAGGTTACTCGGTACAAACGGAAGTTCAAACTGTTACGGTACACTTATCAACACCACAAAACAGTATAGGTACAGCACCTTTCAACCCATTCATCTTTGTAAATCAGGATCGCGGCAAGGAAGTGCATTTTAAAGATCAAGCACCAACAGAATTGGCCAACCCAGTATATTTTGGTTCAATGAACGACGCATCGGATCCTGCAGCTTCCTATTATTACCGTTCCACAACAGGTTTGCCATGGGCAATTGAAGTTCCAACAAGCTTTGTTTATCCAGTGGAAAAAGCAGATATACTCGAAACCTACCTGCACTTTGCACAATGGGCACAATCGTCGGGAACTGAATTTACCGACTGGTATATGGACAAACCGGGATACCGGAACAACGCCAACATCTATTAATTTCAAGATTAGTTCGGCTTGAATAAATCAAAAACCCAGTCTTCGGATTGGGTTTTTTGATTTATCGGTTTAACGATTAAATACAACTAACTTCTGTAGGAATTTATAAACGAGCAACAAGTAAAGTTCCTAATTTTGTCGAAAGTTCTAATTGAGGATCAAACGGGAAATTCATTCCATCTCTCAAATTAATTGTTCTTTCATAAAGTTATAAAAGCCTAAAATCATGACATCTATCAAAAAAAGCAGTTTATTAATCATACTATCAAGCTTTATTTGTTTCGCTGGTGCAAATGCCCAGATTTCGTACCTCGGACAGGTTTTTCAATATCAGGACGGACTTTATGGAATGTTGGGCGGTTTGAGTGTTACTACCACCAGCGATCGAAAAACCATTTATTATACTTCTCAATATGGTCTTTCCACTTTTGCAAACGACACCTTGAACCACAACCTTACTTTTGAAAAATCGTACCTGGCCGATGACGATGGGCAAATTGGCCTTTACGATGCCAATTGCGTTAAAACCAGCCACGATGGCAAAAACGTGTATGTGCTTTCGGGTTACGACCAACTTATTTCAATTTTTACACGCGATGCCTCCTCTGGAAGTTTAAGCCTTTTCCGAACCATTTCCCGCGCCGATGTGAACAATTATTCCATGAATGGTGTGAACGATATGGCCATTACCGACGATGATCGATTTGTTTACATCACTGCCGAAGACAGTGACAGGATTTTGGTTTTTGAACGTAACACTGAAACGGGCGATTTGACAATAAAAGAAATACAAAATCCTTCCTTTAACAGCAAGCCATCATCGGTAAGGCTTAGCAACGACAATTTGTTTTTATATGTTACACTTTATTATCCAAGCCAGATTGCCGTTTACTCAAGGAATACCTCAACTGGATTGCTGAACCTTGTACAATTGGTTAAGGACGGTGAAAATGGTGTTCAGGGATTGTATTCGCCCAAAATACTCGAACTGAGCAAGGACGACAAAAATTTATATGTGATGAATTTCAATTCAATCCTTATGTTTAGCCGAAACACTGCGACTGGCGAATTGAGTTATGTTACAAAATATGTGGATGGGCAAAACGGCGTTGATGGCCTTGCAGGGAATTACTGCATTGGGATTTCGCCCGATGGCAGGAATGTTTATACGGCATCGATGGCTGATACTTCACTTGTTATTTTCGACCGAAATACAACGGATGGACAATTGACATTTAAAATGCAGATGAATATTTTCCATCGCCAAATTGCCGGCGGGTACAGCAACTCATCCATTTTGTGCGAAAAATCGGATGTTTACCTTACGGAATACTGGACAAGCACTTTGCACACTTTTTTGCGGGATACGCTTACCGGAGATCTCGTTTATAACCAAAAATACCAGCTGGGCGATGGTGCAACAATTGATGGTTTGTACCGGCCTGCCGGAGCTACTGAGAGTTACGACAATAAAAATGTTTATACGATCAATTCATCAGAAGGAATTGTAGTTTTTTCAAAAGCCGATACCACGGGCGAACTGATTTATAAGTGTTATTTGAAATCCAATGACCCCGCAAACAACTGGAGCAAAAGGCTGTATTCACTCGCATGTTCGAAGGACAATAAATATCTGTATGCCATTTCAAATGCAAAGCAGATTTGCATTTTTAAGCGGGATTTGCTGAACGATTCTTTGATCCTGATCGATTCGGTCCCGAATAAACCCGAATACAATTTGTATGATTTTATTTCAATTAAAATCAGCACTGACGGAAGATTTTTCAACGTTATTTCTTCCTACGGGACAAAAATCGGCGTTTTTAAATTCGAAGAATCAGATGGCTCCCTGAGTTTTGTTGCAACGTATGACTTTCAAAATAAATGGGGTGGCGGGATTTCGGAAATGAAAAACTCGCCGAATGGCAAATTTCTTTTCTCTACTTCGCACACGTCAATGATGTTGGCCATGTTCAAACGGAACATTTCTACCGGCGAAATCAATTTCGTTGACAAATACCAATATTTCCCAAACCAATCCAATCAAGGAGTGCTCGATTTTGCGGTAAGCAACGATGGTAGAAATGTTTACACTGTGAGCATGTACCAAAAATCAATCAATATCTACTCCATTGATTATGCGAATGATACATTGTTACCAGTCGGATTTTTGCATTTAGATGACATCAGCAACTCGCAGTATTATTTTTCAAATGCCATTGAATTGAGCACCGACGACCGCTTCATGTATCTTTCGTCATTGGCATCCAGTAACATAAAGATATTGGTGCGAAACCCTAACACGGGACAGTTGGCGTACATGAAAACCTTTACCGAACAAGATGGTTTCGAGGGTTTTGATGGAGTAAATGGGATGGTTGTCAGTCGTAATACCCGAAACCTTTACCTGACTTCAAATACCGAAAACAGTGTTTCATCCTACAAACTTCTCCTTGATATAGGTTTGGATTTTTCAACCTGCGAAGGCGATACTGTTATGGTTACTGCGGGTACAAATTATGCTTCTTACCTTTGGTCAACCGGAGAAACAACCCCAAGCATAAAAATTTACGAATCAGGGACATATTTTGTTGAAGCCACCGATTTTTTCGGCAATACGGAATACGATACTCTTGTTGCTACATTCCATTCACTGCCTGAACTGGAACTTGGTGACGACCAGTCAATTTGTTTCAACGATTCAACCATGCTTGACGCGGGATCGGGGGATTTTAGCTATGTATGGAACACAAGCGATACCACAAGCCAGATCAATATAACAAAGGCCGGATCATACACGGTTCATAAAATTTCGGAGTTTGGTTGTACGATCTTCGACAGTATTTCCATCTCGAATTTCCCTTTGCCTTTACCCAATCTCGGTAATGATACAATCGTACACAAGAATCAAATATTCACCCTTTCGGTCCCGGGTTTTGAATCCTATTTATGGCAAAATGGTTCAACAGGATCCTCAATCGAAATCGACAGCGCATCGTTTGTACCCAATCCGTTGTTGGTTTGGCTAATAGTGAGGGACATAAACCATTGCGAAAATTCCGATACAGTTAGGATGACATACCTTGATTCCGGGCTTGGATTTGTAGAATTGGCGCCATCAGATTTTCAAATTAGCCCAAACCCTTTTGGTGATTTTTTAGAAATTAAATCAGAAGTGAAAATAGAATTCGTGCAACTCGTGGACGTGAGTGGAAAACCCATTTTGAAACGCAAAGTAAATTCGAGCCAAATCGTATTTTCAACAGAAACTGTTGCAAACGGAATATACATGCTTCATTTTTCAGTATCTGGGAAGGACTACTTTCAAAAAGTAATTAGAAAAAAGTAAAAACCAATTTACTCCAGTTCCCACGCCACCCCTTCTTTGGTATCTTTAATAATAACCCCGGCTTGTGCAAGTGCATCGCGAAGTCGGTCGCTGGTTGCCCAATCTTTATTTGTGCGGGCTTCGCGGCGAAGGTCAAGGATGATTTGCATTAAATTGGAAATTACTTTATTCCCTGATTGAGGATCGTTTTCGGGCAACAACCCCAAAATATCAAAAATAAAAGTGTGCATGATATTGCGAAGCAATCCAATATCATCAGCAGTCAGGTTTTCCTTTTTATCGAAAGTTGAGTTGATAATTCGTGCTGCATCGAAAAGGTGGGCAATCAGGATTGGGCTGTTGAGGTCATCGTTCATGGCCTCGTAACATTTGGCCTGCAGAGCAGTAATATCAACTGTTGAAGTACTGGCAGAAACCAACTTTTCGATTGTTTCAACACTTTTCATCAAGCGTTGGAAACCTTTTTCGGATGCCTGAAGTGCTTCGTTGCTGAAATCTAGTGGGCTGCGGTATTGGGCCTGAAGGATAAAAAAGCGAACCGTCATTGGGCTATAAGCCTTTTGCAATGCAGCATGTTGGCCGGCAAAAAATTCGTCAAGCTGAATGAAATTGCCCAATGATTTTCCCATCTTCTGTCCATTTATGGTAATCATATTGTTGTGCAGCCAATATTTTGCAGGCGTTCTATGGTTTGCAACGGTGCTTTGCGCGATTTCGCTTTCATGATGCGGGAAAAGCAAATCCATACCACCGCCATGTATGTCAAACTGCTCGCCTAAATATTTGGCACTCATGGCCGAACATTCGAGATGCCATCCCGGGAAACCATCGCTCCAGTCGGAAGGCCAACGCATAATATGTTCAGGTTGTGCTTTTTTCCATAATGCAAAATCAAAACTGTTGCGCTTTTCGTTTTGGCCTTCCAATTCGCGGGTATTGGAAAGCAAATCTTCAATTATGCGGCCCGAAAGTATCCCGTATTTATTGGTCTGATTATACTTTTCGACATCAAAATACACCGAACCTTGGCTTTCATAACCCATTCCGGCATTCAGTATTTTTTTTACCATGGCAATCTGCTCGATGATATGTCCGGATGCGCGAGGTTCTATGCTCGGTTTCAGAACATTGAGTTTATCCATGGCCGAATGGTAGCGGTCGGTAAAATACTGCACCACTTCCATAGGTTCCAGTTGCTCAAGCCTGGCTTTTTTTGCAATCTTGTCTTCGCCTTCGTCGGCATCGTTTTCGAGGTGACCAACATCGGTAATATTTCGCACATAGCGCACTTTATATCCTAAATGGCGCAGGTAACGAAACACAAGATCGAAAGTGATTGCAGGGCGTGCATGCCCAAGATGAGCATCGCCATATACTGTCGGACCACAAACGTACATGCCTACATGAGGTGGATTTATTGGGACAAAAAGCTCCTTCTGGCGCGATAAGGTATTATAAACGAACAAGTTATTTTCCATGATGCATTACTAAAAAGGTGCAAAGGTAAAGAAAACCACTTTGATGCAGGAGACTTCCAAATTCAAATACTTATATTGAACGAAATTTATTTATCGAAAGTTACTGACCGATAATTACCAAGTGAACCAAAGCCGAAAACCTGGATTCCCCCCCCCCTTTTTTATAAAAACAGAGCAACTGCATGCCCTTTACATCAGGAAGCAGCAGACCAAAACACAGGCACAGATCTCACAGACCGATCATAGTACATCATCTCGCGAACACAAAATTGGCAGTGTTCCCGACCTGATGCCAATACAAGTTGATCACAAATTGCCAATTACTTTAGCAACTGGTCGGAGCCAAGCAGTAAATCGATGTATTGGCCACGTTTGTAAACGAAAGGATCTTTAAGCGATTTCTTCGAGAGTTTCCCTTTGAAGTCAGCAATAGAACTGTACTTTTTCGATTCCATCCACATCTCCATATCAGCAAGCATCGTTGCGATATGCTCTGGTTTGTTTTTGTATAAAGTGCTCACTACCTGCACACAATCGGAACCAGCCAACAACATTTTTATTACATCACTTCCCTGATAAATCCCAGTATTGGCGCACACCTGAGCATTAATATTACCGAACAGCAATCCTGCATACCGGAGGGCAAGCCTGTAGTCGCCTTCATGGCTTAGGTAAAACGGAGCTACATGTTTTGTGTCCTGAACGTTTATTTCCGGTTCGAACATGCGGTTGAAAACTACCACCGCGCCAATGCCTGTTTTATCTAATCGTGAAATAAAATTTAGTGGGTTGGAATAAAAAGAACTCAACTTGACGCTCACAGGTATAGTGAGTTTCGATTTAATAGCTTTGACCAAATCAAGGTGTGATTCCTCTATCGATCGTCCATCGGCTTCAAAATCGCCAGGCACGAAATAGAAATTCAACTCGATTCCATCCACGCCGGTTTTTTCGATCAGGCGTGCATACTCAAGCCAAGTGTTGTCGTAGAGGCAATTAAGGCTGGCAATTACCGGTATGGTAAGCGATTCCTTGGCCTTGCGTAAATTTACCAAATGTTCTTCGGGGCCGGCATGTTGCAGTTTTGGATAAAGACTGGTCATTTCGGCATGTAAGCCACCCATAACTTCCAACTGATCGTCGAAATGCGCACTTTCGAGATCTATTTGTTCTTCAAATAATGTTTTGAACACAACAGCCGCGGCTCCTGCATTTTCTAATTTCTTTAGCATGTTGATATCTGACGACATGCCGCAAGCACCTGCAATAATTGGGTTTTTTAGTTCAATACCCATGTAATTGGTTGTGAGGTTGATCATGGTTTTTCCTCCAATATGTGTATAAAGATTAGTGAATTATGATGCATGGTTTGAGAGCGGAAAATTAATGTTTTTTTAGCAACAAGTGGATTCTTGCCTAAACTTTTTTAAAAAAATTAACGCTTTACCTGATCCGCAAATCGAACCTCATTGATGCTTACAACTTAAAATTGGAGATATGAAACAGTAAACTGCTGAAAATAAACCCACAACAGATTATAGACTTAGACTATTTCTTTTTGTACTAAACCATTTTCCATCATTCCACTAATGCCAATTTGTTGGTTCTTTCCTACAAAGGATTTGGTATAAGTTACCATCTAAAAGCCACAAGTTACTGCCTGAAAGCACCTTGCTTGTGTTCGATACCGCTAAAAGGAAATAAAATGTTTGCTTATAATCCATAATCATTTTAAATTAGCATTGTAGGCGGTAAATTTTGCAAATAGTAATACGCAATTCCTTATAAAGGAGTAATTTTGCACCGTTTTTTAAGGAAAATACCAAATAGTACACTAAGTAAATACATTAATATTCAAACTATATGAGTGAAAAAAAGAAATATGTAACCTGCGACGGCAATTACGCTGCGGCGCATATTGCATACATGTTTAGTGAAGTGGCTGCGATTTACCCAATTACGCCTTCGTCAACCATGGCCGAATATGTTGACGAATGGGCAGCCTACGGCCGCAAAAACATTTTTGGCGAAACCGTTCGCGTTGTCGAAATGCAGAGCGAAGGCGGCGCAGCAGGAACTTTGCATGGATCCTTGCAGGCCGGTGCGCTTACAACAACCTACACTGCTTCGCAAGGTCTTCTGCTTATGATTCCTAACATGTACAAAATAGCTGGTGAGTTATTGCCCGCTGTATTCCATGTTTCGGCACGCAGCTTGGCCGCGCAAGCACTTTCAATTTTTGGCGACCACAGCGATATTTATTCAACACGCCAAACTGGGTTTGCCATGCTCGCAACCGGAAGTGTTCAGGAAATAATGGATATTGCTGGCATTGCCCACCTTGCAGCTATCCGTTCGAGGGTTCCATTTATGCACTTCTTCGATGGTTTCCGCACCTCACACGAAATTCAGAAAGTAGAATTTCCAGTAAATGAAGACCTTGCAAAACTATTGGATTATGATGCGCTGAAAGAATTCCGCGATCGTGCGCTCAATCCTGAGCATCCTGTTACCCGTGGCACAGCTCAAAACCCTGATATTTACTTCCAAAGCCGCGAAGCTGCAAATCTTTATTACGATGCAGTTCCCGATATCGTGGAAGAATACATGCAGCAAATCAGCAAAGCCGTTGGCCGTGAGTACCATCCTTTCACCTATTATGGTGCAAATGATGCCGAAAATATTGTGGTTGCCATGGGTTCTATCACTGATACATTGAAAGAAGTTATCGACCATTTGAATGCAAAAGGCGAAAAACTTGGTTTGATAAGCGTTCATCTATACCGCCCCTTCTCACCAAAATATTTCTTCAACGTACTGCCTGAAACTGTAAAACGTATTTGTGTCCTCGATCGTACCAAAGAGCCAGGTGCCACCGGCGATCCTTTGTACCTCGATATGCGTGATATTTTCTACGATCGGGCTAATAAACCGCTTATTGTTGGTGGCCGCTATGGATTGAGTTCCAAAGATACCACACCTGCCATGATGATTTCTGTGTTCAACAACTTAAAGTTGAATGAGCCTAAAAATCATTTCACAGTTGGTATTGTTGATGATGTTTCGTTTACTTCGTTGCCTGTATTGTCCGAAATTGATCTTTCGGATGCAGGAACCTTCCAAGCTAAATTTTATGGTTTGGGTTCAGATGGAACAGTAGGTGCCAACAAAAATTCGATCAAAATTATTGGCGAAAATACCGACAAATATGCACAAGCTTACTTTGCTTACGACTCGAAAAAATCGGGCGGTATCACCACTTCCCACCTTCGTTTCGGCGACCATCCTATCCGTTCGCCATACCTTGTAAACAGTCCTGATTTTGTTGCTTGTCATGTTCCGGCATACCTTACCAAATATGATATGCTGAAAGGGTTAAAAAAAGGAGGAACATTCCTGTTGAACAGCATCTGGGACGCTGACGAAAGCAGAAACCGCCTTCCGGACCACATGAAAAAATACATGGCTGTGAACGAAATAAGGTTCTACACCAT
>CAIRHD010000616.1 GCA_903878265.1 uncultured Bacteroidales bacterium | reverse complement strand
GATAAAACAAGCGCAAACGGCAGCCCGCGACCTGAATGTTTTAGGCCAAAACCTGAAAGACATCATTGAAAAATTCAAAATGTAATTTGATGCTGTTTATAATCCCAATAGTTTAATATGTTCAGTAAAACCGCTTCTTCCCCATTTCAATCAGTATTCGAATAGAACTTAAACAATAACACAGAATTGGTTTTTTTGTACGTTTGCCAATAAATAACCGAAAACATGCTAAGCAAACAACGTATCCCCGATTTAGTAGTAATCATGGCATTAGGCCTATTTTTAACGCTGTTGAATTATACCGGCACAATCGGCGTAGTT
Source organism: uncultured Bacteroidales bacterium (assembly GCA_903878265.1). Taxonomy (GTDB): domain Bacteria; phylum Bacteroidota; class Bacteroidia; order Bacteroidales; family UBA4417; genus UBA4417. The sequence continues at coordinate 9,690 of CAIRHD010000616.1, read as the reverse complement.
TCCGACTATCCATTTATATTCCTGTTAATCATGTATTTCGTTGGCCGTGCTGTTACTTGGTATGTGATAAACATGCATTATGAGGGCGATGGGGAATAATAAAGCATTTTACTTTTCGAAATGTGGACTAATCATAAAATAGCTGCAAAAATTGCCTATAAATTGCCAGAATCACCGCAATACATTTCGTTGCATTGTTTAAAATAAATTCTTTCAATTTTGTTGCAACTGCTTACAAATATGCTAATTATAAAGTTTAAGCGTTTGACTGTTTGTCATTGTTTTGTTTGTCGTGGCTACTTTTTCAGCCACCCCGACAATAACGGGATAATGATTTCAACTTTTTGATTGGAATCAAGACTTTACACTTTTAGTTGGATTGATTATACATATAATTTATTTTTACAGTACTTTTACTGCCAGAATTCAATGAAAAATGGGTTTTAATAATTTCGAAAAATCCGTATGCCCTTTATCATAAAAGGCAATTTGACGTAACCCAAAATCCTATTGCTTCGATTAAACCATTCAAAACGAATGAAATAACTAACAATCAAAGTATATGAAAACTCTTAACCGTATTATCCTGTTGGCAGCTTTATTCTCTTTAATTGCTGTCGATGGTTGTAAAAACAACAAATCAAAAATGCAAAACGAACTCCTTACTTTCATTAAAAAATTCGATTCGGTAGTTCAGCCACTTACCAAAGAATCATCCCTTGCTTACTGGAACGCGTCTCTTACAGGGAAAGACGAGGATTGGAAAAAATCGGAGGACCTCAATATCGAGCTTACCAAAATATTCTCAAACAAAGAGGATTTCGCCCTCCTGAAACGGATTAAGGAATCGGAAGCTATAACAGATGAACTTCTGAAACGCCAACTCGAAGTTATGTACAATAGCTATCTGGGCAATCAGGTTGACACAGAATTGCTTAACAGCGCAATAAAAATGCAAACCGAAGTGGAGAAAAAATATTCCAACTTTCGTGCCGATGTGAATGGTAAAAAACTGAGCGACAACGAAGTAGAAGATGTTTTGAAAACTTCGACCAACTCGGCTGAATTGCAACAGGCCTGGGAAGGACACAAAGCCATTGGGCCGGTAGTAGCACAGGATATTATCAACCTGGTTAAAAAACGCAATGAAATAGCCAAGCAATTGGGTTTCAACAACTATCACGAAATGAGCCTGAAACTTAGCGAACAGGATCCTGAAGACATCAGCAAATTGTTTGATGAACTCGATAACCTTACGCGTGATTCGTTCGCAGGTTTAAAAGGTGAGATTGATGCTTTTCTTTCAAAACGCGACAATGTTAAAAAGGAAGAACTTATGCCATGGCATTACCAAAACCGCTTTTTTCAGGAAGCACCCGCCATTTACAGCGTTGACCTCGACAAATATTACAAGAACCAGAATATCGAAGCACTAACAACCGATTATTACAGCAGTATTGGTCTTGATATAAAGGAAATGATTGCCAAAAGCGACCTTTATGAAAAACCAGGCAAGAACCAACATGCGTATTGCATTGATATTGATAATATTGCGGATATCCGTGTGCTCTGCAACATAAAACCCAATTACAATTGGATGGGAACCATGTTGCACGAATTTGGCCATGCCAATTACGATAAATATATTGACGGCCAACTTCCATTTGCACTCCGTAATCCTGCACATACGTTTACCACCGAAGCCATTGCCATGTTTTTCGGGCGTATGGCATCGAACGCACAGTTTTTGGTCGATATGAAACTTACCGATACTGCCGATGCACGAAAAGTTTCTGCCGAAGGGTTTAAAGTACTTCGTTTAGAACAACTTACATTTAGCCGTTGGGCGCAGGTAATGTACCGTTTCGAAAAAGCCCTTTATGCCGACCCCGATCAGGATTTGAACAAACTCTGGTGGGATTTGGTTGAAAAATACCAGTTGTTAAAGCGTCCGGCAAACCGCAACCTACCTGATTGGGCAAGCAAAATCCATGTTGCCACCTCGCCTTGCTATTACCACAATTATTTGCTGGGCGAACTTCTTGCTTCGCAGTTCAATCATTACATTGCGGCAAACATCCTGAAATCTGACGATTTTGGGCAAAGTTATTTCGGCAAACCCGAGATTGGTGAATATCTCAAGGAAAAAGTGTTCAAACCAGGTGCTAGGTATAGTTGGAACGAAATGATCGAAAAAGCAACCGGCGAAAAACTAACTGCCAAGTATTATTCAGAACAGTTTGTGAAATAGATAGTTGTATTTTCATTTTGAAAAAATGGTGACCTTGAGGAGGTTGCCATTTTTTTATTCCGTAAATCATTGCCAAACCTTATAATTGCTAACTTGCGCCTTTAAATGAAAATCCTTTAATCCATGACAAAAAACATATTTCTACTGTTGGTTTCGCTTTGCTTTTCGATAGCCGCTTTTTCACAGCCCATGTCGGCAGGTAATATCTGGTCCGCCGATGGGAACAGCTTTACTATCCTCGAAAAAACTAAAATTGTAAAAGTGGAATTGCCATCCATGAACAAAACCACTTTGGTTGATGGCGAAAAGCTCTTCCCAAAAGATAGTTTAAACCCAAGGCAGATTTCCTCTTTCCAATGGTCGTTCGATATGGGGAAAGCCTTGCTTTATGTAAATACCGAAACCTTATATCATAAAACCACTGGTGAAGTTTGGCTGTATGATATGAAAACATCAGCCTCGATACAATTAGGTAAGAATTTGCGTCAGAACGGGCTAATGTACGCCAAGTTTTCGCCCGATGCAAGTCAGGTTGCTTATGTTTACCAAGATAAATCGGATAACAAAGTAGTATATAATCTTTACACTGAAAATTTGCTGACTGGGAAAGTTAAACAGCTCACTTTCGACACCCATGATCGTTGCATTAACGGGACCTTCGATTGGGTTTATGCTGAAGAACTTTTCTGTAAAGATGGTTTCCGCTGGAGTCCTGACAGCAAAAGCATTGCTTACTGGAATATTGATGCCTCGCAAGTTAGGAATTACCTGATGCTGAATACTACCGACTCAACATACTCGTTTACAGTGCCTGTTGAATATCCAAAGGCCGGTGAAGATCCTTCGCCAGCTAAAATTGGCGTTGTTGACATAACGTCAGCCAAAACAAAATGGATGAATATTGAAGGCGACCCACGGCAGAATTATTTAGTCCGTTTGGAATGGGCCGGTACAAACCAATTGATTATACAACAGTTGAATAGGAAGCAAAACCAAACCAATATTTTGCTTGCTGATACCAAAACCACAAAGTGTAAAGTACTTTGGAGCGAAACCGATGCTGCCTGGATTGATGTAAAAGCTGCATGGAGCGGTGGTGACAATATGGGTTGGGATTGGATAGAAAGCAAAAAAGCATTCGTTTGGACCAGCGAAAAGGATGGATGGAGGCATTTGTACCGCATTGGGATGGACGGTAAGGAAACACTCATTACAAAAGGCGATTTTGATGTTACAAAGCTCTATCTGGTAGATGAATCCCACAGCTTGTTATACTTTGCCGCTTCGCCCGATAATTGTACCCAAAAATATCTTTTCGTAACCAGCCTTGATGGAAGCAAAAAGCCTGAACGACTTACTTCAACAGAATTGCCCGGGACGCATAACTATCTCATGTCGCCAAATGGATTATGGGCCAGACATAGCTTTTCGAGCCATTTGTATATGCCTGTTTCGGAATGGATAAGCCTGCAAGATTTAAAACCGATTGATGAAAATAAATCCATTTTAAAAAACATGAAAGAAGATCTTTATGGAAAACAGATAGAGTATTTCAAGGTTACAACCGAAGATAATATTAAGCTTGATGGTTGGATCGCCAAACCTAAGGATTTTGATGCTTCAAAGAAATATCCGGTTTTCTTTCAGGTGTATGGCGAACCATGGTCGTCCACTGTTATGGATACGTATGGCATTGGAAGGAATTTCCAATTTGGTGATGCAATCCCCGATCAGGGATATCTTCTTGTTTCTGTCGATAACCGTGGAACGCCATCGCCTCGTGGCCGGGAATGGAGGAAGTCTATTTACCGGAAAATAGGCATTGTAAATATCCGCGATTTAGCAATGGGAGCAAAAGAAGTCCTGAAATGGTCGTTCTGTGACACCAGCCGGGTAGCGGTTACAGGTTGGAGTGGTGGAGGATCCTCAACACTCAACCTGATGTTTCAATATCCCGAAATTTTCAAAACCGGAATTGCTGTGGCTGCTGTTGGCAACCAACTTGCGTATGATAACACTTACCAGGAACGTTATATGGGAATCCCATTGGAAAACCGCGCCGATTTTATCGCAGGTTCGCCATATACGTATGCTAAAAACCTTAAAGGAAAATTGCTTTATATACATGGCACAGGCGATGACAATGTGCATTATTCCAATGCCGAGAAACTGATAAATGAACTTATCCGGTACAACAAACCGTTTCAAATGATGGCATATCCTATGCGTTCGCACGGTATTTACGAAGGCGAAGGCACTCGTGAACACCTAAAAACTATAAGTTCAAAATTCTTACACGAAAATTGCCCTGCCGGAGGACGGTAGAGCAATTGAGTCGGTACGGTTTATTCCATCTAAAAACGGTTAATTCCGCTGAATTTTATCGGCTACCTTTTTGTTTCCCAGCATACTCTATTTTGAAATGAGAAAGAGGCAGAAAATTGGTAGGCATTTCCAATATTGGTAGGAAATAAGATTCTTATACAGTCATAATATCTTTTTCCTTATGCTCAAGTATCTTATCTACTTGGGCAATAAAACTATCGGTAATGTGCTGGATTTCTTTTTCCAGTGTTTTGGTGTCATCTTCGGAGGCACCGTTTTTTTCGAGCTTTTTGGCATCTTCAACTGCGGTCCGGCGCATGTTCCGAACCGAAACTTTAGCTATTTCGGCTTCTCCTTTAGCTTTTTTTACCAAATCCCGGCGGCGCTCCTCGGTTAAAGGTGGAACGGCAATGCGCAAAAACTCACCATTGTTCTGTGGGTTGAAACCCAGGTTTGCATCTAAAATCGCTTTAGCCAGAGGATGGAGCATATTTTTTTCCCAAGGCTGCACAATTATCATTCGAGCGTCGGGAGTATTGATATTTGCAATTTTATCTATGGCGGTTGGGTTTCCATAATATTCAACTTTCACGCCTTCAAGCATTTGTGGGCTTGCTTTCCCGGTACGGTATTTATGGAATTCCTTTTCGAGATGAATAAGTGCATGTTGCATGCTTTCTTTAATCTCTTCAATGATAAATTTTGCTTCTTCAGTCATAGCTAATCGTTTTGTTGTGCAAATTTATAAATTGCTTTGAAATTTTGGTATATGAAGTAAAAAAGAGTTTTTTTTGAGGGGTTAGGTTTTGGGGTTTAGGGTTTGGTGGCAGAAAACAGGAATTTTGCAGCCCTAACAGCCTAACAGCCTAATCCCCTAACAGCCTAAACACAAATAAGCGTCCCACAATTATCTCCAGACAAAATCTTTTGCAGGTTTCCTGCTTTATGAACATCAAAAACAATCACAGGCATATTGTTTTCGCTACAAAGCGTAAAAGCAGTCATATCCATGATATTCAAGCCTTTGCTATAAGCCTCAGCGAAAGTAATTGTTTTAAATTTTGTTGCTGTCGGGTCTTTTTCAGGATCGGCAGTATAAACGCCGTCCACCCGTGTGCCTTTTAGCAACACATCGGCATGGATTTCGATGGAGCGCAAAGCAGCGGCAGTATCGGTAGTAAAGAAAGGGTTGCCGGTCCCACCTGCGATTATCACTACTTCATTTTTTTCAAGGCTGTGAATGGCTTTCGGTCCACTTACTTTTCCGGCAACCGGATCGATTGGCAAACCAGAAAGGACCTTTGTTTTAACACCCACAGTTTCGAGGGCCGATTGCAAAGCCAAACTATTGATCACGGTAGCCAACATTCCCATATAATCGCCTTGTACCCGATCTGTGCCAAGGTTGTTGCCTTTCAGCCCACGGAATATATTTCCACCACCCAATACAACCGCAACCTGTGTTCCCATTTCAACTGCTTTTTTGATTTCATCGGCATATAAAACAAGCATGTTTGTGTCGAAACCATGACCTGAATTTCCAGCCAAGGATTCACCGCTGAGTTTGAGTAAGATGCGTTTGTATTTCATGGAAATTTATTTTGGGAAGTGGTTAAAAGTATTATTTTGGTGATTTCTTACATTTCATCTTTTCCGTGGCAGGCTTTATATTTTTTACCGCTTCCACAAGGACAAGGGTCGTTTCGGCCAACCTTTTTCTCCACTTTTACCGGACCGGAAACGGTAGGTTCGCTGGTTCGTTGGTTCATAACATCGTTCCTGTTTTCGCGCAAACGGCTATTATCGGTGCGTTTTGGCTGGTGGACTTCTTTCACCTGATCTGGTTGCTGTGCCGGTAGGTTGGCGCGTGCCAGGAATCCAATAATGTCCTTGTTCGCTTTTTGAAGCATGGACTTGAACAGGTTGAAAGACTCCAATTTGTAAATCAGCAAAGGATCTTTTTGCTCGTAACTCGCTGATTGCACGCTGTGGCGGAGTTCGTCCATTTCGCGCAGGTGTTCCTTCCATGCATCGTCAATCACACCAAGTGTAATCCCCTTTTCAACTGCAAGCGAAACTTCCATCCCTTTGTCATCGTAAGCCCTTTTGAGGTTCGCGGCAACTTGCATCGACTTTATACCATCGGTAATTGGGATGGCGATAAACTGGTAACGTGGGTGGTTTTCGTAAACATCCTTGATAGTTGGGTACGAAAGTTCTGCAATCCGCTTTGATTTGTTGCGGTAGTTTTGGTAAATATTGTGGAAAAGGTCATCAGTGAGCTTGGTTTTATTACCTGAAAGAAAATCCTTTTGGCTAAACGGACATTCGGAAGCAAAAGTCGTAATCAATTCAAGCACAAACCCATTGTAATCGCCACTTTCCTGAAAATCGGTAACGTAATTATCACAAAGATCATAAATCATATTTGAAATATCCAATGCAAGTCGTTCGCCATACAATGCCTGACGACGTTTGCTGTAGATAACTTCCCTCTGGGCGTTCATTACATCATCATACTCAAGCAAACGTTTCCGTATCCCGAAGTTGTTCTCTTCAACTTTCTTCTGTGCACGTTCAATGCTTTTGGTAATCATGCGGTGCTGAATAACTTCGCCATCCTTAAGCCCCAGTTTGTCCATGATTCCGGCAATGCTTTCGGAACCAAACATACGCATCAGGTCATCTTCGAGGGAAACGAAGAATTGTGAACTACCAGGGTCACCTTGTCGTCCGGCACGTCCGCGTAACTGCCTATCCACACGCCGCGATTCGTGTCGTTCGGTACCTATTATGGCCAAACCGCCCGCTTCTTTTACGCCTGGTCCGAGTTTTATATCAGTACCACGTCCAGCCATGTTGGTAGCGATTGTAACCGTGCGGGGCAAACCAGCTTCGGCAACAATCTGAGCTTCACGTTGGTGCAACTTGGCATTAAGTACGTTGTGGGGAATGCGGTCGCGGGTGAGCATACGGCTGAGCAACTCCGATATTTCGACCGAAGTTGTACCAACTAAAACTGGGCGGCCTTTTTCGATCAGTGATTTTATTTCAACTATTACTGCATTAAATTTTTCGCGTTTTGTTTTATAAACCAAATCCTCGTTGTCGGCACGTACAACCGGACGGTTGGTTGGTATTACAACAACGTCTAGTTTATAAATATCCCAAAATTCGCCAGCTTCTGTTTCGGCAGTACCAGTCATACCGGCAAGTTTGCGGTACATGCGGAAATAATTCTGCAAAGTAACGGTGGCATAAGTTTGGGTCGCGGCTTCAATTTTTACATTTTCTTTTGCTTCAATCGCCTGGTGCAAACCATCGCTGTAGCGGCGACCTTCGAGGATACGTCCGGTTTGTTCGTCAACAATTTTCACCTTGTTGTCCATCACCACATATTCCACATCAATCTCGAACAGGGCGTAGGCTTTCAACAGTTGATTCACTGTGTGTATCCGTTCCGATTTAATGGAGTAATCGCGAAGCAAATCTGTTTTTTGATCGATTTTTTCTTTATCGGTCAATTGCCTGCGTTCCATTTCGGCTATTTCGGCACCTACATCTGGAAGGATATAGAATTTAGGGTCATCGTACGATTTGGTAATCAGGTCAATACCTTTATCGGTAAGCTCAATGGAATTGTTTTTTTCGTCAATCACAAAAAACAGCTCATCGTCCATGATGTGCATATTTTTCGACTGCTCTTGCATGTAGAAGTTTTCTGTCTTTAGCAAGATAGCCTTGATACCTGGTTCGGAAAGAAATTTTATAAGTGCTTTGTTTTTGGGCAAACCACGAAACGAACGCAAGAGGGATTCGCCGCCACGTTTTTCGTTATCTGCAGAAATTTTTCCATCGGCATTGGTTACGAGCAAGCTCTTGGCTTCCGAAAGCAATTTGGTAACAAGGTTGCGCTGCTCGTTGTAAAGCCTTGAAATTTCAGGCTTTAAGGCTTCAAATTCCTGGTTTTCACCGCGAGGAGTTGGTCCTGAAATAATAAGAGGTGTACGTGCATCGTCAATCAGCACGGAATCAACTTCATCCACAATTGCATAATTATGTGGCCGCTGAACCAATTCGTCGGGGTTGCGGGCCATGTTGTCGCGCAGGTAGTCGAAACCAAACTCGTTGTTGGTGCCATAAGTTACATCGGCCAGATAGGCGTTCCTGCGCTCCTGAGAATTAGGTTCATGCCTGTCGATGCAATCTACTTTTAAACCATGGAATTCGAATAAAACACCCATCCATTCCGAGTCGCGTTTGGCAAGGTAATCGTTGACGGTAACCACGTGAACGCCTTTTCCGGGAAGGGCGTTGAGATATATTGGCAAAGTAGCCACAAGGGTTTTTCCTTCGCCGGTACCCATTTCGGATATTTTCCCCGAGTGCAATACCGCACCGCCAATGAGCTGAACATCGTAATGCACCATGTCCCAAGTAATCATGTTGCCGCCAGCCATCCATTGGTTGTCCCAAAAAGCCTTGTTGTCAACAATGTTCACGCTATCCTTTCGGGCAGCCTGATCGCGGTCGAACTGTGTGGCAGTAACTTCCAGCGAGTCGTTTGTAGAAAAACGGCGGCTTGTTTCTTTTACCACTGCAAAAGCTGCAGGCAAAATCTCAAGCAAAGTATCCTGGGTTTTGCGGTATTCTTCTTTGTCAAGGAAATCAATACGCTTGTAGAGTTCTTCTTTTTCTTCGATATCAATATCAAAATCAGTATCAATTCGGGCTTTGATAGTGTCAATTTCATCGCGTTCAGCTTGAACTGCATCGGCAATTTGCCGTTTGAACGAAAGGGTCATCTCTCGCAGTTCGTCATTGTCAAGAGCTTGAAGCTTTGCGAATTCCACCTTGGCTTTTTCAACCAAAGGCGTGAGGTTTTTTATATCGCGGTCGGACTTTGTGCCTCCCGAAATCATTTTCAGAAATGAGTTGAGCATTTTAAATTTAAGTTAAGCGAACAAATTTTGTTCAATCAAACGTGCAAAGATAATGTATTCCTATAAAAGGCCATCAATGAGATTGCCCTCAAGAAAAATCGGAAAAGCGAAAGCAAATACCGTACAAATGATAATTGAATGGGTTTGAAGCGACAAAGTGGCAGTTTTTTT
>CAIRHD010000615.1 GCA_903878265.1 uncultured Bacteroidales bacterium | reverse complement strand
TCCTGAAAGAGAGTATTCAGGCAAAGTTTCTTTTTTAGTGATCAACAATTCTAAATTTGGGCCGGTTTTTAACCCCAGGTTCAATTTGTTGAATTGGAAAAACTGTTTGCTGAAATACAATGGGATTCGCAGGTAAGTATATGATAAAGGTGTAGTTGTATCAACATTTATGGTTGTATTACTGGTAACAGGATTATAAACAATGAGATAAGATGAATCGTACTTGTTGAAAAGCGATTTTCCAATGTAACCGGTGGTATCTGTGCGAAGGAATTCAAAATTATAAATACCCCGATCTTTATAATAACCTAAACCAATGCCAGTTTCTATGCCGAACTTCGATTTCGTGAAAGTAATGCCTGCCAAAGCATCTACGGTATAAAAATCGTTGGGGTTTAATCCGCCAATAATCACTTTTCCATAACTTCCATCCACACCAACCGAATATTTCAATGGATTGGATTTTAGGCTGTTGCCAGATGCAGGCTTACCCTGATCCGGTGAAGTTGTTCCTGGTTTATCTTCCTTAATAGAGGTTGAAGTCATTCCTCCTGTTTGTGCTTTCGGTTCAGCAACATTATCAATTGATTCGGGATTTGTATTTGTGGGAAAATCTGGTTTTTCATCTGTTACAACAGCTTCTTGCGGATTTTCCGGTTTATTGTTTTCTAAAGCCACTGAAGTTTTGCCTTCGGGGATAACCAACACTTTATTTTTCTGACTATCAATTACTTCATGTTTGTTTGTTGTGGAATTTAAACCTGATGCATTTATCTCCGAAGCAAGCGTAATGGAAGTTGCAGTCATAGAATTAGATACTTCATATTTTTTTTCTTCTTTGGCTTGTGGCTTTGAATTTTGGGTTTGCAGTGAAGTTGGTTTCAAAATAGGATTATCAGGATTTTTAGTGTTGTTTTCTGGCTTCGCTGCTAACGGTTTATTTTGCTGATTTATACTGTTTTTAGTTTTTTCGGAAATACGTTTTTCAGGTGTTATTTCAGCTTTTGAAGGCTCTTCTACACGAGATGGATTTTCGGAAGAGTTAACTTGATACGTTTTCGATGGATTATTTTCAGAAACCTGTTGGGCAGAGGATGTATGGTTTTTGGCATTTGAAACCACATTTTCGGATTGGGGAAATAATGAAGTTTTAGCATTAAAAATAAGAAATGCCAAAACTCCTAATATAGCTGAAGACACAATTATCATCCCGGCATTATTCGCCAAAAACTGCGTAACAGATGGTCGGCCACTGCCTAATTTGGCTTTCACACCCTTCCACACCGAAGGTGGTGGTGCCGGGCTATACCCTTCCAACGACTGCCGGAACAGCTTGTCTATGGGTTGTATATCTTTATTTTCTTTCATCTTCTAACGTGGTAATTCGCTAATTTTTTTCTGTAGGAGGTTTCTTGCACGCATAAGTTGGGTTTTCGAAGTATTCTCGCTTATCCCAGCTATTTCGGCAATTTCCTTGTGTGAATAATCTTCCATTACATACAGGTTAAAAACCATCCTGTAGCCTTCGGGCAATTGTTGGATCAAACCCAACATGGTATTTGAATCGGGAGGTGGTGCGGTTTCGTCAATTTCGGGAATATTGTCGGCAAGGTTTTCTATTTCCGAAAGGTCGGATGTGAATTGCAGTCTGGCTTTGGCACGTAAATAGTTAAGAGCGTTGTTGACAACCACCCGCTTAATCCATCCTTCGATGGAACCTTTGTTTTCGAAGGTTGCCAGGCTGGAAAACACTTTTATAAACCCTTCCTGTAACATATCCTGAGCTTCGAACTTGTTACTTGCATAGCGTAGGCAGATACCAAACAAAACAGGGGCAAAGCGTGAATAGAACTCGTTTTGAGCTTTCCGCTTACCCGCCAGGCATCCTTCTATAAGTTTTAACTCCTTATCCATGCTTTGTATCGTTCAGACACAGGATTTTGAAATAGTTGCATGAAAAT
>CAIRHD010000614.1 GCA_903878265.1 uncultured Bacteroidales bacterium | reverse complement strand
CTACATCTTCTCGGCAAAATCTTTTGAGAACATGCCCATAAATTCTTCGGCTTTTATAACCATTTCCTTTGAGCCAATAAAAACAGGTGCGCGTTGGTGCAAATCATAAGGTTCCAAATCCATGATCCGGTGAAAACCATCAGAAGCCTTGCCGCCGGCTTGTTCTACAATAAAGGCCATTGGCGCAAGTTCGTACAACAGCCGCAGTTTTCCGTTTGGGTTTTTCAAGGTTCCCGGATAAATAAATATTCCCCCACGAATCAGGTTGCGGTGTACATCGGCCACCAAGGAGCCAATATACCGCGTGCTGTATGGCCGGTTGGTAGCTTTGTCGTCAACCTGACAGTATTTGATGTACTGTTTAACGCCTTCAGGGAAATAAACGTAGTTGGCCTCGTTAACAGAATAGATGGTTCCATTTTCGGGGATTTTCATATTGGGGTGCGAAAGGAAAAATAACCCAACCGTGGCATCATAAGTAAAGCCATTTACACCGTTACCCGTTGTGTAAACCAACATGGTTGAACTGCCATACATTACATAACCGGCTGCTACCAAGTTGTTTCCGGACTGCAAAAGATCTTCGATGGAGCCGGAAGCACCCACAGCGGTCAGCCGTTTATACACAGCAAAAATAGTCCCGATTGGAACATTTACCTCAATATTCGATGATCCGTCAACAGGATCGAAAGCAACCACATATTTGCCGCCCATCGAATATTTGTTGCCAAAAATAATCATATCCTCATTTTCTTCGGAAGCCAAGGCAGCACACTGACCGCCATGTTTCAAGGCATTGATAAACTGTTCGTTGGCAAAAACATCAAGTTTTTTTTGGTCTTCGCCCTGAATGTTGGTGGTGCCGAAATAGCCGTTCAAGTCGGCCAAACCCGCACGCCGGATTTCGCGGTTCACAATTTTGGCGGCAATTCCGATGTCGTTCAGCAAACGGGTCAAATCGCCGGTTGCTTCGGGATATTCCGATTGTTTTTCGTTGATAAACTGAACTAATGTTTTCATTGGCATATTTGGTTCCCTTTCAATTTGTTGGTTATGGATAATTAGGCGTTGGCTTTGTGCAATGGATTCGATGGGCTGAAACTCACATTTAACATTCAAACAAAAATAGTACTTTTACATTGTAAAATTACATTATGTTAAAGGTTTTTAAATTTGGTGGCGCATCGGTGAAAGATGCTGATTCAGTGCGAAATGTAGCTGCAATACTCAAGAAATATACCCCGCAAAAACTTGTTGTTGTGGTTTCGGCTATGGGAAAAACCACCAATTCCCTCGAAAAAGTGCTCAATGCCTGGTACGAAAACGACGAACGGCTGATGGTTTTTGTTCAGGAAGTTATTACGTTTCATCAGATAATTACAAGAGCTTTATTTCCTGATAAGAAGCACGCTGTCCATTTTAAAACCGACCTTTTGTTTGGTGAACTCGAAGGCAATTTAAGTACGCCCCCATCGCTTAATTACGATTTTGATTACGACCAAATAGTAAGTTTTGGCGAATTGATAAGCACAGTTATTATCGGCGAATATTTGCTTGATGAAGGCTTGAATTGCAAGTGGTTTGATGTGCGCGAACTGATAAGCACCGACAAAACCTGGCGTGCAGCAAGGGTGGATTGGGTAACTACCGGATTACAAATCGAGGAACAGGTATCCAGTTTCTTCCAAAATCAAGCAACAAGTCCTGCCATTGCCCTTACACAAGGTTTTCTGGGATCAACAACTGATGGTGCAACCACCACGCTTGGCCGGGAAGGAAGCGATTACACGGCAGCCATTCTTGCTTATGCGCTCCATGCCAATGAAATAGTGATTTGGAAAGATGTGCCGGGGTTGTTGAATGCCGACCCGAAATATTTTAGCGTTACCCAAAAACTGTCGAGTATCTCATATCAGGAAGCCATAGAATTGGCCTATTATGGAGCTACCGTTATACACCCAAAAACGATCAAACCACTTAAAAACAGGGATATCCCTTTGCGCATCAAATCGTTTTTGGATCCAGAAAGTGAAGGTTCGCTCATCCATCATAATACTTCGGCCGACAGCCTTATCCCATCTTTTATTTTTAAAGTCGATCAGGTGCTTATATCTATTTCGCCACGCGATTTTTCATTTATCGACGAAAGGAACCTGAGCGAGATATTAGCAATTTTTGCATCAAATTCG
>CAIRHD010000613.1 GCA_903878265.1 uncultured Bacteroidales bacterium | reverse complement strand
TTTGAAACCGGGCTTGTATTTGCTGATTGCAGAATGCGAAAAGGGGATTCTTGTTTTGAAAGTAATAAAAGATTAAACCCTGAGCGCACTTAAAAGGGTTTTTATTTATTCCTATTTTTACAGTCGGTACTGCCTGCATTTATACAATAAACCTGCTTAACATGACCAAGAAGCCACCTTCAACAAGCACAGGAATATTTTCGGATATACGTTTTTTCTTTTTGGATAAGCCCGAAATTGCTACAAAAATCAAGTTTCTTACAGAGGAGGATCGCTATTTATACAGCAAAAGTATATTGCAACGGACTGGAATTGGGGTCGATGATTTCAAAGTGCTTAATATCCACCATATTGGTATTGAAGCACCTGCAAGTTTTGTGTTTGAAGAATTGCTGAAATGGAATGGCGATTCGAGTTGCTGGCCAAACCATATTGCAAAAGTTACGCTAAAAGAGGGCAAACTTGAGCAGATAAAAGTTAATTTGTTTGGATGGCCGTCGGATCCTTTTAAGCCTAAAAAGGGGATTGCCGGATTGCAGTTGTTCCACTTGTTTAACTTAAATGCCATTAAAATACAATCTACACCCGAGCCGTTCGATTTCGACAATGCCAGGTTCCTGTTATATAAATGCAGTGGGGGTTACCCTATTGGTGTGTTTTTGATGTATGTGCGCACTTCGCTGCCCGAACGCGGGGAGAAAGAGATGTCGCAGCTTTTTATGATGGTAGGTTTTAATTTTTGGGGAAACAAAACGCTGACCAGATTCCATTTTATCACCAAAACCTGGGAAGCCGTGCATAACCGCGCCACCGCCCATATACTAAACCGGTTAAGGCAGTTGAGCGAGTGGAGGTTCGAGAAATTTATCAATCAATAATGTGTTAATGCGATAATGTGTTAATGCGATAATGTGTTAATGCGGTAATGCGATAATGTGGGGATGTGATAATTTGAAAATGTGGGAATTAATTTGAAAATGGGGTAATTTGAAAATTTGAAAATGGGGGATTTGAGGATTAGGGGATTTGAAAATGTGGGGATTATAGAAATAAAAATCCCTGCTACGGGGTGGCGGGGATTTTTTTATGTGGGGGTTTTGAGTAATAAAGCTAAGAGACTGGATTTAGCGTGATGCGTTTGAAAAGAAGACGCTCACGTACGCGGGTAACGTGCGGATGCCGATGATGAGCGTGCGGATGCCGATGATGAGCGTGCGGATTCCGCTGATGGACGTGCGGACGCCGATGATGAGCGTGCGGATGCCGAAGATGAGCGTGCGGATGCCGATGATGAGCGTGCGGATACCGATGATGAGCGTGCGGATGCCGATGATGAACATGCGGCTGGCAAGCAAGAACAAGCGATAAAAAATTGAACCCTCTTTTAAAATAATTATACTTGCATATACCGCTGCCTGAATTATTTATATATTTGTATTGCCAATACGGCATTTTAATTCATAGTAAACCAATTAGTTATTTATTTCAAAAAAAAAACGATTATGAACAAAATTCAGGAGAGCAAAAACAGTTCGTACAGAACATTGGACGGATTATTTACCCTTAACCAGGCTACAATTATGGCCTTGCCCGCCGGTGTAAGACTTGTTGATGAATTTAGGATTAACCTTGCTGAAATTGACAGCCTTGTAGCCAAACAGGGTGTTGACAAAAGCGGTTTGGCCGACAGCAAGGAACAGAAACGCGACGCCGCCATTGTTGCGGGGCTTGATGTTGCCAAACGGATTGTTGCTTTTGCCACTATTGACGAAAACCCTGCCTTGTTAAAGGAGGCTAAACTTGGCGAAACGGAACTCCGCAAAATGGCCGACACCAAACTTGCGCCCAAACTAACCACCGTGGTAACATTAGGCACTGCCAATGCAGCAAAATTAGTTGAGTATGGTGTTACCGAGGAAGTATTGGCCCGGTTGGGCAATTTAATTGCTGCTTATGCCGCTGCCGTGCCAAAACCCAAATTAGGCATTGACGAAACCAAACAGATAACCACCAAACTTGATGGTATTTTTAAGAAAAACGATGTTATACTGCGTAAAATAGATGCGTTGGCCGAATTGGAAAAAACCGGCAACCCCGAGTTTTACAAATCGTACAAAAACCTGCGCAAGGTGGTTGTAACCGGCAAAGGCTCGCTTGCCATGAAAGGCTTGGTAAAAGATGCCGCCACAGGCGAAGGCATACCCAATGTTGATGTACTGATAAGCCTTGCCGAAGGCGGCAAAGTAATAGGCGGAACCGATATAGCACGGATAGTGAAACGCACCGCCACCAAAGGCAGCTTTACTATTAAAACCCTGCCCGGTGGCACTTACAGCCTTGGCATAAGCAAGCTTGGCTACCTTGCACAAACACTTACGGTTGATGTGGTTGATGGCGAATTGTGCAATGTGGTGGTTGAACTGGTAGGCAACTAATACGGACTTTTGTTTATTAAAAAATCCCTGCTACGGTGTGGCGGGGATTTTTTTGGTTTTGAGTAATAAAGCAGAGAGGGAGGATTTAGCGGAATGCATCGGAAAAGAAGATGCACCCGAACAGGCTTGGGGTAATGGGTATATAACCACACGAAAGGATGCGCGCGGAAATAGGGATTTTGCCAAAGTTGAAGTTGATTTTGCCGAAGTACTTTGCAGTATATGTGTATTAGTAGTACTTTAGCCGTTAATATATGCTTGTTTTGAAGTTGAATTTTTAAATTTATAGCACATATTTATCAGTAACAACAAATGGATAAGAATAAGCAACCTGAAATTCACAGTAATTCATTAACCGTCAAATAACAAAACCAAGCAGAGGGAAATAACTTCTGCTTGGTTTATTGTGTTATATGAAAGCAAAAAACTTCATTTTACTTGCATTCTTTATATATGCAACTTATTCACAAGGGCAGGTATGGGAACATACCTATGGCATTCCAAATCACTATGAAACAGCAGAAGGGGTTACATCATCGTATGATAACGGGTACCTGATGGGGATAAACAGAGATTCGAAGGCCGCATTGCTGCTAAAGGCTTCAATTAATGGAGATATGCTCTGGCTCAAAACATTTAAAGATGTAAACGATAAAACATTTGTTATTCAATCCCTTTCCAATCCATCCGCAGATGCCATTTACTTTACAGGGGGTTTATATTATACCGGAGCAAATGCTTTTTTGGCAAGTATTGATAATTGTGGTAATATAAAGTGGTGCAAAAAGGAAGTATTTAATGATCAAAATTATGGAAAATTCATTAAGACCACTATAAACCAGAACATACAATTAGTCACCTACGGAGCCAGCCCATCACCGCTTATTGATCGGTATCAAATCTTAGAAATAGACCCCGATGGCAATATTATTTGGATGAAGCAGTTATTGCCTGGCACACAGACTTATTTCCAAAGCACAGAATTCCATCAGATGTGCCTAACTTCCGATGGTGGAAGCCTGATGGCAGGCTATACCTATTGTCCCCAGGACACCTTAAACCCATATTGGTCAACATTACAACCCTGTGCCATAAAGTGCGACAACCATGGCGATATGCAATGGGTTTACCCGCCTTATAACGGTGCTGATACAAACAGGGTTGGCTTTTTTGCTGGCTGTACTCAAATAAATGATATATTCTATGCTGTTGGCTGCGACTATGGTCACGCCGATACTACACTGATTCCAACAGTGGTCCGCTTCGATGCTAATGGGTTGCTTAAAAGCTACAATTTGATGCTGCCCGATACCATGAACGATCTACTTACAAATATAATTCCTGCTACTGATACTTCTTTGCTTATCATATCGTCGACTAACCAATTTTGGGACAATCCTAACCATCTGGCAGTGTATATTACCGATACTTTGGGGAATTATAGAAATGGGTTTTATCGTTATGACCTGGTTGTTGGCCAATTTGGAGATGAGGTGGCAAAAATGAAGAACAATAAATTTGTTATTCCATGCCAGTCGCCTATAGGTTGGCCTGGCCCGCTTACGGATGTTGTAGCCATCAAGCTCAACGCCAACTTAGAGTACGACAGCGTTTACACCCAGGCTTTTACCTACGATAGCCTCTGCCCATACCCCATTGTAAGCGATACGATTATTTGCAATTGCGAGCCGTTTGTATCGGTAAAGGAAGCAGAAAAAAGCTTGGGGAAGATAACTATTTCACCAAATCCGGCAAAGGAGTGGTTTACTGTTGGTTTTCCTCGAAGCTTGCAACAAGCTGGTAAAGTGAGCATTTATGATATGCTGGGGCGTGTGCAATACAGTGAAGTATTGACACCGGGCCAAAAACAAACAAAAATAAACTGCGAGGGTTGGAAATCCGGGCTGTACTTTGTTAAATGTCAAAGTGGAGGGAAGGTGCTGAGTGGGAAGGTGGTGATTTTTTAATGCGATACTGTGGTACTGTGCTAATGCGATAATATGAAACTTAGTGCTTCTTAGTGTACTTAATGCCTTAGTGGTTTAATAAATTCGAAGTTAAAAATGCAAAAGTCAAAGTTTAAAATTATACTTCTGAGTGGACTGGTTGCCATGTTGGTATTTCCGGTATTCCTGAAATCACAAACCTTGCAAGAAAAGCTAAAGCAATGTCCAGTTATTATTGAAAACGGGACAATAAATTACTATATGCCGCAGCAAAATGGGGCGTATTTTCAACTGCCACCCGCGCGTAAACCGTATTATGTCAACATTATGCACGTTCCCTGGGTTGCACCGCTGGCCAAGCCTGTAAACGAAACCCAAAACCTGGTACTTGCCGAGTTGATGGCGCAAAGCAAACTGCCAAACCTCAGCATTGCCGATAAAACCCTTTTTGTGCGTAAATTGGCCTGGTGCGTGATGCTGCAAACCAGCAAAGCGAGAGCAGTTGACGAGCAGATATTGGACTTTATGCAACAAATTGCTGTAGAAACCGATGCCGATTTGCAGGATAAGGCTGCATTAGCACTAAAATTAGTTTCAGATTATAGGGGTTTGGTGAAATGAAGCGGGATGAAATAATGTGGGAATGTTGGAATGTGGTAATGCGATAATGTGGGAATTTGAGGATTTGGGGATGCGATGCACTGAGCTTAGTCGAAGTGTGAGGATTATAGAGATAAAAAAAATCCCTGCTACGGTGTTGCGGGGATTTTTTATTTACAATCTTATCTCAATAGCCAACCAACCAGCTACCTAACCACCATTACCTTTCCTTGTGCCCACACTTTTCCTTTGCATATAAGCCTTGCAAGGTACATGCCCGGTGCCCAGTTGCTTACATCAAAATCAACGCTGGTTTGGCCATCGGCTAAATTATAGGTGGCTGTTTTCTGGCCGAGGAGGTTGACGATTTCTATGCTCTTAGCACCGTTAAGCTGAAAATAGGTTGTTGTGGTTTTTATATGGAACTTGTTTTCTTCCATTACATAATACTCCGGAAGGGCAATGGTAACAGCACCGGTGGCTGGCAAGGGAAATACCTTTAGCCTACTGCCCTCAGGTTTTTTTATGGATTCTTCGGTATCCACCGTTATGCAATCCAAGTTTATGGTAGCCGTGGGCGTAACCGCATAAGGGCAAAGGCTGTCGTAAGTGCGTGGCACGGTATAGGTGCTGTCGTAATCTAAGTTTTGGTTAAACTTAAACAGGCAGGTTTCCCAATGGCTGCTGCTGTTAAGGTAACGCTCGCCCAATGCAAGTACCTTATTATCTGATGTTAAAGCCGAATAGGCTACCGGGAAACCATATAAAGGCACATCTTTGGTTTTGATTACATTGCCGGTTGTATCGCATTTTATTACCATGGAATACCCGGTATTGCCAATAGCATATTGGCCACCAATAAAAAGTGTGGAATCCTGATAAAAAGTTATTGAACTTGCACTAGAAGCAGTACCTTGCTCATACACTTTAACTAATTTTATAGGAATACCTTCGGGTGTGAATTTATAAAAACTCGCTTTCATGCCCGGTTCCTGAAACCCATCAGCACCCGCCATAAAGTAATTTCCTTTAGCATCCTGTATGGTTTGCCCACAATCGCCATGAACAAACCCATCGCCATACCACGTAAGGTCCCACAACTGGTTGCCTTCAATGTCGAATTTTACCCAAAGGGGCGAATACCAGCCCAGGCCCGAGCCTGGCTCGCGGATGTAAAAGTTAAACCCCGTTACCAGTAGGCAACTGTCGTTGGTAAGCAATAGGTTGTACCCGGTTTCGTCGAAGTAATTGGTATCTGGATCCATGCACTTTTGCCACAATTGATTGCCTAGCGAATCTAAACGGTAGAGCCAGATCCGGTCGTAGCTATATTGCTGGTGTCCTGCCAATATCATATAACCCCCATCGGGCAGTTGCAGGTTCTGGAAGCAATAAGAATAACCCGGTATATCAAAGATAGTGCACCACTCCTTTTCACCGCAAGCATTCAATTTTATGGCAAAACCATTGCTATTATTATTTGGGTATAGCAATTGGCCACTTAAAAAGTAAGAACCATCTTTAGGATTTGAAACCCCAAGCAATGTTGATGATGAAATACCTTCGGATGAAAAATATCTTTTCCATTTTTCTACGCCATTAATATCCGTTTTTCTTAGATAACCAACCAAAGGTCCATTTGAAACAAGACGTTCGCTGCCAACTATTACTATACCATCATCATACGAATTGATTAAATTACGGCCAATGGCATCAAAAGTATTGTGGCCATAAGTTTTTGGCCATTGGGCAAGAGATAATAAGGGTATAAAAAATAGGGGCAGTAAAATGAATAGTTTTTTCATGGTATGAATTAATTTATGGGCTGCCATCATCAGTACTCTACATGCTTAGGCAGCATAAATACAAAAGTAGGTTATATTGTGTTTCACGGCTATAACCGGAGAAGTTTCTACACTCATTAATTTATATTTCGAAGCCTGCAAAAAAAATCCCTGCTACGGTGTGGCGGGGATTTTTTTGTGGGTTAGGATTGATAATATAGCTAAGAGGGAGGATTTAACGGAATGCACAGGAAAAGCAGATGGACTGGAATGGAGGGTTTTGGGTTATTGAAACCTTGTGAAAGGATTCGTGCGGTAACCGGGAGAATAGAAAGCCGATTTACAAATGGAGGTTATTTTGAAACATAACAATTATTAACAGTATTAAAGACATACTTTTGCCAATCAAATTAGAATAGGAAATATAATTTACTAATTGATCTATTAAATACGTTTAGCAGTATGGAATTTAAACGCTTCATTACCCCCCCCATTTAGCAATACGCTTTATATCAGGTAATTACATATTTGTTTTAATCTCCTTTTTAACTCTCGTATTTCTTTTTGTCCGAGCCGTAGCAGTACCTATCACTCACGATGAAATGGCCACATTTTATCATTTTGTCCAGACCGGGAAATTTTGGCCTTTTATTGACATTACAGATGGCAATAACCATTTGCTGAATACATTACTCACATACCTGTTTTACAATGCATTTGGCACATCGCCGCTGG
>CAIRHD010000612.1 GCA_903878265.1 uncultured Bacteroidales bacterium | reverse complement strand
CTGACAAAAATGAAGCTGATATTTAATCTGTTTTTTGGGTTATATCACCCTAATCATAAAGTTTAATCCACTTAAATATTCATTAATAAGCGAATAGCTTCAAATCTGCTTTTAGCTTTAATCTTAGCATGAATTTTGCAAATGATTATTCCTAAATTGAAATACTTGTTGCAAATGTTTTCTAATCACTTGTTTTAAATGGCTTTTAAAGGAACTGATATCAAACCTGCGTTGCTTTTATCTATACTGATATTGTATAGTGTTTGGCATGATGTTGCCGCCCAAGAATCAAGAACGAATTTTGGGACTTCGCAGACAGAATACCCAAAAGTAGTTTGGATAAAGAACTGGCCATCAACCGACAATGGAGATCAGAAGAAATTTAAAGATAGGTTGAACTCCATTATTTTTGGCATTAAGCCACGAGTCCTCTGTAACCCTGTTTCCGTTTTTGCAACTAACGTCAATGAATATTGGGTTTTAGACCAAGGTGGCAATACTGTTTTTCGTGTCGAGAAAGCATTGGGTGAAATCCCCCAACCCATTCATAAAACTGACTTGGTATTATCATCCCTTGTCGGAATATGTTCAGGACCGTATTTAAGTATCCTTTTTACTGATTCGAAAGCGGCTAAAGTTTACAAAATTTCGCATGGGAGCAAAAAACTTAAATACGTGAACGATTCTTTGGTCCTGGATCAACCAACAGGAATTGCATATTCGGCTGGCCGGAAAGAAATTTGGGTTGTTGAAACCAAAGCGCATCGCATTTCTGTCCTTAACGAAAACGGAGATTTAATTAGAAGGATTGGCAGCCGTGGAAATTCGCCAGGTGAGTTTAATTACCCGACACATATTTGGATAGACAAAAAAGGCTATGTCTATATTACCGATGCTCTGAATTTCAGGATACAAGTTTTAGATTCAGAAGGAAAGGTTGTATCAGTTTTTGGCGAAGCTGGAGATGGAAGCGGATATATGGCTAGGCCAAAAGGGATTGCAACGGATTCTACCGGCAATATTTATGTGGTCGATGCCTTGTTCCATGTTGTTCAGGTATTTGATATCAAAGGAAATTTCCTTTATAAGTTTGGGAACCAAGGACATGGGGATGGCGAATTTTGGATGCCTAATGGCATTTTTATCGATGATAAAAACTATATTTATGTTGCTGATACCTATAACTCAAGGGTGCAAATTTTTCAATTAATCCAACCTCTAAACAAATGAAAGTACTTGTATTCTTTATCATAGTATTTGTTTTTTGGTTTTCAGCCAAAATTGAAGCACAATCCATAATTACCACAAAGCACAATTTATCGGTAAGCGGCACTGGAACGGTAAAAGCTACCAACGAAACCGAAATTTGTTTGTTTTGTCACACCCCGCACCTCAGCAAGGCTGTTTCGCCGCAATGGAACCGGGATATTTCAGGATCTACATATACTCTTTATAAAAGCTCAACACTCAATGCTTTGCCTGGCCAGCCAGATGGATCCACAATTCTATGCCTATCGTGCCATGATGGCACGATAGCATTAGGAAGTGTGCTCAGCCGTAATAGCGATATCAGCTTTTCATCGGGAGCTTATATGCCTACCGGCAAGAGCAATCTTACAAAAAATCTTAGAAACGACCATCCTGTTTCTTTTATCTATGATGCAGGATTGGCATCTGCGGATGGTCAATTAAAGCCAGCTACAGGGATTACACCTCCTGTTGCATTACAAGGCGGCAAAATGCAATGTACATCATGCCACGATCCGCATAAGAGTATTTATTCAGACTTCCTTGTTGCGACATCACAAAATTCGAATTTGTGCAACAGTTGTCACCAGCGAACATACTGGACAACTAGTAGCCACAATACTTCGACCAAAACGTGGAACAGTTTAGCCCCGGATCCATGGCCTTTTACCGACCCTAGTATGACAACCGTTGCCCAAAATGGCTGCGAAAGCTGCCATAACCCCCATAATGGGGGCAGTTATTTAATGCTTTTAAAGTACCAGGCCGAAGAGAACAATTGCCTTGATTGTCACAATGGCAATGTTGCAGATAAAAATATTTCGTCACAGTTTGCCAAAACGTACAGACACAATGTATCAGGTTATCAGAATGTTCATGTAG
>CAIRHD010000611.1 GCA_903878265.1 uncultured Bacteroidales bacterium | reverse complement strand
GCTGGTTTCGCCTGCCGTAACCCTCACCATGAACAACGAATTTGGAAACATCGAAGTTTCAATCACAGCCGAAGGACAAAAACTGCATATCATCCGCAAAATCAATATTGTAAAAACCCTTGTTGCCGCCGACAAATACGACACTTTCCGCTCAATGATAAATTCCTGGAACAGTAAAAAATACAGGGAAGTAGTGTTGAAGAAAGGGGAGAAGTAAAAGGTTAAAAGGCAAAGGTTAAAGGGCAAAGGGCAAAGTGAAGGTTGCTTTTTAGTCCGTCAATTGTAAATTGCTTTGTATAAATTTATCTGCTGCAATCGAAGAAAAGAGCAACACCTTACAATGATGAGGGTTGAACTGACAAAATAATTCCCTTTACTGGCATGGGTCTAAACAGATGACACACGCCAAAGAGAGTAAGGGATCTCAAACCCACAATACTACCAAAACTTTGCCAAGGAGTGTTTTTCTTACTACTCTATTGATGATAAATCAACTTATAAAAGTATATTTGGAAAAATTTGAAAAATTGAATGACAAAAGAAAATCAAATAGAAGAAACCCTAATCAGGCAACTTACTGATTTGAAGTACAACTATCGGCCTGATATTGTTGACAGAAAAACACTTGAACACAATTTCAGAACTAAGTTTGAAACACTTAATCGGGTTCATCTTACGGAAAGTGAGTTTTTGCGCTTACGCGAAGAAATTATCAACCCAGATGTTTTTGCCGCTTCAAAACTATTGCGCGAAAGGAACTACTTTCAACGCGAAGATGGCACACCCTTGCATTACACCTTAGTAAACATCAAAGACTGGTGCAAAAATGATTATGAGGTTGTCAGTCAATTACGCATCAATACCGAAAACAGCAATCACCGTTACGACATAATCCTGCTGATTAATGGCTTGCCCGTGGTGCAAATTGAATTAAAAAAACTGGACATTTCGCCACGTAAAGCGATGCAGCAAATCGTGGATTATAAAAATGATCCGGGCAACGGGTACAACAATTCGTTGATGTGTTTTATGCAATTGTTTATCGTAAGCAACGGCACTAAGACCCATTATTTCGCCAACAATAAAAACCAGCATTTTAATTTTAATGCCGACGAACAGTTTCTGCCTGTTTATCAGTTAGCAGACGAGAACAACAAGAAAATAAACTATCTGGAAGAATTTGCTGAAAAGTTCCTGAAAAAATGTACGCTCGGCGAAATGATCAGCAAGTATATGGTATTGGTAGAAAGCGAGCAGAAACTACTGGTGATGCGGCCTTATCAGATTTATGCAGTTCAAGCTATTGTTGATTGCATACACCAAAACCGGGGCAACGGCTATATCTGGCATACTACCGGAAGCGGTAAAACATTGACTTCATTCAAAGCTTCTACCCTGCTGAAAGACAACCACGATATTGAAAAATGCCTTTTTGTGGTGGATCGCAAAGACCTTGACCGCCAAACCCGTGAGGAATTCAATAAGTTTCAGGAAGGCAGCGTTGAGGAAAACACCAATACCGAAACACTTGTTAGGCGCATGTTATCTACCGACTATGCCGACAAAGTAATTGTTACCACTATCCAAAAATTAGGATTGGCATTAGACGGCACATATAAGAAAAACTACAAAGAGCGGTTAGAACCTTTGAGCAAGAAACGTGTGGTTTTTATCTTTGACGAATGCCACCGTTCGCAGTTTGGCGATAATCACAAAGCTATCAAGGAATTTTTTCCAAATGCCCAATTGTTTGGTTTTACGGGTACGCCTATTTTTGATGAAAATGCCACTTACAATATCCGTGAAGGGGAACAAGCTTCGTATAAAACTACTGAGGCTGTTTTTGAAAAACAGTTGCATGCTTATACCATTACGCACGCAATAGAAGATAAAAATGTTCTTAAATTCCATATTGACTATTTCAAAGCCCGCACTGAGCTTGCCGAACGTGGGAAAGGCAATTTAAATCCGAAACCAGGTGAAGCTATCGCACAACAGGCGGTAGTGGAAGCCATACTCGATAAGCACAATGCCGCTACCAATTCAAGGCGATTCAATGCTGTGTTGGCAACGGCTTCTATTAATAATGCCATTGAATACTATCATTTATTTGTAGCGGCACAGCATGCTGTGTCGCTGCAAAATCCCGATTATATCCCCCTTAATATTGCTTGCGTATTTTCGCCACCTGCCCTGCTAATTGCTAAGGAAGGCGACCAGAAAAGCCAGAAAAATGCCGCCGATATCAAACAATTACAAGAGGACCTAATCCAGGAAAAAGAAGACAACAAACAAAATCCTGAAGAAAAGAAAAAAGCATTGATGGAAATTATTGCCGACTTCAACCTTCAATACGGCACAAATCACAGCATTAACGAGTTTGATAGTTACTACCAAGATATACAACGCCGCATTAAAGACCAGATATATCCCAATAAAGACTATCCACATAAAAACAAGATTGATATTACCATAGTGGTGGATATGCTGCTGACAGGTTTTGACTCCAAATACCTGAACACTTTGTATGTTGATAAAAACCTGATATATCACGGATTGATACAAGCATTTTCGCGTACCAACCGTGTGCTTAATGATACTAAGCCTTACGGCAATATTCTCGATTTCCGCACACAACAAGATGCAGTAAACCAAGCGATTGCACTCTTCTCGGGCGAAGATAGTGGCCGGGCTAAAGAGATTTGGATGGTTGACCCTGCGCCGGTGGTTATTAGGGATTACCAACAGGCGGTTGAGGCATTAGGTGTATTTATGCAAGAACACAATTTGGCAAACGAACCCCAGGAAGTATATAACCTGAAAGGGGACGCAGCCCGGATTTCATTTATTGAGAAATTTAAAATAGTACAAAAACTCAAAACCCAATTAGACCAATACACAGACTTGGACAAAGAACAACAAGCTAAAATTGAAGCCATATTGCCAAAGGATAGCTTGCAATCGTTCCGTAGTTCGTATTTGGAAACTGCCAAAAAATTCAAGGAAAGGCAACAAAAAGAAGGCGACCAGGCTCCGCCCGATGTTCAACAGTTGGATTTTGAATTTGTGCTATTTGCTTCTTCCATAATTGATTACGATTATATAATGGACCTGATAGCCGACAGTACGCAGAAGAAACCCGCAAAGCAAAAAATGACCAAAGCACAGGTTATTAGCTTGCTAAGTTCCAATGCCAACCTGATGGACGAGCAGGAAGATTTAACCGATTACATCAATGGCTTGGACTGGAACAGTGGGCAAGAAGTGAACACCCTGCGCAATGGCTACGACACCTTTAAAATTGAGAAAAACGAAAAAGAATTAGCTGCCATTTCCCATAAACACGGTATGAAAACGGCAGATTTAAAAGCTTTTGTGGATAAAATATTGAGCCGGATGATTTTTGATGGGGAAAAACTCACCGACCTTTTGGAACCATTGGAATTGAGCTGGAAAGAACGCAGGGTAAAAGAACTGGCATTGATGGCAGACCTTGTGCCCCAATTAAAAAAAATAGCGCAAGGGCGCGAAATCAGTGGGTTGGCAGCTTATGAGTAAATTGTTTTATTGATATTGAATAGTAGCAACCTAAATTGGAATTAATAGTTAATAACCATGTTGATAAATAATGGCAATAATATTTGTATTTATTAGGTTTTGAATTACTTTTGCATGGTATTAACATAATAACCATGTCGTTCATAGTCAGGCAAAACATCAAGGGG
>CAIRHD010000610.1 GCA_903878265.1 uncultured Bacteroidales bacterium | reverse complement strand
TTTGAGTTTTGATTTATCCTTGCCAAATTCGGAAGCAGAAAATTTTAAAGCATACAGGTTTCGCCCCTGCACAGTTTGTCCGATGGTTTCAACGTTTAACAAATCAGAATTTTTATCTAATTGCTGAACAAAATCGGTCAATTCCTGATAAGAGGTTACTTTCGTGAAATTGCCCTTTTCGATCGGGGTGGAAATTTGTTGTGCAAAAACGCTTCCTAAAGCTATAAATATGAATGTAATACAAATTGGAAACTTCATTTTTTTCAGATTTGAATTGTTTTTATGCTTGTAATATAATGGCAATTGCTTCTACCCTACCCTAT
Source organism: uncultured Bacteroidales bacterium (assembly GCA_903878265.1). GTDB lineage: Bacteria > Bacteroidota > Bacteroidia > Bacteroidales > UBA4417 > UBA4417. The sequence goes on along the minus strand of CAIRHD010000610.1, from coordinate 6,920 downwards.
TAAAAAGCCCTCCAAATTTAGGATTTTTATTACTTGGCAAGCAAATTTTATTCTGATGATTCTGAAAGTTTTCGAGCATAAAACAGCCTTTACCAATTTACAGGCGAAGGCTTTTCGGTTTTCGGCGCTGCTTATTTGCCACACCAGGCATTTACTTCTTCGAGGCGCAGGGATGGGATTTCGAGCTTCAGTTTTTTGCGCAAACCACTGAGTTCGTGAAGGAGCTTGTTTGGATTGACTTCCTTAAGGTCGGCAGGCATTTTTATACCGGCTTTGCGTAAAACAGGCACCCATTCAACAGGTATTCCCAACGCTACAAATTCTTCATCCGTGGCACCCGTTGCGACAGTAGCCTTTTCGGGACGCATTTGAGGGAAAAACAGCACATCTTGAATAGAAGGCTGATTGGTCATAATCATCGTTAACCTGTCAATCCCAATGCCCAGTCCGGCGGTTGGTGGCATCCCATATTCAAGTGAACGGAGGAAATCTTCGTCCAAAACCATGGATTCATCGTCGCCGCGTTTGCCCAATTCGAGTTGCTCCTCAAAACGGGCGCGTTGGTCAATAGGGTCGTTAAGTTCGCTGAAAGCATTACAAAGCTCTTTGCCATTGCATATTGCTTCAAAGCGTTCAACCAAGCCTGGTTTGCATCGGTGTTTTTTCGCCAATGGCGACATTTCGACAGGGTAATCGGTGATAAAAGTTGGTTGTATAAGGTTTGGCTCGGCAGTTTCTCCAAATAGTTCATCAATCAATTTGCCAATACCCATGCTTTCATTGGTTTCAACATTCAGTTGCTTGCAAGTGGCACGAAGTTCGGCTTCGTTCATCAACGAAATATCTATGCCGGTAAAATGCTGAATGGCTTCGTACATGGTAAAACGTTTCCACGGACGTTGGAAGTCAATTTCTTTATCACCAACCGTAACTTTGGTAGTTCCATGCAAATCAATGGCAATGCGCTCAACCATTTCTTCAACGGCGTCCATCATCCATTCGTAATCTTTGTATGCAACGTAAAGTTCCATTTGGGTGAATTCCGGATTATGGAACCTATCCATTCCCTCGTTTCGGAAATCCTTCGAAAACTCAAAAACGCCATCGTATCCACCAACTATCAACCTCTTGAGGTACAGCTCGTTGGCGATGCGCATATACAAAGTCATGTCGAGGCTGTTGTGGTGTGTTTTAAACGGACGTGCCGCTGCACCACCATATAATGGCTGTAATATTGGGGTTTCAACTTCAAGATATCCTTTGCTGCTCAGGAAATTTCGCATAGTATTCACCAAACGCGTGCGTTTAACAAAAACTTCACGTACCTCTGGATTTACTATAAGGTCAACATATCGCTGGCGGTAACGCACTTCAGGATCGCTGTATGCATCAAAAACCTGATCATCTTTTTCTTTAACTATAGGCAAAACCCTCAACGATTTGCTAAGCAATTTCAAGGATTTAACATGGATGGAAATTTCACCCATTTGGGTAACAAAAACATAACCGCGAACGCCAATAATATCGCCAATGTCCATCAAGCGTTTAAAAGCGGTATTGTACAAGGTTTTATCTTCGTTTTCGCAGATTTCGTCGCGTTTTATATAAATTTGGATGCGGCCGCTGCTGTCCTGTAAATCAACAAAGGATGCTGCGCCCATAATGCGCCTGGTCATAATGCGACCAGCTATGCTAACATCCTGAAAAGCATGGTTGTTGCTGTTAAAACCTTCGAGTATTTCCTGGGCGGTAACATTTATCGGGAAACTTTCGGCTGGATAAGGGTTAATTCCCAATGAGTTGAGTTCGGCCAGAGAATTGCGCCTGATTTGTTCCTGTTCACTAAATTCGAGTTGCATTTTTGTTATTTTTTGCAAAGGTATGAAAATGAAGTGAAATGGGTTTTGGGGATGGGGATTAGTTATTGGTTATTGGGGATTAGTTATTGGGAAATGGTTATTGGTTATTGGAAAGATTCATGAAATAGCCATGGTAAAATTTTATCACCAACCGAAAATGATATTATGGCGTATTCCATCTGACCTTTAAAAAACAAATTAATAACAGATGAAAATTTTGTAAATTTGTAGTTGCCTTAAAATCTGAAAACATGTTTAACACAATCGAAATTGACCGAGCCAAACTAACCATAATGGGCGTGGAATTTTTAGACTTGAAAACATTGGAAAGCACAGCAAATGCTTTAGGAAGTAATATTTTTGAAGGTTTTAACCCAACCCCAAACGGAATTGAAATAATCAGAGACTATGTCGCTGGGAAAATTTCAATGAGTGAATTGGTTATATTCGCTAAAGAAAAAGCGTATGTCTAATTCTTATAAATACATTGACCCTGACTACACCTATACTGACCCTAAGACAGGACTATTATACTCAAAACGAGATAAATTGTCGCATTTAGATTTGAAATTTTCACCACGGAGGCACGGAGTTCATAGAGTTTACTCACAATTGCTTATTCTTTTAGGAGTTCGTGATATCGCTTTGCTAAGTTCACGGAGTTCATTCTCAGTGTTTTTCTTCGTGTTCTCCGTGCCTCCGTGGTCCTATTTTTTGTGATTATAAATCGCGGATTTTATCCCATTTGCAGTATAAGAAAACCCAGAAAACCCCAAAGAGTGAAATAGAACTTGCAGAAAAACTCAAAAAACAATACTTCGATGAAAAAGAACAATATAAACCTGACATCATTTGCCGATCATCTTGACTCTGAATATGGAAAACGTGGAACTGAAACACGAGAAAAGTATGAAGAAGGCTTTGAAGCATTCAAACTTGGTGTTATGCTCCAGGAACTCAGGAAAGAGCATGGAATGACTCAAGAGCAGTTGGCAGAAAAGTGTGGCACAACAAAGACATAATTTTCCCGAATTGAGAATGATGCCAGCGACATTCGGCTTTCGACACTTATGAGAATAATCCGGAAAGGATTTGGAAGACACCTAAGTTTAAGTGTTGACGTTTGAAAATAAAGCACTTGGCGGCAACAAACGCAATCGCAAAACCGTTTTTGCGTGCTCATTGAACCATTTGAAATATTTACTTATTTTCGTATTGGCCTGAAAAACAGAACAATTTAATCCCGCACTTGCCATAGCGTCAGCCTCGGTGGTGAATTATGACCGACATTCAAATAAAAATCAAGTTGAACTTAAAATTATCTGTAAAAATTATTTGATTTTGTATCCAAATAGATACACTCATTGTGTTTTCTATTGAGAAAACTACTGAATTTGATAGATGGTTGTGAAAGCTAAACGATTTGAAAGCAAAAGCAAAAATCTTGTTTAGAATTCAGAAAATATAAAATAATGAATATTTTGGAGATTGTAAACCAGTTAGTGACGGAATTAGAGAGATGCGACTCAATTTTGCCAAAGGTTATCGTGTTTACTTTAAAGAAAATGACGGAAAAATTATTATCCTCTTGATTGGTGGGGACAAATCGACTCAACAACAGAACATCAAGAAAGCAAAAGAAATTTGGGGGAAATTAAATAGTTAAAAAATGGAAACTTCAAAATTTGACATAGCAGATTACTTGGACACAGTTTATTAGGCAAGAAAAAATGATTAAAAATTACTTTTAACATAGTAATATTACGTTGAACACATTCTACGAACAACTTGAAAACACACGCACATCAAAATAATAAAGCCTTTATATCTTATTCTTTATGAGATATTTAAACGTATCAATAAAAAGCGTACCTTTGCCGCCATAACTGACATTCGCATTATAAGACGCGCGAACGGGGATCAACCCTATGAATTTTGCCTCCTATTTTTAACGGCAATTACTTTGGGAATACTATTCCCAATTTCCAACGATAAAACCTTTGCTTTGCGATATATTTCTGAGGACGTTTGTCTGTTCCCGATTTTATCATTAACTACTAAAAACAAATATGCAATTCGATTCATTAAACATCATAGAACCCATTTTAAAAGCTGTAAAAGAAGAAGGTTACACCATCCCAACGCCTATCCAGGCCGAATCAATACCAATTATATTACAAGGCACCGACCTGCTGGGCTGTGCCCAGACCGGAACAGGAAAAACGGCTGCTTTTGCCATCCCTATCCTACAATTGTTGAGTGCAAACAAGGCATTCGATAGAAAAAGAAAAATCAGAAGCCTGATCGTAACACCAACACGCGAATTGGCAATCCAAATCGGCGAAAGCTTTAACGCCTATGGAAGGCATACTGGTTTGACAAACACAGTAATTTTTGGCGGTGTGAACCAAAACCCCCAAACCGCATCTCTGCTTCGTGGCGTAGATATAGTTATTGCAACTCCAGGGCGACTCCTTGATCTTTTGAACCAAGGATTTTTGAACCTGCGCGATGTTGAAATACTCGTCCTCGACGAAGCCGACCGAATGTTGGATATGGGTTTTATACACGATGTTAAAAAAATAATCGCCCTTTTGCCCAAGAAAAAACAATCTCTTTTCTTTTCGGCAACCATGCCTCCTGAAATCGTGAAACTTGCCAGTACCATACTGCACAACCCTTCGAAGGTTTCAGTAACCCCTGTTTCGTCAACAGTTGACATAATAAAACAGTTTGTTTATTTTGTTGATAAAGGCAATAAAAACGCTTTGCTTATCGACATACTGAAAGATCAGGCAATAAAAACCGCCTTGGTTTTTACTCGGACAAAACATGGTGCCGACAAAGTTGTGAAAATTTTGTTGAAACATAACATCAGCGCAGAAGCCATACACGGCAACAAGGCGCAAAATGCAAGGCAACGTGCTTTGTCGAATTTTAAAGCACAAACCACACGTATTTTGGTTGCAACAGATATTGCAGCACGAGGTATAGATGTTGATGACCTAGAATATGTGATAAACTTCGAAATGTCGAATATTGCCGAAACTTATGTCCACCGAATCGGACGAACTGGGAGGGCTGGCGCAAAAGGCACCGCTTTGTCTTTTTGTGATGCTGAGGAAAAAGACTATTTGCGCGATATTGAAAAGCTAATTTCTAAAAGGATTCCAGTTATCGATAAACATCCCTATCCACTTATTGACCACAATCCAGTAAAAGCGCCAAAACAACAAGGCAGGGGAAATACTGGTCATCCCGGACCAAAACCTACCACAAGCAGCAACACCCGGAGGTGGGCAGGCAGATAGGTTTTTGGCATCAGTCTGTTTAGGGATTTTACACCAGTTGAATGGGAATACTTTTTTCTAAGTCTGGGGACTGAAGTAAAAGCTCAGAACTCACCACCTACCGAAAATTTGTTTTACAATCGCAAAACAGAATATTGAGTCCGCTCCGAAAAGTCTTTTTTTGCCACAAAAACTATAAGACTCTAAGTTTCACAAAGTTTATAATTCTGAATAACAAAGCTTTGTGAAGCTTTGTGTCATCGCGACTCAGTGGCGCTTCTTCATTTCAGGGTTATCGGAGGGGACTCAAATATGTAATAAATCAAATAATTCAGTGGGCTTCAAGCGAAATGACAACACAAAAATATTCTTGACAATTGATTATCAGCGTTTTAAATGTATTATTTAACTATTTGTATATCAGGCATATAAAATATTTGATTTACATATACCTGTTTATCAGTTGATTGAAAACAGAAAAATGGTGGCTTGTGAAATGTAACTTGTATTAAAGACTGCTATTATGTAATGTGTTGAAAATCTACTGCTCGGCATAACAGGATTACAAATCCTGTCAAGCGAATCCTGTAAAATATAAAATCCAGGCTAAAAACTCTTAAACCCAATAATCTCCCGTACTTCTTTTATCGTACGGGCTGCACTTTCATGCGCTTTGTCGCGGCCTATTTTCACCACTTTTGATAAATAAACATCGTCATTCAGCAATTCGAGGATACGTTCGCGGAAAGGTGTGGTAAAGCGGATTACATCTTCGCCTAACTGTTTTTTCATATCGCCATAACGTACGGCACATGCATTGTACGAATCTTCAAAAAACTGATAGGTTTCTTGTTCTGACAAGGCTTTCATCAGGTTGAACAGGTTTTCAATTGCTTGTGGTTTGGGTTGGTTTGGTTCGGTAGGACCGCTGTCGGTAACGGCTTTCATCACTTTTTTGCGGATTACTTCGGGCGAGTCGAAAAGGAAAATAGCATTGCCCTCGCCTTCACTTTTCCCCATTTTTGTGCTTCCGTCTAAGCCCGGGATTTTAACCAGCGATTCGCCAAAATTATACGCTACCGGCTCAGGGAAATACTCCACATTGTACATACGGTTAAAGCGGTTGGCAAATGTTCGGGTCATTTCCAGGTGTTGTTCCTGATCCTTTCCAACAGGCACTTTATGGGCTTTGTGAAGGATAATATCGGCTGCCATTAAGGTGGGATAAGTCAACAAACCAGCATTAACATTGTCGGGTTGGGTGCGGGCTTTGTCCTTGAAAGAGGTGCAACGTTCCAGCTCGCCCATATAGGCATTCATATTGAGGAATAGATATAACTCGGCGGTTTCGGGCAAATCGCTTTGCAGATACAAGGTAGCTTTTTCAGGATCCAGGCCACAGGCAAGGTATTCGACAAGCACCTGTTTCACGTTTCCGTGAAGGTCGGCAGGTGTAGGATGGGTTGTAAGCGAATGATAATCAGCAATAAAAAAATAGCAATTGTCGGTTTCCTGCATTTTTACAAAATTTTGCATGGCCCCAAAATAATTTCCGAGGTGAAGGTTGCCCGTAGGCCTGATTCCGCTTACTACTGTTTGCATAAATATGTTTTTTTGCCTGTAAAGGCTACTGTGAAAATTACTTGAATTTAAGGATTTCGTTATTCGAAATGAAATCCGGTTTGCAAAATTAGTGTTTTTAACTGAAACAGCCACTCAGGGCTTAAACCTGACAAATCGCTATTAACTGCCAAGAGTTTGGTTTTTACGG
>CAIRHD010000609.1 GCA_903878265.1 uncultured Bacteroidales bacterium | reverse complement strand
TATTGTATTACCGGCATCTCTGATGGTAACAAAATAAAGCCCGTTTCCGGTCCAGGTGCTTAAATCAATATAAAATTGCTGCTGATTTATTAATGAGTAAAACACTTGTTGGCTCAATGCATTGGTGATGGTGCAGGTGTATCCATTCATCATAGTATAGTTTCCGTTATCGATGTATAAATGGTCGGACGATGGGTTTGGATATATTTTCACTGTATTGTGATTGTTTGGAGGATTTATGCCTGTGAGCAGGGCGTTAATTATTAAGGTGTCTGACACAGAAATGTAGGTAGTGATGGTATCATACGAGGTACAGACTTGCCCCAAGGTGTCATAAACAATGGTGCTTTGACTTGCCGCCCCGCTGCATCCAAAACCATTTGTATAGTTATAGTTAATGGTGGAAGAGCCCAATCCGGCTGTTAACGGAGTAAACACGCTGCCTGTAACTCCTGCTCCTGTGTAAGTTCCTCCGGCAGGATTACCGTTTAGGGTAACTGCTGATGCATTTAAATTGGTGAAATTTCCGAGGGGTGATAATGTTACTGTAGGGTTAGGATTTGCGGTTACCACCTGACTTGCTGTAGCCGAACAGCCATTGGCTGTAACTATTACCGAATAGGTGTTGGATTGAGTAGCATTGATGCTGGGAGATGATGCGCCTGTGTTCCATTGATAGGTGCCGCCTCCACTTGCAGTAAGTGTTACAAAACCACCTGCACAAAATGTAGTAGCCCCTGCCGGGGTGATGGATGCGGTGGGTGTTTGGTTTACGGTGATGGCTGTAATGCCACTGGTAGCCGAACAGCCGTTGGCGGTTACTGTTACCGAATAATTTCCTGTCTGGGTTACTGTGATGGCATTGGTAGTAGCACCATTGCTCCATAAATAAGTACCTGTGCCTTGCGCAGTAAGTGTTACACTATTGCCCGAACAAAATGTGGTAGCACCCGAAACGTTTACAGCTGCGCTTGGTGCAGTGTTTACGGTTACTGTTACGGGAGTACTTGTTGCAGTACAACCGCTGTTATTTACAACCACAGTATAATTCCCTGTTTGGTTTGCAGTATAAGTAGCATTGGTTGCACCACCTATAGCCCCACTATTATTATACCATTGGTAGGTATATCCTGTTCCTGCAGTTGCATCAAGGTTTACAAAACCTCCTGAACAAATTGTTGTTGAACTTTGTGGTGTGATGGATGCGGTTGGAGTTGGAATAACTGCGCTTTGATATAATTGGTTTATCTCACATGGAGTTAAAGCCCTTGTCCACAAACCAAGGTCGTCAATACTACCATTATAAAATTGATACAAATTTGTGCCATCGCGTCTCGCTCCAATTTCTGTCGTTGCTGTATTAATTACGTTGTGAATTATTGGAGTAACTGTGTCATGTACTAGCACGCTGTTGCTATATGTTTTTATATGGTTGCTTGCTCGTACAATCACAACATGAGTCCAACTTCCAGCAGGTTCGCCACTTTGGTATGCGAAAAAATCGGAAGCATCCGTTTGGTTTATCTGATAATAAAAATCAAACTCCCAAAAATTACCCCATCCATATGTATTTCTTTTACCAATAGTGCAACCATCATTAATAGCATTAGTGTTTTTCCGCCAAACAGAAACACTAAAATCAGATTGTCCGAAATTGCCAATTGTATTGTTCAAACTTATGTGGTCAGAAGTGCCATTAAAATTAAAAGCTGAGTTAATATTTGCAAACCTGTCATTTGTCAATGTTGCAGCTATAACAGTTCCATTATTATTATTACCACTGAGGTCATTGGCATTGCCGCTAAAAGAATACCAAGCAGCAAGTCCACTTGTAGGCACATAATTTGGCACTTGTGCCATTGCTGTAATACTGCATAAAGCAGTAAACATAAAAAGTAATTGTTTTTTCATTTTTGTTTATTGAATTTAATTATTTCCCCTACTCATAAGGCTTTTCGGGTTTCGCCTTTATTATCTTCCCCTTCTTCCCCTCTCCCGAAGGAGAGGGGAGCGGGAGGAACCATTACGTTGTTTTTTTCTTTGGACTCTTTGCCTCGCCTACTACTACATC
>CAIRHD010000608.1 GCA_903878265.1 uncultured Bacteroidales bacterium | reverse complement strand
CCCACATCCCACATCCCACATCCCACATCCCACATCCCACATCCCACATCCCACATCCCACATCCCACATCCCACATCCCACATCCCACATCCCACATCCCACATCCCACATCAAACATCCCCAATGCTCAACGAACTCCTAAACCTAAACACTTACCAGCTCGCCCCCGTAATCAACAATGCAAAATCAGAAGTGGATATTGCAGGCCGTGGTACAGGTAAATCCTACATCATAGGACTTGATATTGACAGGATAGTACGCAAAATGCCCCGCAGCATTTCCGCCATAACCGGCCAAACTTATGGCCAGATAATGACCCGCACACTCCCATCCACCCTCAAATGTCTTGAACTACTTGGGTATGAAAAAGGAAAGGACTATGTGATAGACCTTCAACCACCCAAAGGTTGGGAAACCCCTTTCGAGAAAGTTTCCAAATTCAAGAATTTTATCAGTTTCCGCAATGGCACCGGCTTCCTCCTTCTTAGCCAGGACAGGACAGGCAGTGCCCGAGGCCCAAACATCGACCGCGAAATAGTGGACGAAGCGCTTACCCTGGACAAAGCCCAGTACGACCAGGAAGTTTCGCCAACCAACCGTGGTAATGAAGAGCATTTCGGGTTTCGCTCCCCAAACCCTGTCCGCCAACACCACGGCTTCCGCTTTGTTTCTTCCATGCCCTATTCCCAGGATCAGCGCTGGCTCCTCGATTTCGGCAAGTATTACGAAGAAGAGCAAGGCATTCAACTCTTCGATATCTGGAACCGCATTGTTTTATTGCAGGTAGAATTGATCAAAGCCTATCTGCAAAAGGATGCAACCCTTTACACCAACATTCACAATGAGATCATCCGCCTCAAGCAAAAGATAGTCCCTTTCGTAAGCAAGAATAATATACTGTTCACGCTTTCAAACGCATTTGATAACATTGCCAATCTGGGCATTTCGTACATAGCCCGTGAGTATCAGAAATTGCCGCAGCTTATTTTCCTTATCGAAATAATGAACTGGGTAATAGACAAAGTGGAAGATTGCTATTACCACCTGGACAGCTCCCGCCACATCTATTACGACGCTTCTAACGACGCCTTTATCCGCTCTTATGCGGAACAAAACAACTTCGATTACAAACAGCTTTCCAAAATTGACAGCCGCTTCGATCTGGATTGCGACCCTGCTAAACCTCTCGAAGTCTGCCCGGATTGGGGCGCAAAAATCTGTTTGCTATCAGTAGGCCAGGAACGCTTCTACAACTTCGCTACAAAAAACACTGAACCCGTTGACTGTATTATAAACGAATTTTTTGTAAAGCCAGACGAAGTATCGGACACCATGCTCAATGAATTGGTGGACCAGTTCTGCCAATACTACCAATACCATACCTGCAAAGAAATTATTTTCTTCGCGGATAGATACGGCAGCCACCGCCAGCCTAACATCAAACAATCCAAACCCTACAACGAACAAGTAGTGGACAGGTTCATAAAAAACAAATGGAAGGTAACTTACCGCTTGCACAAAGGCCAGGAACCACCCCAGCACGAAAAATACCTGCTCTGGTCAAACATCATGCAGGGCAATAACCCAAGATACCCACATGTTATCATCAACGGGAAAAATTGCAAGTTCACCCTAATCTCAATGAACAACACCAAGGTAATAGATAAAGACGGCAAATTCCAAAAGGACAAAAGCTCAGAGCGCAAAGCCTCCATCATGCCCGAGGAAGCAACCCACTTCGGCGATGCCGTGGACAAGCGCATCTGGACAAAATATGGTTGCCTGCTACTCAAGTCTTCCACCTTCATAAACCCTCGCTTCTAAAACAGGCCTACAAAGTATATTCGTTTGGTTTTCTTGTAATTACCGCCCTTATTTATATTTATATAAATTATACCATTTAGTATTATTTTATTGATAATAATTTATCTTTGCTTTACTTTTCAAGATAATGATTGAAGCCCACGCGTAATATCCGTTTTTAATTGCTTGTAAATGGTTGTTGTCGTTTAAGTTTACACATAACTGCTTGAAACGAGAATACAGTAAACAGATAACCATCAGATACAAAGGAATATCTGCATTTGCTATTGCCAATGCTAAAAAAAACGCATCAACAGAAAGTTCATCAATGAACCACCTCGCCGCAAGCGGCCGAGGTATTTAAGCGGAACTTTATTTTCATTCGCTGCAAGCGGCGGGGAATTTACCCAAAGAGATTAAAAACAAACTTTGCCATGGACATACAAAACAAAACCAAAGAAGAACTCATCATCGAGCTGCAGGAATTAAAGCAGGAGAATTCTGATTTAAAAGCTTTGATTGAAAACCGTTCTGTAGAGTTAATCACAGCAAACAAAGAACATATTCTTCAAAACGAAGATATATCCGTCCCCTCATTGCTGCGTCAGAAGGCCGAAGACTTGCTGAAAAATAAACCGTCAAAACACGATTCTCAACTTTCAGAATCCGAAAATCTTAGACTCATTTACGAGCTGCAGGTACACCAGATTGAACTGGAATTGCAGAATGAAGAACTCTGCCGTGCCCGGGCAATGGCAGAAGTTGAGAGTGACAAGTATGTCAGATTGTACGACCTGGCACCTTCCGGCTACTTTACACTATCGCGCAACGGCGAAATTATTGAGTTAAACCTCGCCGGGGCGCTTATGCTGGGTAAAGATCGTTCGCATTTAATAAACAACCATTTCCACTTTTTTATCTCCAAAGATACCCGAGATGTTTTCAAACGCTTTTTGGAGAAATCATTTAAAAACAATACAAAGGAATCCTGCGAAGTAAAACTGATGACATCTGGAAACCAGTCCATGTTTGTCCATCTTTCAGGCATTACCGCCGAAAATGGAACCACATGCCTGATAACTGCAGTTGATGTTACCGAACGAAAGCATGCGGAAAAAAAATTACAGGACATCATTGAGAAAAATCCGATATCAATTCAAATCCTGGATATGGAGGGTTATACGGTTCATACAAATTCAGCCCACCTGAATCTTTTTGGCGCCGTTATCCCCAAGGGATATTCATTGTTTCAGGATCCTCAACTGGTACAACAGGGATTTGGAGCGTTGTTCGACCGCATTAAAAACGGGGAAGTTATTTACTTTCCTGATTCCTATTTCAATGCCCATGATGTAGATCCTTCCTTCCCTGATGTTCCGGTTACGATCAAAGCGCACGGATTTCCCCTAACGGACAGTCGCGGAATACCGGAGAAAATTGTGCTGATGCAGGAAAACATCACCGACCGCAAACAGGCAGAAAACGAAATAAAGAAAAAATCAGCCATCCTCAATAATCTTATCATTAATTTGGATGAGGGTATTTTGCTTGAAGATTCAAACCGCAAAATTGGATTGACCAACCAGCTTTTTTGCGATATGTTTGCTATCCCGGCGCCACCCGAAGCTCTTGCCGGGGCCGATTGTTCCGAATCGGCGGAACAGAATAAACATTTCTTTATTAACCCGGAAAATTTTGTTGCAGGCATCAACCTTCTCCTGGCCAATAAAAAGGCTGTGTATAACGATGAACTTGAACTGCTCGATGGTCGTCATTTTGAAAGGGATTATATTCCAACCTGGCTTAACGAAGTTTACTCGGGTCATTTGTGGAAATACCGGGACATAACGGAGCGAAAGCATGCGCAACAGGAACTTCAGGCTTCAGAAGAGAGGTACCATTCCATGTTTGAGGGAAGTCCCGACGGAATATTGATTGCCGATGCAGAAACAAAAATGATTAACTATGCCAATTCGGCTATATGCCGCATATTCGGCTATACAGAGGAACAATTCCAAACGATGAGCATTGCCGCCATTCATCCGCAGGATACTTTCGCGCATACCCTTGCAGAGTTTGAAAGTATGTTGCGCGGGGAGAAAAATCTTGCCGAAAATATTCAATGTCTCAAAAGGAATGGTGAAATTTTTTACGTGGATATCAGCGGAGCGCATATCCAATTTAATGGAAGAACCCAATTACTTGGTTTTTTCAGGGATATCAGCGAACGCAGACAGGCTGAAAAAGCGCTGAAAACAAGCGAAGAAAAGTATCGTAAAGATTTGATATTTCTGCAATCAATTCTGGAAAGCCCGATTTCTATCGTAATATTCTCACTCGATAAAAATTATTGTTACACAAAATTTTCATTGTCTCACAAAGAAACAATGAAAAAGATATGGGGCATTGATATCCGGATTGGAATGAACATGGTTGATCTGATTCCCAACATGGAAGACCGGAATAAGGCAAAGAATAATTTTGACCGGGCTTTAAAAGGGGATTCTTTTGTTGTGGAAGAGGAATATGGGGATAAAGAACTTTCCAGAATTTATTACGATGATTATTATAGTCCGGTAAAAGATGCTGAAGGAAACATTGTTGGCTTATCTGTTTTTATTCTCGATGTGTCACAACGCAGGCAGGCCGAACTAGAAGTGATAGAACTAAATTCAAACCTCGAAAAAACGGTTAATTATAGGACAACACAGTTTAAAGAAGCTTTGACCAGGTTGGAAAAGATTGCCGACCGGGTACCGGGCGTTGTTTACCAATTCCAAATGAACCCCGATGGCTCCTCCTGTTTCCCTTATGCCAGTGATGGCATCCGCGACATTTACCGGGTCAGTCCCGATGAAGTAATTCATGATGCTTCCGCCGTATTTACAAAGATTCATCCCGTCGATTTAGATGGCGTGGTTTCTTCCATTCAGGCATCGGCAAAAAACAACACAATTTGGCAACACGAGTATCGGGTGAAGTTCGATGATGGTACTGTGCGTTGGTTGTCGGGCAATGCCTTGCCGCAAGCCAATGAAGATGGTACGATCCTATGGCATGGTTTTATTACCGACATTACCGAGCGCAAACAGGTGGATGAGGACCTCGATGAAAGCAGAGAAAAGTACCGTGGTTTATCGGAAGCTTCATTTGAAGCCATCTTCTTTTCTGAAAACGGGCGCTGCATCGAGCAAAACATGGCTGCCGAAATCATGTTCGGGTACACGAATGAAGAAGCCCTGAGCAGGTACGGAACTGACTGGATCGCGCCCGAATACAGGGAGATCGTCATGAATAACATGTTGTCAGGCACAGAAGATCCTTACGAAGCAATCGCCCAGCGAAAGGATGGTACAACCTTCCCTTGCATGATACGCGGAAGGATGATGTACTATAAGGGTCGAAATGTACGCGTTACCTCGTTGACCGACATCACCGGACAGAAAATGGCACAGGATGCGTTGCAGTTTCAAAATATCCTGCATAGTACAATGATTTCAAATATTTCAGACGTGATCGGGATCATGGGGATGGATGGTGTAATGAAATACAAAAGCCCCAACATCGAAAAGTACTTTGGCTGGAAACCCCAGGATCTGATCGGAACAGACGGTTGGTCGACCATTTACCCTGATGACCTCGACCGTATTCAAAAGGAATTTTCCGATCTGGTTAAAAATGACAAATCAGTAAAAACGGTAACATATCGGTACAAATGTAAAAATGGCAGTTATAAGCCGATCGAACTTACCGCAACCAATCTAGCGAACGATCCGGTTATTCAAGGTGTACTGCTGAATTACCATGATATTACAGAACGTGAAGAGGCAGAGAATTCCCTCCGGAGGAGTGAAGCCGAAAAGGCTGCCATTATCCGCGCAGTTCCCGATTTGATGTTTCGCATCCGTAGGGATGGAACCTACCTGGACTACATGTCCCCTGACCAAAACATGCTTTTTGTTCCTGAAGAACAATTTATCAAAAAAACCATCAGCCAGGTGCTGCCTCCTGATCTGGCCCTTCAAAGCATGGCTGCGATTGAAAAGGCATTTCATCTTGAGGAAATGACAGGTTTTGAATATTCACTTATGGTTAAAGATAAACTAAGGTATTTCGAAAACAGGATTATTGTTTCCTCTGCCGATGAAGTGCTTTCGATTATCCGCGATATTACATTTCGTAAAGAATCGGAAGCCGCCCTTGCAATGCAAAGCGCTGCCTTCGAATCCTTTGCACTTGCCATTATTATTACCGATATCAAAGGCATTATCCAGTGGGCAAATTCAGCTTTCACCGGTCTCACAGGATATACGGCTGTCGAGGCCATAGGGAAAACGCCTGGCGCACTCGTAAAATCAGGGAAGCAGGAT
>CAIRHD010000607.1 GCA_903878265.1 uncultured Bacteroidales bacterium | reverse complement strand
TGGTTATTGGAAAATAGTTATTGGAAAATGGTTATTGGGAAATGGTCATTTGTTAAATGGAAATAGTTGATGGAAATGGTTTTTAGGGAAAAGGATTATGGGTTAGAATTCTGGAATCTGGATGGTTATGGGAGTCTGAAATACAGGTTCAACTATTTTTGAAGTGCCCGAATAGAATGATTTATTACCAATTAACGAAAAGGTATTTCGCTTTATGGACTTAGAAACATGTTTTATTCATTCGCCAGTCGGGAACATTGAAATTTCGGGAAGTGCGGATGGTGTCCGTTCCATTCTTTTTATTGATTTTGATGTAGCTGTTTCACCGGTTCCGGCCTGCCTGCAAGTCTGTGTGGACCAACTAACTGGGTACTTTGCCGGTAATCGTCAGCAATTCGATTTAAAACTCGACCCTCGCGGGACTGATTTCCAACTTTTAGTCTGGTCAAAACTCCAACAAATCCCTTTTGGCAAAACAATCAGTTACCTCGAACTTGCATTGATGACCGGCAAAGCATCCAATACCCGGGCGGTGGGCAATTCTAATGGCAAAAACCAAATCAATATTGTTGTGCCTTGCCACAGGGTTATTGGCAGCAACGGCAAACTTACTGGTTATAGCGGCGGGTTATGGCGCAAAGAAATCCTGCTAAAACACGAAATGACAAATACTTATCAGGGATTGTTTGCGGGGATTTGATTTTCAGATAAACATGATAACATTCCATTAAGCAAACAAGCCTCAATTCTTGAGCAATTTCAAATCGCCCTTATCCATAATCCTGCCAACCGGATACAAATTAAAACGGCTATCCCAATACGGCGATTTACTATAAAACCAATTTAGTTGGGCATCAGGATCGGAAGCAAAGGCTTTGTCTGCGCCTTTTTTCTGATTAAATTCCTGTTTCAACGCAGGGTTTTTCTTTATCATTTCACGCGCCATAGTTTCCATCACATACGATTCGGAGTATTCTTTTTGCTCCATGAATGCATCGAAAAATCCCCATGCACAATACGAATCCGGTGAGGCTGGCTCAAGCAAATGAGCAATAACCCTTGCTGTCCGCTGGTTCATTTCCACCAACATAGTGCCTGATGGGAAAGTGCGTTTTTCAATCGTATCCACAACATCGTAAGTTACTTTGTGATGGCCTTCATACGATTTCTGTTGCCAGCGCGGGTTGCGGAAGCGGCTTGATTTCACGTTGCAAGTAACTTCGCCTTTCAACATGGTCATTTTTATGCCATGAAGTTTCATCCTTTCGATAACCGTGATGCACTGTGGCGGTATCAAATAAGCTTCGGGCAACCCGACAAATTTATCGGCTTTGCAAGTTGGGAACATGGTGAGCTGCCAGTTGGTCGGTTTCTCGTTATTGTATTTAAACCATAATCCTCCGGTTAAAGCACTTGTATCTATCGTATATTCAAATCCTAGGAACTCCACCTTGGTACTGTCGGCAAACGATTCAGAAAAATTTACAGGGAAAGTTTCGCCCCTGAATTTATCTCCGGCTGAGGCTTCGTCTGCTTTCGCGACAAGGTTTTGCAAAGTTTTATATTCGGTGTTCAGCAGTTCGAGGGTATGGGTAAGCATGGCATAAGTGCTGTTAACACGCACTTTATAAGGTTTTAGCATGTGTGTTTCTATCAGTAATCCGGGGCGGTTTTGTGCAGCGCAATATCCTTGCGAAAGCATAGGGGGAGCAACTCCAAGAGTAAGACCGCTTCGAGGATCATGCCAATTGCGAAACTGCACATAAGGGAACACAGGAAAACCGGATTTTTCCATTTCTCTCACCAAAAAAGTTTCGCATACGTTAGAAGTCCAGTCCGACAAACCTTTCTCCAGGTTACCTTTGGTTTCGAGGGCATACGTCATGGTATATTGAAAATCGGCACCATCGGTAACGTGGCAATCCACAAAAAACTCGGGCAGCCAGTTGTTGTACAGTTTTAGCCATGCTTGCATTTCTGGAGCATCGGCTTTCATGAAATCGCGGTTCAGGTTCAGGTTTTGTGCCGTGGTGCGCCAACCCATTTCATCCGGCCCGTTTTGGTTTATCCGGTTGAAAGGGCCAAACCTCTCGTGCCCATCGGTATTAAATATGGGGATAAAAAGTATGGTAACATGGTCGAGCAGTAGCAATCCTTTTTTATTGATTGCCAAATCGCGAAGCAGCATCAGCCCTGCATCTTTTCCATCGCTTTCGCCGGCATGGATACACGCTTGAATAAGCAAAACCGCATTGCCGCTTTTGCGAACCGCATCGGGTGTGAAGTTGCCATTTTTATCAGCAATCAGCAAAGGTAGGTCGCGGCCTTGTGGGCTAATGCCAAAAGTGGTGTATTTCAGCAAAGCGGAAGCTTTATCCAGTTTCTTGCAAAAATCAATGGTCTCGGCGTAGCGCGGTGTTTTCACGCAACCCGCTTTTTCGTAGTAAGTTAGAAAAGTGGTATCTTGAGCTTTAGGGTGTACTGAAAAGCAGAAAAGGCAAAGAAAGAGTATGGATATTTTCATGACGTGAAATGTTTAGAGGCAAAAGTAAACATGTTGAAGTATAAACGAAAATAAAGACGCAATTTTAGGCGGATAAGCCATCCAACCAATTAGGGCTGGGGTATTTGAAAATGGAATTGATGGCCCGAAACTCAGTTTGCCACTGCCCGGTTTGGGTAAACCAATTTAATTTTTGCATCAATAGGCATTTAAAAAACAAAATGTTCTTTACCTTTGAAGGATTCTTTTTAAAATCAAAAGTGTAAATAAAATAAAGAAAATCGTAACTGCCATTGATTGTAAACAATGGCAATTAGTAAGTATAAACACAGCAAGATGCTCAAGGAAGTTACAATAGCAAATTTTTATAGTTTTAATAAAACTATCATTACCATGCATCCCGCCACCAATATATTAATTGGCATCAATGGGTCGGGTAAATCAAATTTCTTAAAAGCCCTTAAACTTTTAAAGGAAGGCGTTGCAGGGATTGGGCTTAAAAAACTTGTTCTCGACTATTTTGGAGGTTTCGATAACGCGTTTTTCAAGGGTACAAACAAAATTGATGACTTTAAATCCATAAGTTTCCAGTACAAATTCGATGGGCAGAAAATCTCGCAAGATGGGAATGGTTTTAATTTTACCGATGATATTATTTATCAAATTAACATTATAAAATCTGCGAGCCTATCCAACTACTACATCCAAGAAAAAATAACAAATGAAAAGGGCTTTGTCTATCTTGATTTCTCAAATGGCATTGGCCATCTCACTGAAAAAGTTTTAGAAAAATCAAATAAAACAAACCTTGTCCGATATGCCGATTTCGACCCACAAGAACTCGCAATGAAGGAAATTAGTGATACAGATAGATATTATGCATTGACCACGATAAAGAAAGCGATTAAAGATATTGTAGTTTATGATTATTTCGACACCACGCCCAAATGCCTGATTAGAAAATGCTGCCCACCTCTGAAAAAAGGCTTTTTACGGATGGGGCAAACTTGCCTCAGATATTGAACACGATAAAAATAAACTATAAGCAACAGTATAAAAAAATTGAAGAAATGCTGAATGAGGTCAATCCGAATTTCTCGGGTTTCGATTTTAACTTTATAGGTGGAAATATCGAATTGATGCTTGAAGAAAGCGGGCTTGACAGTTCGATTCATGTTTCAAGCATATCAGATGGGACTTTGCGGTATTTATGTTTGCTATCCATTCTTTACAATCCTGAACGTGGCAGTTTTATATGCATCGACGAACCAGAGGTAGGGCTTCACCCTGATATGATATTAAATATTGCCAATGCGATAAAAGATGCTTCCGAAAAATCAACATTGGTCATTTCAACCCATTCTGAAAATTTATTGAATTATTTTGATATTGAAAACGTAAGGGTATTTGAAAAAGACGAAGATAATGCTACACATGTGATTTCATACACGAAAGAAGATTTTTCTGACTGGTATGAAGAATTTTCGTTAGGTCAAATGTGGAAACAAGGTGATTTGGGAGGCGTACGTTATGGCAGCTAAAAAAATTATTCTGTTTATTGAGGGTGAGCCTAATAGCCCTAATGGGGATTTACGTGCAGGCTTCACAAAACTGCTGTCGCAAAAGTTGGAAGGGAAATTGCCCAAAATAATAATTGGGGGAGGCTATTCTCAAGGAGGAAAATCGCAAACAATTCAAAAATATAAAACCAATAAGCTACAATGTGATCTATCGTTGCTTTTAGTTGATTTGGATAAACCCGAAACAGAGAGGGAGAAAGATTTAGAAACCGAAGGGCTTTTGCATAGCCAAGCTGATGTGTTTTATATGATTCAAGAAATGGAAAGTTGGTTTTTATCGCAACCAGAAATTTTAGATGCCTTTTATGGCGTGGATAATCTCAGAAAAAAAGTATCCGAAAAATTGCCGAAAAAGAAAGCTACAGAAATTGAACATCCTGATGAAGAACTTAAAAGGATTACCAAAAGCAGCAAAAAGGGAGAATATTATAAAATTAAACATGGAGTAGAATTGCTCAAATTGATAGATGCCAATAAATTGGAGATTGAATTTACAGATTTCAAAAGATTGAGATCCAGGATGAAATAAGTAAGCGTTACAGTTTATTTTGCTATTCTCTTGAGATTGGGCAAGCTCGCTTGAAACTTGGTTTGCCCAATTACCAATTGGTATTTGCCGTTTTTTTTCAGTTTGCCCAAATACCAGTTGGTATTTGCTTGCCTGAAACTTGGTTTGCCTTTGCCCAGCTTGGGCAAGGCTGTCTGAAACTTGGTTTGCCTCTGCCCAGCTTGGGCAAGGCTGTCTGAAACTTGGTTTGCCTCTGCCCAGCTTGGGCAAGCTCGCCTGAAACCTGGTTTGCCTCTGCCCAGCTTGGGCAAGCTCGCCTGAAACCTGGTTT
>CAIRHD010000606.1 GCA_903878265.1 uncultured Bacteroidales bacterium | reverse complement strand
TCCCCACCTGAAGTGGCACCGCTTGTTGTAATGGCAGTGGGCGCTGTTGTGTAAACCCCGGGAACAGATAATTCGTTGTAAACAAAGGTCTGCTCCGCCCATTGGCTCCAGTTGTTTCCGGCAGCGGATTTTCCCGAGTTGTGATCCTGTACCCTTATCCTACAGTGATAGGTAACCCCATTCACCATAGGGATTCCTCCGTAAATTACCGCTGTATCGGTACCGGGAAACGGTGGCGGGCCCCAGTAAAGGGAGCCTGTACCGTCAGGGCCGGTCCATACTTGCAGGCACGTCTCTAATTGTTCGTCGCCTTCGGGATCGGTATATTTCCATTTGATGGTGCCAGTGGCCGGAATAACTTCCATATCCGAAACTACCGGAAGCCCGCTGTTTGTGATGCCACTCCATTTATATCCAGTCCACCTGCGCCTTTCATACACCTGATCGCCCAAACTAAAAGTAATATTATCAGAAGCGAAAGTTTCGGGGATGATGCTTATAAAATTGTCATCAGCATCCTTATTCACAAGATCCCATGCCTCCTCAAGCGTGCCAACCGTACCGTCCTGTTGCATGCCCACATAGTCGATATATGCCGGATAACTGGTGCCTTCAGCATAATCTTGCCAGATTCGCACCTTCATTTCATTGTCGGGGTCGGGCAAATACATCGATAGGTCAAAAGTTTTGGTCTCATCAATGGTCGAAAAGGAATACGCATCGTGAATCACCCATTTGGTTCCATTCCAGGTAGCAACAAAGTAGGTGCTTCCCCTTGGTATATAATATCCTTCGCTAACAAAAACAAAACTTCTTGTGGATGCGGCCTGTCCGGGAACAGCAAACTCCAGGTTCATGTGGTTTCCCGGTTTAAGATTGGCGTAAAGGTTATCGGCAACATTTAACTTGTCGAAAACGCTGCTACTCGAATAGGTTGCACCGGTTAAAGGCGCGATGGAAACTGTTTTGGCAGGTTCGGGGCCTGTTTCCATGGCCACATAGTCGATGTTGGAATATTTAAGGTCGTGCGAAATGGAAAACAACCTGATTTTAACCGGAGCGCCGGGAGCAATCCCAAAAGATGAAGCATTAAAAGCGCAAACGTCCCAGTCGAAACGGGGAAACATCCTTCCAACTTCTGTCCATACCCCACCGATCAATGATTGTACCACCACGGCTGGCGGCCCAACAAATGGCTTTGGCGTGCCGGTTCCTTTCCGGAATCCCTGCATTTTAAGTACCAAGCGGCCACCCGATGAAATATCGACATTTCCAAAATCAACATCCACATAATCCTGGCTATAGGCATTAAAACCCTGTCCATCGTCGGAGCTAACAGCATTTAAAACATTGATGCCCAAATTAGAAACAGCAGTTACCGGTGGAAAAAGATTGGCAGGTCTATAGGCGAAAATATTCCCGAAGTTATCAGGTGCAACTTTCACGTTTGCAGCATGGTCAACAGTTTTTAATTGTAAATAATCGGTAAACGATTCATCGGAAGCCGCTTCATTGATCTGAAGTTTATACTTTCCGTTTTCCGCAACCAAGGGTTTTGCAAGCGCAAGGTAATCGCGGTATTCACCACCAGCATAGCGGGCCGTTGAATAAATGTCGTTGTTTGCATTATACTTCGAGCCATCCCAGGTGTAAATCCATGGACATGAACCTTCCGAAGATTCATTGGCCTCCAGGGTCAAAGTCCTTGTATGGGCAGTTTTGGTTAAAGCAAAAATCGAGATGTCGTCAACATAAAAGCCATGGTCATTTCCTTCATCAACGATAAAAAATTTCAGATAGATATTGCCCCCGATGTAATTGGAAATATCGAATTCGTAGCGGTTCCAGCCACCGGCCATTTCAATGAAAAAGTTTGCCAGCCTGGTAAAGTTTGAACCATCGGTTGAAACCAAAAAACTTCCCCTGGCACCGCTCATGGAAATATCTGTTTGTGCCCAAAAGGTTACCCTTGCACTTTGGGTGGCAGGGTTGAGCGCCGCAAGGGAAATAGGGGGCGACATGATGGAACTCGTGCCTTGAGGCATGTAGCCTGCAAAATTTGTCCCCCAACACTTACTCCCCGAATTGGCGGAAATCCAGCTTGGTACGCCCCACTCCCACAAACCATCGCCGGTTAAAGCAGGGAATTCGGGATCGGGTGGTTCGATAATCTTGTAGTAACCACCATTGTTGGCTTCAAAGCCTTCGGAGTAAACAACGGTTTCCTGGGAGAAAACACGGAAAGGCACAGACAGGATCAACAGCATAGTTATACAGGCTATAACTGAAGCCAATCGGTGATGCATGCGATAAGAGTAGTTTGTTGTTTTCATGACCATTAATTAAATTTATAATTAGAGAGATTAGGTTTATTTATTGATTTATTTATTATTTGCCTGAGAACTTTGTTTTGATTGGCCTTTGCCTTCTGTTCATAATATCCATTGCTATTCCAAGTCGTTTAGGATTGGCACGCTGATAGCGCGGATGCAAGCAACGCTGATTCGCGCTGATTTCTTGTAGCATTATCAGTTTTTATCCGGGTTTTAAAACCGATTGATCCGTGTTTCATTTTTTTGTTTTGTTAACTAAAGGACATTGCCCTTATCATACTGGATAAACCCCTTGATACGGAACTGGTGCGCCGCGTGCATGGCAGCCGACCTGAAAGCAGTGCCTCTAAAATCGCCGACAATTTTAATCCGGTAACAGTTCAGCTTGCTGAGTTTTTACTGATCTGGTACAAAATTACCGTAGAAGCTAAAGTTTTCTCTCTCAAAAAAGAACTTTTAATTCTCAAAAAAGAACTTTCTCTCTCAAAAAAAGAACTTTTTGTTTCTCAAAAAGGAACTTTCCAATTTTCATGATTATTTATTTCTCAAAAAAGAACTTTTATTTCTCAAAAAAGAACTTTCTGCATTAAAAACTATTATTTCCGATTTTATAATCATTTTGACCTATAAGAATATTATTTCCTGAAATAAGCCCATCGTAAGTCAGGGATTGTCCATTAAAATTCTATTCCGTCCCTACGGGTGGGGTAAATCAAATGCGCTTGTATTAATGCATGTTTATCTTTTTTGGATTTATTGATATTAACAAAGATACAATGCGGAAAAAGAAATAAGCAATTGTTGAGGGGGTACAAAAGGGGTACAGAGGGGGTACAAAAGGGGTACGGAGGGGGTACAAAAGGGGTACATGATTATTTTCCTTACATATTTGGGCATTGGGGATTGGGGATGCAGGGTACAGGGTGCATTGGGGATGATATACAAAGGGCGGATAATCGTGGATAAAATCTGTGAAAATCCGTCGCCTCGGTATTATCAGAGCTCCATTTTAAATATTCCCATATTTAACTATTCGATGTCTAAAGTACTTGGCAAATCAGAAATCGAAGACTAGTAGCTGTGTAACTTTAGCCACTCATGGCACTATAGGCACTCAAGGCACTTTAAGTACTTACAGATCTGTAATACTTTAACAGGGTGAATTGTCACCCCTATTTTAAAGATGATAAGTGGACGAATAAGGTGTGGTAGCGTTTATTTATGAATGATTTGGAGATAAAGTTCGGCATTGGCAGCAAAGGCGGCATCGCGGATAAGCAGTTTGATTGCCTTGATGTTTTCGGATTCGCCAGATATTTCATCCAAAACCTGTAATATATCGGAAACCTGATGGACTTCGAAATTTTTGAGGCAGTCGAAGAAGGGTTTCAGCAGCGTTTTTTCATCCTGTGTCAAAACGATTTCACGGTCATATTCCTCTTTTGATTGTTCTTGTCCCTGATTCCTTTTTCCGTTTAAGGTAAAAGTAAATAGTACGCTATCCTTTATATTTTGGGCACTAATTTTATGTCCATGGGCTTCCAAGGCCATTTTGCAAAAGCTAAGGCCGAGGCCGGTGGATTGGGAAGAACTGCTGTCCCTTTTTCCGATCTGCCGGTATTTGTCGAAAATATAGGGCAAGGCTTCTTCGGGAATAGGTTTCCCTGAATTTATAATGCTGATTTGGATGATGTCGTCGCCTGAATTTTCGGCCAAAACATCGATGTCCCTGTTTTGTGGCGAAAAACGGATGGCATTTGCAAGCAGGTTGTCGAACACACGCACAACGATTTCCTTATCAGCAAGTACCAGATAGTCGTCGAAATGAAAGTGCAATCCCAGGTTTTTCTCCCGAAGGCTGATTTCATGTCCTGTTTTTACTTCTTCCAATATATTGCGCAGCGAATGGAGTTCGATGTTGAGTTTTAATTCGGTATTCTCATATTTTTCCACATCCAACATGTTCATGATTAGCCGCATCATTTTCCTGGCCGGGTTGTTCACCTCATGGTTGCCGGCATTGAGCAGGATTTGGCTCAAGGGGTTTTTTAAATCGTGAACCAGCGCTTGGGTGAGCGATTCTTTAAAGCGGTCCAATTTTTCGATGCGTTGGTATTGTTCTATGATTTTTTCGGTTTGCGCCTCTATTTCCTCATTTTGTGAAGCAAGTTCCATGTTTATGTTTTGCAACTCTTGTGTACGTTCGGCAACCGTTTTTTCTAATTTCCGTTTTTCTTTTTCCAGCCGCATTGTATTAATTCGCAGGATCAGAAACAGGATGCCAAACCAAAGAAAAAATATAGAAATATAAAAAGGATATTTCAATAGGGCGAATTTGTTTTTTTGGTAACTGAACAGATAATAAAACGAGTGCGTGCTGTAAACAAAACATTGCTTTTTATCTATTTGCAAGAGTTCGATCCCATTATCTTCGGGATAAGGTGCGTATTCCTGTTCTATTTTAAAAGTGGCAAGCGCTTTAAAATCATCTGATAGGATACATATTTTATTTTTCTTGAAAGCAATGAATTCCGTTTCTTTTCTGTTTCCAATGTCGTAAAAACCACAAGCATACGTAATATCAGGTATCTCTTTTATGGGTTCAAGCATTTCGGAATATACATTAAAAGTATTGTTTCCCCAAAAAACAATTTTATTTTTTTCCGAAAAAACTTCGGAATAACTATCTGTCATTGGCCTTTGTTTCAGGATTTTGCCTTGCAAATTGCAAATAGTTATTTTCTTGTTTGTTGTATCGCCTTGTATGGTATTTGTGATGGCAACAATGCACGGGATGGAATCCAGTGTAACAATACCGGTTTTTGTATAGTTGGCCCAACCATTAAACTCAATAGGCTTAAAAGCAAAATCAAGGCTACTGTTATACATCAAAATATAGGAAGAGAAGTCGCCATATTGGTACACCCTGTTTTTGGTCAGCTCATAGTAACCAATGGAGTCGGGGTCTTTGGCGTTCCTCAGCATTTCCGATTCTTCGGGCGAAACGGTGTTGCCCGCTGCAATCACATTTTTAGCAAGTAAGAAGTCCTGATTATTATAGCTTACTAATTCGAACGCTTTAGCTACAATGCTGTTTCTGGGAGTTTTTACTAGTTCTTGGGTACTAGAATTGTATTTGTAAATATTTCGGGGCTGTAAGGAATATGCTGCCTGAATATTAAACCATATGTCATTTTTATTGATAAGTATATTGTGGTTGATCGCATCAGGTTTGTTGTTGTAATATTTGATGCTATCTACTTTGATTTTTTTTATGCCTTTCAAGAACGAAACACCTTTATGGTCGTACTTGTATTCGAGGATATTCAAATAAGCTAATTGCTTATTTGCGGTAAGGAAAATTATTTCTTTTAATCCATCCTCATTTGCATCTGCAAACTTCAGCGATAGGCTGATAACAAATTCATTTTTATCAAAAACATCCAACATTTTTAAATGCTTATCATTCCAAAGTTCCAGGCTATGACCTGCTTTGTTGATTTTTTGGTGCCGGATGATTTCCAGTTTGGAGTCATTGTCTAAATCCATCACATATTCCTGCGAATCAGCATCTTTGTCCCATACCGAATCCAGCTCAAGCCGATAAGGCTCAAATTGGTTTTCAGGAACAATTTGTTTTACCATTATCGTAAACACAAGGGCAACAATAATAATAATGGCTGTGATTATATAACTTAATAGTTTCATGGTGTTTACTACATTTCGTTGATAAAACTGTGTAAGGAATCATCTGTAGCTAAACCAAACTTCTTTTTTAGGCGCTGCCTTGCTTTTTTCAATGCGTTATCATTTTTATAGGTGATGGCCATAATTTCTTTCGACGGCATGTTCAACTTAATAAAAGCACATAGTTCGGTTTCGTTGTTGGTCAGGCTGGGAAATTGTTTGTGCAGGTTGGTAAAAAAGGAGGGATGTAGTTTGTCGTAGTGATTTTCAAATTCTTTCCAATTGATGGATGCAGTATTTGTTTTGAGGGAGGAAATGATATCGAAGATCGATTTTTTTGATTCATTGTTATCGAGATTACGAAGGTTATTCAATTCGTCAATTAAGCCTTCAAAGTATTTCTTATTGTTTGTCAAACGAAGTTTTGAAGCCAACAGAGCCTGGTTGTTAATCTCCATTTCACGGGTTATCTCATCGAGTTTGTGTTGAATAATTTCTTTTTCCAGCACGACAAATTTTTGTTGTTCCATTCGCAGCCTGATCATCGAATTTACACGGGCTTCAATTTCGAAGGCATCATAAGGTTTTCTGATGAAGTCGTTGGCTCCAGTTTCCAGGGCAGTCCGCAGATTTGTTAAGCTCGTCATTTTACCACTAGCCAAAATAATGGGAATATCTTTGATATCGTCCGTTGCCCTTATTATTTTGATGGCATCCATCCCGTCCATTTCAGGCATGTCCCAATCCATAATAATGGCATCGGGATGGTGCTTGATGGTCTGTTCAACAGCGTCTTTTCCATTGGATGCCACAAACACCCTGTAAATTTCAGGGTTCATCGCCTCAAACAAAATTTTGATGTTTTGAGGTTCGTCGTCTGCCAGTAGGATTTTATATTTATTATCCATTTTGGTTACATATAATTGAGCAAAAATAAAATAAATTACGGAATTGCCATGTTCCGGTTTGAATAATGAAATATTGAGTCCACTCCGAAAAGGAGAAAGCTAATCCTGAAAGGATGGAATTTCAATAACCACCGGTGAAACCGGTGGTTAAAAATAGCAGCGTCAACTCAGCCCTGAAAGGGTTGAATATTTAGTGTGTTGAAATTCAACCCTTTCAGGACTGCACTTTCTCATCACATTTTTCCGTGGGTTTCACCCACGGTTATTGAAATCGCGCCCTTTCAGGGCTTTTTTCGGTGAAAGAGGTTTTCGGAGTGGAGTCAATATTGCGATGTAAATAGTTTTACATACAACAAATATTTTTGCTGCAATTGTAACAAATCTTTCTATTTTTGCCATCAATAAATCACCTGATGTATTACTCATTATCACTCCTTAAAGCCATGGCAAAACAAGTTAAAAGCACAGTAAATGTAGAAAAATCAAATTCCGGTAATTTGTTCCTTTGGTTCGCGGGTTTCCTGATAATACTCTTGCCATTGGTACGGGTTAGCACAGCTCAGGATGCTGCACTCATGCCACGCTTGCTGGTTCTTGCGATGTTCCTGTTTTTTTTCACTGGGATCATACTTATCCGAAAAAAAACTGTTTTTTCTGATTTTTCAAACTTACGGTCAGCGGTTTTTCTGTTGTTGGCTTTATATTTATGTGTTGTGATACTATCATCGGTATTAGCACTAAATCCGCAGGAAGGCTTTTTCGATATTGTAAGGACTGTTATATTTGTAGTATTGGTTTTTTATTGGGTTAAACTTATATCGCTAGATAAAGAATGGTTTGGTAATCTATCAAAAATGGTGGTTGTGGCAGCTTCCGTTTCAGTAGTGGTGGGTTTTTATCAATATTTCAGTCAGGTGGCAGGTCAGCCTGGAGGCCATCTGGCGGACGGAAGGGCATTGATATATAGTGTAGTTGGTTTAATGGCCAACAAAAACCTGTTTTCGAGTTATATACTAATGCTGTTCCCGTTTTTGATATTTGGGATGGCCGCTTTTAAAGGTGCATGGCGCATAGCTTCGATAACTACGTTTACATTGGTGTCGTTACTGATTGTTCTTTTGGTTACACGTGCCGTATGGGTTGGCATCACGGTTTCATTTTTTACAAGTACTTTATTGGTCCTGATTTTTAATGAGAAACTGGAAATCCCGCCAAAGCTCAGTGTTAGATTGGCGTTATTTGTTTCTCTGGCAGTACTTATACTGGTTTCCCTGGTTTTTGTAGGCACCCGGGGATCGGAAAACCCATATCTCGGAAAGTTAAGTTCCATAGTCCGCCCTGATGCTGACAACAACCACTTTCGGCTCAACATCTGGAAGATAACCTCAGAAATGACCATGGATCATCCGCTTACGGGAGTTGGGGCTGGCAACTGGCAGATTGCCATCCCTAACTATTACAGCCGTATCGGGTTAAAAGGCAAGGAAGTGAACTGGCAAACGCCGCATAACGACTTTTTGTGGATAGCCTCAGAGAAGGGGATTCCGGGCTTGTTGTTGTTTTTGGGGATAATTGCCATGGTATCTTTTTATCTGATCCGGATCATAACCGGACAAAGCAAGCGCGAAAATAAACTACAGGCTATCCTGCTTTATTCTGGCCTGGTAGCCTATCTGACCGATTCGTGTTTTGAATTCCCCTACCAGCGGATAGACCATCAGGTGTATCTTTCGCTTTTCGTTGCCGGAATCGTTGCGATTTATCATCAACAGCACCCGTTAAAAGCACTCAATATCAAGCGGTCCATCTTTGTTTCTGCCATTTCGGCCCTACTCATATTTTGTATGGTATATAGTTTTTCGGCTGTTCGGATGGAAATGCAGGTAAAAAAGGCCATATCCCTGATCAGCAAAGGGAAACAACAGGAGGCCATTGCCGGGATAAACTCCGCTGAAAACGCATTCAGGAACCTTGATGCAATGGGATCCCCACTCCGTTATTACTCTGGTTTGGCTTATTCGAACCTGAATGACCATCAGGAAGCAATCCCAAATTTCCTGATAGCGTTGCAGCAGCATCCCAAACATGTAGCATTACTCAGCAATACTGGTTTAAGTTACCTGAAAACCGGAGATACGGCACAGGCCATACAGTATTTTAATAAAGCCCTGCAAATTGTTCCCGATTACAAGGAAGCAAGGGTGAACCTGGCAACCATATTTTATTTGGAAGGGGATTACACCAAATCCTTAGAAATGCTCAAGGCGGTAAAAAACAAGAGAAAACAGCCTGAAATAAAACAGAATATCCGGGCACTGAACAAACTGCTGGGTATTGCAGAAGATTCGCTGGTTGAAGCAAAAAAGCAATTAAAGATCGAAAAGCATAAAATACATAAAAAAGATAAGAATAAATTGAAAGGCATTGGTTTACTGCCAGTGTAAAAAGGTTTGCCCATTAAATTAAGGGGATTTGAAAAAATAAATCCAATACTGAAAATTATTCGAGTACGTTAAAATCTTCACAAAAACACTTAAATACCATTATTTATTGCGTCCCTACGGGACTTTAACATTCGTGTGATTTTGCTTTCAGCTACCAATATAATGTCCCTAACGGGACAGTAGCACAAGGACGAATTGTAGTAAAAAGTCCTCTTGCTCAAAGCCCCGTCAGGGGCTAAATATTGGTAGAAAAAAAGCAACCCTGTTGGCCTAAGTCCCGTAGGGACGAAATGGAATTTTGACAGGACAATGAATGACTTACAACGGCCTTATTTTCAGGAAATAAAATTCTTTTAAGTCCTTACGATTTTAAAATTGGAATTAATAGTTTTAAATCCCCTTAGGAGCCGTAAGTATCCCAAATATGTGCAACCAATGAGAGGAGTGAAAAGTGATACCACCAATAATGCGTTTTCGAACGAGATGCGATTGTTGTTGCAATGTTTCCAAATCGAAGCCGTAGGTTTAACGGTAGAACTGTCGGAATTTAATGATACCCTTGCCATTGATTGGAATCGTTTTATCAGCCTTACCGCCCGGCACCGCCTTTTTCCGCAGGTGAATGCTTTTAGCAAACGTTATCCGGAAATTATACCGGCACAAGTGCAGCACGCGATAGCAGAACAAGCTTCGAAAAACCTGCGACGGATGTTAAGCCTGGCCGGGGAACTTCATGTTATCCATCAGCTTTTCGAAAATGAACATATTGGCTTTATTGCAATGAAAGGGCCGTTGATGGTCCAGCAACTTTACGGTGATTATTCGTTCAGGCAAAGCCGCGATGTGGATATCCTGGTTCAAGTAAAGCATGTTGATAATGCAATTGGGGCTTTAACACAGGCGGGTTACCATTTGCTGGATGCTTATTTCGTTGAGGATATGGGGAAACGGGATCTTTATATGAAAAGAGAGAACCATGTAAGGTTCCGGCATCCTAATAAAATGATATTTATTGAATTGCATTGGGCGGTATCGAAATATTTCACTAGCATAAAAACGCCACTTTTATTCGATCATTCCCTTGAAATTGATGTTCACGACAAAAAGTACAGAACTTTTCCGGTGGATGATTATTTTGTGATCCTGGCCACCCATGGCATATACCACAGGTACGAATTGCTGTTCTGGCTTTACGATATCGCACATATTATGTCGATGCCCGGAATAAATTATGCCAGTTTGCTCACCAAGGCCGAACTGTATAATTGCTATACGCCTGTTAAAGTGAGTATGGCATTGGCTTCTTCCGTATTCGGAATGCACAAGCCATTAAGTCAACTGGGATTTCAGAAATTGAACAACCGGGAACAATTTCTTTTCAACCAATGTTTCGACACAATCCGAGCCGCTGATACGCGAAAAAAAAGCATTGGGTCCAAAGGATTTTTGAGTACTTTACTACAACGCTATTCGAACCAGCGTTACTTTTGGCTTATGACTGACGATTGGGGAAGCAAAAAGCGGATTTTACTCAATACCCTTATAAAACCTTACGTTTGGGGCAACGACGAAAAGTTGCCTAACAGCAATATTGTTTATCTGCTGATGACGCAAGTGAAATGGCTGAAAATGGTGGTAATGGGTAGGATGACCCGTGCCGGGAAATTGAAAGGTGGCGATAGAGAAGCTTGATGACGGGCAAATAAAGTACAAGCTTCCGTCAGTTTTTCTTTTTCAGGCGGCTCAGGGCTTCCTGATATTCCGAATGCCATAAATCATAAAACGGCTTGAAATGAGTGTCGGCCATCAGTTCGTTCATTTTGGGCGATGTTTCCCACGGCTTATAATTACCTGTATAATGCAAAATCTTTATTTCGTTAGAGGTAATCTTTCCTGATTGGAGAAGTGCCGGCCATTTGCTCATAATAAGGTTATAAGCAATGGGAAGCAAGGTAGTTTTGCCGTCGAAATACAGGTTAAACACTACCTGATCGGTGTTGTGGGTCCTGATTTTTTCAAAAATATCCTTATTGATCAATTCCTTCAAGCCTTTGTATGTATTCCCGTTCAGGTAGTTGCTCCCGATGGAGATGAAGCCTGCATTAAATGTTGTTGGAAGAAAAGATTGTTTATCAGTAAAATCCAATTCCGGTTTCCGTTTGAAAGTTACCTTGTCGCGCACCCTGCCCGGGTGGTTGAACATATCGGAACATGCCATCAGTTGGTCAGGGAGTTTTGCTATCTCCGAAAGGTCGCTGGTTACGAGCATATCGCTGTCGAAAAAAAGCACCCTGTCGTAATCCTGCAAATTAAAGACCTCGATGGAATAAAACCGTTTGCGTTTTGGGTTGTATGTTGGCAAATCCATACAAAGGGAACCAATGCGCAATTGAAGGTCGTTGCCAGGTTTGTGGAATGAAACATTAGGGAAGTTCGAGAGCTCATTTTCCTCACGGGGCGAAAGCCCATCGGTGATTAACACAATGTCGCCATCGAACCAAGGGTTGTGTTTTAAGAAAGTATGGATCAGCACCAGGGTACCTGGCACAAAATCGGGGCTTGTTACGGTGGCAATACAGGTTTTCAAATGTGTATCATATTTGTTGCATTAATCCCATCCAAAATCACGACCTGTTAACTGGTACAATTCCTTATTGAAAGGCTCGAAATAGGCCTTCAGTTGTTGCCGCGTTTCGGGTTTCATAAGCGGATAACCGGAGCTTTCATGACTTTTTTCCAAGGTTATCGGGCATGGCGGGAGTCCCAAAAATTGAAACACAACATTGAAAATAGCCTGATTGTCCCTGAAATAGTCTTCACTTTTAATGATCAGGATTTGCTCTTTGGAAAAGAACTTGTACCATTCGGTAAGTTGTTCAGCGTATCTGCTGCGGGCCAGAAATGAAAAACGCCGGTACATCATGTCTGAAT
>CAIRHD010000605.1 GCA_903878265.1 uncultured Bacteroidales bacterium | reverse complement strand
TTTACCACCGAGTTCAAGCTTTATGGTTTCCTTGTTTTTCCAAGCTTTTGTCACAATAATGTATCCGTCCTTTTCGGTGAAATTGCAGTTGAGTTTAAATGTTTTTGCCCATTCAGGTTTCCTGATTTTTATGGTAAACGATACTGGTTTTTCGACGGAAACAGTATAAACTATTGAATTTGAGAATGGATAATCGGTATCTTCCACAATTTGAACCTGAATGTTTTTTATTGTGGTTTTAACTTCATTTGGCCCCAGCAAAGCAGAAACAAGGCCTTCACTATCTTTTATCCACATGGATTTCACATAATATGGCATTATGCGCCCTGCATTCGGCGCACAGCACACGGCCACATCCTGGTGAGCAGGCGAATACTTAAACCGCGTTTGCTTTTCGGTTCCCTGAGCTTCCCCATTCCTGGAACCAGTCATTTGGTACGAATTATCGGTTTTGCAATATGCTATCGCGTTTTTCTCGTTTAGCCGCGCTCCTTGGGCAGCATTAAAAAACAGGTTTTCGGTGAGGTCGCCAAAGTGCGCATTCCCCGATTTTTGCAACAAATTGATATATCCGTCCATCAATTCCTGCAACGAACAATATTCGTAGCCCGTGTGTGTGGCATTGGCCGTCCGCCCGCCAACCCATTCATCGCCAATAGGGCCGCCAGCTGGGGTTGTGCAATCCGCAATCCGATCAAGATAAATATCCAAGGCTTTTTTCAGTTCGGGGTTTCCAGAAGTGAAATATGCCAAGGCCAAAGGGCGTAAATGCTCGTAAGTATGGGCACCATGTTCTTTAAGTTTATAGTTAGAGTTCATGATTTTTGCATACTGTGCATCCTCCGCCAATATATTTTCCGAGAAATATTTATAAAGAAACAACGCATAGTCGAGGTAGGCTTGTTTTCCGGTAATCTGGTAAAGTCGGTCAAGAATATCTGTAAAAACCAGTCCATGTGTTACGCCACCAACAAATGGTTTCGACGATTTAAAAGGGGAGCTTCCGTTGATCGGATAATTCTTCATCACATTATCAACAGCTTTCACAACTGCCTCCAGGATTTCGGGCTTCCGGCTATATTCGTAATATGCAAGCAATCCCCGCAGAACCGTTGTTTTAGCCCATAGTTCGCCATTTTCATCATTAAACTTATAGCGCAGATCAGAAGAATAAATTCCAAGATATCCATCTGAATCCTGGGTTGAAAGTATATAGCTGATATATTCCTGCACTTTTGCGAGGTACTTTGAGTCATTGAGTAAAATTGCATTTCGGATAAAGCCATCGCGCCAGTTCGACTGCGTTTCACTGTTCCACCAAAGGTATTGCGGGTCGAGTTCGGGGCCGATATTCCCCAGGTTTTTCGGTTTATGCGTTTTGTTCAGTCGGTCCGCACCATAAATTTTATCGCCCATAAGGTCGGGAACCAATTCGTCGAGATGCCCCACAAAGCCATTGAGGTCTTGCTGCATCTGCAATTTCATCCAACCCATTGGCGTAATTTCACCAAACGGCAGGTATTCCAGTTTCTGTTTCTGCGGATTTGTAACACGGTAAACGTCCCCTGTTTTCGATTGGGCCTCAACCGTGGGCTTATTGGCCAAAAATGCACTTAACATAAGAAGGAGGATAATCGGTTTTCTCATTTTTCGGGTCGTTTGAAAGGCGCAAAAATAGGAAAATTATATTTTGACGAATACCTCAGCATCGGGTATTTTTGGTAATCCAAGCCTTAGTGTCGGCGTGACTTTTGAGGACAACCTTAGACTAAAAATTGTATTTTTTTATCCTCTTTCACACTGTGACGCTATAGGATGATTGTTTGCATCATTTGAAAGTTTTGGGGTTGTGGACTTAATATCAAAATTCAGACATCAAAAAAAAATCAGCAAAATAATACCTTACCATATACCATCTTCCCTTATTTTTGCACCAAATACAATCCTATGATTACTTTCTTTGCCTCCATCCTTGCGCTTGTTGTTGGTTATTTTGTTTATGGCCGTTTTATCGAAAAAGTTTTTGGTATTGATCCTTCAAAGCAAACCCCAGCCATCACTCAGCCCGATGGCGTTGATTATGTGCCAATGAAATGGAGCAAAATTTTCCTAATCCAGTTTCTCAATATTGCGGGTTTAGGTCCTATTTTCGGGGCAATAGCAGGAGCGGTATGGGGTCCAATAGCTTTTGTGTGGATTGTTTTCGGGGCGATTTTTGCAGGGGCGGTGCATGATTTTTTGTCGGGCATGATGTCGCTGCGCATGAATGGACTAAGCATACACGAAATTGTTGGCAAATACATGGGCAATGGCGTAAAACAGTTTATGAGCCTTTTCACCGTTGCCATGATGGTATTGGTTGGAGCCGTTTTTATCATGGGTCCGGCCAAAATCCTGTCGGGTCTCACAACCGGGTTTATGGGCGTAACTGCATGGGCTACAATAATATTTTTATATTATATTTTGGCCACATTGTTACCTATCGACAAGCTTATTGGCCGTATTTATCCTTTTTTCGGTTTTGCGATGCTTTTTATGGCAGTTGGTATTGGTGGCGCAATGATTGTCAACGGCTTGCCTATCCCCGAATTGGTGCCTGCAAATTTTTTTAACATGAATGCCAATCCCGACAAATTCCCTATATTCCCAATGCTGTTTGTTACCATTGCCTGTGGTGCAATCTCTGGTTTTCATTCCACACAATCGCCACTCATGGCCCGCTGCATAACCAACGAAAAATATGGACGAAGGGTATTTTATGGAGCTATGATAACCGAGGGGCTGGTTGCCTTGATTTGGGCCGCCGTTGGCATGAGTTTCTTCGGAGGTGTAAGGGAATTGAATGATGTACTGGCCCAGCAAAAAGGAAATGCCGCCTGGGCAGTGAATGAAATTTCCAATACTTTGTTAGGGCATTTCGGCGCAGTGCTTGCCATTTTAGGAGTGGTTGCCGCCCCAATAACTTCGGGCGATACCGCATTCCGCAGCGCACGGCTTATCATCGCCGATTTCTTCAAGTTTGATCAAAAAAGCATCAAAAACCGGCTTATACTTACAACTCCATTATTCGTATTTGGTTTTTTGCTCACACAATTGGACTTTTCGATTATTTGGCGGTATATGGCCTGGTCGAACCAAACACTTGCCGTTATTGTGTTGTGGGCAATAACCATTTATCTTGCCACCGAGCATAAACTCTTTTGGATTACACTTATCCCAGCCGTATTTATGTCGGCGGTAGTATTTGCATATATCCTTGTTGCCCCCGAAGGTTTTGGAATCAATACTTTTTATGGGCAAATTGCTGGGGTTATCATAGCTATCCTTCTTCTGGTTTGGTTCCTGATATGGAAAAAACAAGTAAAATAATTTTCGTTGACAATGATTCCGAATTAGGGTTCTGCAATACCGAAAGTGTCATCGGTAAACCCTCCATTCCCTTCAAACCGTTATTTTCGGCTAACTCTTATTTTTTTGGTAAATTAAGAATCAAAAAAAACATTCGCATCCACAAATGAAAAGAGGTTTATCATATTTCTCCATTCAAAGGCATGAAGCTTACTATTTCGATGGGTGTGGAGTGAAAATGGAACCGCCTTTTTCCGAGAAACGGAAATACAAAAATTGTCAAACTTGGCAATTTTAACTAAACTGTCAATTTCACTCCTTGAATCTTTTTAGAAACTCACTTTTGTTTCAATTCATAGTTTCAAAAAACGAAGGAATGTTAAATTATCATATCTTTGCCAGCAACCTAAATAATCTTAAACAAACAAATCGACCAAAATGAAAAAACTATTTACGCTTTTAATGATCGGAATGCTGGCAACAGCCAGTTATGCACAAAAAGGACTTAACTTAGGTGCTAACCTTATGCCTCTGAGCAGTAGCATAATCAATCAAAACACTTGGGGGAATGGGCATGAATACGATTATGCTGTTACGTTCAATACTTCCTTTGGTTTTGATGTTGGGTACAATTTTACAGATCAGCTTGGTATTTACTCCGGTTATTGGGTAACCAACCTGGGCCAGAAATACACGGATAATTATGATGGTTCTGCTTGGGACAGGAGTTTGAAATTCAAATATAACATCATACCTATTCTGCTCAAATACAGCAGCTCCAAA
Source organism: uncultured Bacteroidales bacterium (assembly GCA_903878265.1). Taxonomy (GTDB): domain Bacteria; phylum Bacteroidota; class Bacteroidia; order Bacteroidales; family UBA4417; genus UBA4417. Next base: position 1,560 of record CAIRHD010000605.1, on the reverse strand, counting down.
AGCCGTGTAAATTTTCTGGGCAGTTTTGGCATACTGATTGCTAGCATGAAACAGGCTGATCAGGAATGGCTTAAAGATGGTGCAGCCTATAGCGAAATCATTGTAAACCCAAATACAGCCAAATCTTTCGACTTGGGTGCAACCGATGTTACGGAAAGGTTTAACAAAAGCGATATTATCTTAAACCTGGAAGTTGGGGCTAAGATCAAAATTATCGAGAAATTATTTGTTGATGCTACGCTTAATTTTGGTTATGGTATTAAAGACATTAACCATACTGATTGGCAAATCAAAAACAACTCGGGTGTTTACGATGCTTCCAACAATGTATTTGGTGGTTTAAAAGTTGGTGTGTCCTATTTATTGCTTGCGAAATAATAAATTCTGGAACAAAAGATAACCTTCATTTCGAGTGGAATGGAGGTTTTTTTATGCAAAAAATGCAACAACTCCAGCTTTTGTATTGATTTCAAGATGCAGCAAATAGGAATCAAAGATTAATAATTCCCCATTTTTACCGATTTGTCTTAATTTTGGCTTCGCATAAAATCAATACAAATTGAAAATTTATGTTATAACAGAAAACTGTTGATAAAGATATTCATGCAACCTACGCCACACGAAATACTTAAGAAATATTGGGGTTACGATTCTTTCCGGCCTTTGCAGGAGGATATCATCAATTCAGTATTACTTGGCAATGATGTGCTGGCATTGTTGCCAACCGGTGGCGGAAAATCAATTTGTTTTCAGGTTCCGGCCTTATGTATAAACGGTTTGTGCCTGGTGGTTACGCCATTGGTGGCACTAATGACCGATCAAGTTGATAATTTGAAGAAGCGTGGGATCAATGCTGTTGAGATGCACTCTGGCATGCACCCGCGCGAAATTGAAATGGCGTTTGAAAAGTGTGCCGATGGCAGGGCAAAATTCCTCTATCTTTCTCCCGAAAGGCTCGAAACCCGAAAATTCAGGGAAATGCTCAGAGGCATAAATGTTACCTTAATAGCTGTTGACGAAGCTCATTGCATTTCGCAATGGGGCTACGATTTTCGTCCACCTTATCTGAGGATTGCCGATGTTAAGGATATTTTTCCCGATGTGCCGATAATTGCCTTAACGGCAACCGCTGTTCCTCGTGTAGTTGACGATATACAGTTGAAGCTGGAGTTCCGAAAAAAAAATGTTTTCAGCATGAGCTATGTGCGCAAAAACTTGGCTTATGTGGTTTCGAGGGAAGATGATAAAATAAAAAAACTACTCAGGGTTTGCAACGGGGTAAAAGGTTGCGGGATTATTTATGTCCGGAACCGGCGGCTAACCAAGGAGATTTCAGAATTATTGACAAGCAACGGTATTTCGGCCAATTTTTACCATGCCGGTCTGGAACCCGCCACACGGCTTTTGCGGCAACACGATTGGATGGAAGCAAAAACCCGTATAATTGTGGCAACCAACGCTTTTGGCATGGGGATCGACAAACCCGATGTCCGCTTGGTAGTACACCTTGATTTGCCCGATACGCTGGAAGCCTACTACCAGGAAGCCGGAAGGGTTGGG
>CAIRHD010000604.1 GCA_903878265.1 uncultured Bacteroidales bacterium | reverse complement strand
GTACTGTCTGTAGTAGTAAGTGTAACCAGATAAGTGCCAGCCACTGAGAATATATGGCTTGGGTTTTGGGAAGTGCTTGAATTGTTTACTCCTGAAAGCGGATCGCCAAAATTATAAAGGAATTGAGTTGGGTAAGGACTGGAAGTAAATCCGTTAAAATAGAATTCATTAGGCGCATTTCCAGGAAATGCCGTAAAATAACTGTTGCATCCGGAAGGAAATGTATCAGGCACTGTTACCATCACTGACGACCAATCCATGCAACTATCGCTGTTGGTTATTAGCGAAACAAGGAATGTTCCCTGAACAGTGTAAGTATGGGTTACCGAAGAACTGCCTGTTGTGGTTATGCCATCGCCCAAATCCCAGGTATAAGTTGCAGGCAACCCATTCACCATGCTGCCCTGCAATGTAACGGTATAGCCTTGAATGCTTGTAACCTCAATTTGATTGTCACAATCTTGCGATGGAATAAACACAGGTGCAATATATTCAAAAGTGCATCCGGTACTATCGGTAGTGGTAAGCGTAACAAAATAAGTCCCGGGACCCGAAAAGGTAAAAAGCGGATTTTGTAGGTTGCTGTTGTTAATTAATCCTGAACCCGGATCGTTAAAAAAATAGAGGAACGAAGTTGGATAAATGCTATTGGTAAACCCTGAAAATTGGATTTGGAAAGGTGTATTTCCTGCACTTGCCGTAAAATAACTGCTACAATCGTTTGTTATAGAATCGATTACTGTGATGTTAGTTGTAGTAACGTCGGTGCAATTATCAACAGTTGTGGAAGTTAGTGTGATTGTATAAGTACCTGATGTTTGATATGTATGAGTAACTAAAACTCCGGTTGTTTCTGTTCCATCGCCAAAATCCCAAAAATAGGTAGCGTTTTGGGGGTAATTCAGGCTGCCATACATTGTAACGCTTAACCCGTTTGTGCTTAGGATAGAAATATAGTTTTCGCAATTTACAGGTGGTGTGGTATCGTAAACAGTAACGGTTTGTATCGATAAATCCATGCAACTATCATTTGTAAGTGTTGTAAGGGCAACCGAATAGGTACCTTGTGACGGAAATCCATGGGTAATATATTCTCCGAAACCAGTTGTCCCATCACCAAAATCCCAGGAATAGGAAGCTGCTTGAGGAACAACCATGTGCCCCCATAACGAAACGGTAAGCCCAGTGCTTCCTGCCACATCAAAATAGCTGTCGCATTGAGAAGGCAGTATGCTATCACCACAAATTGAAAAGTTGATGCCGTACTGCGGGGAGTTTCCGGTATAAACAAAGGCTTGCTCATGCAAATAATTTTGGCAATCGAGCGTTGAAACTACAAAGGAGACGGAGGTTCCAGGCACCCACGGCACGGGGACAAACATCGAATACGTTCCGGAAACATTGGTTAAAGCTGAATCAACTATAGTTTGTGCGGGGTTTGCAGTATCCGGGTTTATCGTTACCGTAACTTTATGGAATGGATAAGGCTGATTGGATGGTGTTTGTGTAATCTGT
>CAIRHD010000603.1 GCA_903878265.1 uncultured Bacteroidales bacterium | reverse complement strand
GTACTGTCTGTAGTAGTAAGTGTAACCAGATAAGTGCCAGCCACTGAGAATATATGGCTTGGGTTTTGGGAAGTGCTTGAATTGTTTACTCCTGAAAGCGGATCGCCAAAATTATAAAGGAATTGAGTTGGGTAAGGACTGTTAGTAAATCCCATGAACTGAAATTCATTTGGGGCATTGCCTGCAAATGCCGTAAAATAACTGTTGCAACCTGCTGGAAATGTTTGCGGCACAGTAACCATCACCGACGACCAATCCATGCAACTATCGCTGTTTGTCGTTAATGAAACAATGTAAGTTCCTTGAACCGCGTAAGTATGGGTTATATTATTGCCTGTACTTGTTGTACCATCGCCCAAATCCCAGGTATAACTTGCGGGCATCCCGTTAGCCAAACTACCCAGCAAAGTAACCGTATAGCCTTGAATGCTTGCAATTTCAATTTGGTTATCACAATCTTGACCGGGAATAACAACCGGAGCTGTGTAAGTGGAAGAGCATCCCAAGCTATCGGTAGTAGTAAGTGTAACAAGATAGGTTCCAGGTCCGGAAAATGTAAAAAGCGGGTTTTGCAAGTTGCTGGTATTATTTATTCCTGAACCCGGATCGTTGAAAAAATACAGGAACGAAGTGGGATAAATGCTGCTTGTAAATCCAAAAAATTGGATTTGGAAAAGAATGTTTCCAACACTTGCCGTAAAATAACTGTCGCATCCGTTTTGGATAGTGTCGAACACGGTGATGTTTGTTGTAGTAACATCGCTGCAATTATCAACTGTAGTTGTGGTAAGCGTAATAGAAAAAGAACCTGATGTTTGATAGGTATGTGAAACGAAAACCCCGGTCGTATCTGTGCCGTCGCCAAAATCCCACAAATAGGTCGCGTTTTGTGGGTAATTTAAGCTACCATACAAGGAAACGCTCAACCCAGTTGTACTGATGATAGAAATATAGTTTTGGCAATTTACAGGAGGTGTTGTATCATAAACCGTAACAGTTTGTACTGATAAATCCAAGCAACTATCACTTGTAAGCGTTGTAAGGGCGACCGAATAAGTGCCTTGCGAAGGAAATCCATGGGTAACATATTCGCCGTAACCTGTAGTTCCATCACCAAAATCCCAGGAATAGGAAGCGATTTGAGGGACTACCATGTGCGCCCATAACGAAATGGTAAGCCCCGTGCTTCCAGCCACATCAAAATAACTGTCGCATTGAGAGGGCGGATTGTTATCGCCACAAATCGTAAAATTGACGCCATATTGAGGAGAGTTTCCGGTATAAACAAGGGCTTGCTCATGCAAATAATTTTGGCAATCGAGGGTTGAAACTACAAAGGAGACGGAGGTTCCAGGCACCCACGGCACGGGCACAAACATCGAATACGTTCCGGAAACATTGGTTAAAGCTGAATCAACTATAGTTTGTGCGGGGTTTGCAGTATCCGGGTTTATCGTTACCGTAACTTTATGGAATGGATAAGGCTGATTGGATGGTGTTTGTGTAATCTGT
>CAIRHD010000602.1 GCA_903878265.1 uncultured Bacteroidales bacterium | reverse complement strand
TTTCCCCTACCATTACCACCCCGGCAGGAAGCCTTGACCTGACAGTCGCCTGTGCTTCCGATGTCCCTGCAGTGAGCCTGTCTGCCATTGCCGCCATTGACAATTGCGCCGGAGCAGTCGCCATCAGCCATGTGGGCGATGCAACCACTGCGGGACCCTGTGCGAACAAGTTCACCACAACGCGCACCTATAGGGCCACCGATGTCTGTGGGAACACAAGTGATTTCACCCAGGCCATCACGGTGGACGACAATATTTCACCGGTTTTAACTTGCCCATCAAATATCACTGTCAGTAATGATCTAGGAGTTTGCATAGCTCACGTTGTTGTGCCTCAGCCAACTGTTGTAGAAAACTGTAGCACATTCACTTTATCAAACAGTTTTAATCAAACAGCGAATGCTTCAGGCATTTATCCTTTGGGAACTACAACCATCGTTTGGACTGCTATTGATGAATGTGGCAACACCAATTCTTGCTCAATGACTGTTACCGTTAATGATAATGAAACTCCAATGATTACATGTCCTGCCGGATTCACAATCTGTGAAAGTGAACAAGTTATATTGGGAACTGCTACAGCCACTGATAATTGCGATGGAAGCCCAAGTGTCAGCAATAATGCACCTCTGGTTTTTTTACCTGGGACCACCAATATTATTTGGACAGCAACAGATATTCATGGTAACATAGCCACATGTACGCAAACAATTGAAATTATACCAATGCCAATAGTAAGTGCAGGTGAGGACGATAGTATTTGCAGTGGCCAACCTTACCATGTAACCAGTGCATTTGCGAAAAATAATTCAACTGTTTTTTGGACTTCTGATGGACATGGAACACTTGAAAATGCAAATTCAATGGATCCCATTTATACTTCTTCGCCCTTAGATTCAACGATAGTTAGACTTTTTGTGGTAGTTACCGGAATAGTGCCTTGTGGAACTGCTTATGATACTTTGCAATTGTACTTGATCCCAGGTGTTACAGTGTATGCAGGCATGGACACTACTTCGTGTTTGTTATCTTCGGTGATATTAAATGAAGCACATGTTACAAACTATACTTCTTTAATTTGGTCAACATTAGGGACTGGGACTTTTGACAGCATTTCGATCCTCAATCCTGTATATACCCCAAGTTTGGTTGATTTTGACAATGGCTTTGTTGATTTGATTTTGAAAGCTTCAGGTACTTTTGCTTGTGGAAATGCTGAAGATACAATTCGGATTCAATTTGCTAAACCACCAGTGGTAGATGCGGGATTGGATGATGCAATATGTTCAATATCGAACTATACTTTCTCAACAGCATCAGCAACTTATTATAGTTCGGTTTCATGGTCACATAATGGTAGAGGACACTTTAATGATTCAACCATTTTAAATCCGACCTATATACCAGAAGATGGAGAAACAGGTGAGATTCATTTTAAATTGACTGCTAGTGGAGTTTCTGCTTGTATGAACATGTCCTTTTCAGATGAAGTTTTACTTACTATCAATCCAGTTATTGTTGTTGAAGCCGGAAGTAATGGAGTCATAACTGCCGGAACATCTACCACTTTATTTGGTTCAGCATCAGGAGGTTCAGGTGTGTTTGCTTATAACTGGTCTCCGGAGGAGTATCTTTTTGATAATACAGTGCTCAACCCAGTTACCCGTAATTTGAATACAGATACGGAATTTACCCTTACTGTGCTCGACCTTGTTTCAGGTTGCGCCCAAAGCGATTCCGTAACAATATCCATTAATGGTTCAGAAGGGCCAACTGCAAGAGATGATACTAGTAGTACGACAATAAATACACCTTTAGAAGTAAATATTCTTCATAATGATTTGGATCCATTCGGGAAGGGCTTGGATGTGAGTATTGTGATTTCACCTAAAAATGGTACCGCCATTTTAACAGAAAATAATTCTGTTTACTACACCCCGAACTTAAATTTTATTGGGATTGATACGCTCATGTATGTAATTTGTGATAAAGATACTCCTCCCCAATGCGACGCAGCATTTGTGTTTATTAATGTCTATCCCAATCGCCCTGAAATTGTAGTGTATAACTTGGTTACCCCTGATGGCGACGGTGTAAATGATTATTGGTATATTGAAAATATTGAGGAATATCCCGATAATAATGTTGTTATTTTCAATCGATGGGGAGATAAAATCATTGAAATTAACAACTACAACAACTCCGATTATGGGCGCCGATGGAATGGGACAAATAATAATGACAAAGAGGTGCCTGATGGTGTTTACTATTATATACTCACAGTGAAAGACTACGACATACCAATTCCACCAGGATGGGTTTATTGCCGTGTAGAAAGCAGGAAATAGAATGGTTAGAAAGGGATTATTTTCTCTGGTTAGCCTCATAAACTGTAATTTCAAATTGCTTCATTTCTGATACCATCACTACTCAAAAAAAATAAATAAATTTATGAAAAAGATACTTTCAGCCATATTTTTACTAGTATCAGGTTCACTGTTTGCCCAACAAGATGCCATGTATAGCCAATATATGTTCAACCAGCTTGCTATCAACCCAGGGTATGCTGGCAGCCACGAGAATATTGCTGTTGATATGCTATACCGATACCAATGGGCAAATATAGACGGTGCGCCAAGAACAATTTCTGCCTCAATCCATTCACCGTTTACATATAGCCATACCGCTTTCGGGTTGGAATTAACAAACGACAAAATTGGACCAGTATCGTACACAACTGGTATGGCAACCTTTGCTTATCGTATCAATTTCAATAAGAGCAAACTTTCTTTTGGCCTACAGGGCGGCTTTAAAAATAGCGATTTTATCTCGTCTCTATTAAATCCGCATGACCCTGATCCATTTAAGAATAATCCTCTCGAAAAGAAAACAGTTTTGGATGCGAATTTCGGTGTTTACTATTATAGGGCTGATAAATTCTATGTTGGGTTTTCATCTCACCAACTGATGAAAGGGAACACTCTTGAGGTTGTTGATTCGGTTGGAAATTACGATTATAGCAGATTGTTCAAGCATTTTTACCTAATGGGGGGATGGGCATTGGAAATAACTGACAATGTGGTATTCAGGCCATCAATACTTGCCAAATATGTAAAAAACGCTCCTGTACAGTTCGACTTCAATGCAAGTTTTCTTTTTTCCGAAACGCTTTGGTTAGGAGTGGCCTACCGGACGCGCAGTGCAATTACCCTGATCACCGAGGTTAATATAACACAAAATATGCGAATAGGATATTCGTATGATATGTGGCTCAACGAATTAAAAATTCAAAGAAATGGATCGCATGAATTCAGGTTGAGTTTTGAGATAAATAACAATAAACGGATGAAAACTCCGAGGTATTTCTAATCTTGAACCGACATAAAATTTAAGATGGCAAATTGGAATTCATAATGAAAAAATACATTTATATTATTACCATCGGCATTCTTTTACCTGTAAGCTTGATTGCGCAAACAACAAAGGATGCTCGGAAACAAATGGACAAATTTAACTACGCACTCGCTGTTCAGATGCTTCAAAAAGCGGCTAACGTGGAAGAAACAAAGAATGAAGCATTACCGATGTTAGCCGAATGTTATCGTTTGCAACGTGATATTTTTAAAGCCAGAGATACCTATGAAAAAGCTATAGCCTTGCCTAATGCCCAACCTGAAAGTTTTTTCTACTATGCCCAGGCATTGCAATCGACTGGCAACTATGAAAATGCGCGGGAAATGTTCAGGAAATATTCGGAATTAAATTCTACCGACCCAAGGGGCCAGCAATTTATGGCATATTGCGATAGCGTACTTGGACCATGGAGTATAAATAGGGAAGAAAACAATATAAGAAAAGCCGATTTTGCTGTTGGTAAAAAGGTTATCTCGCCTGGTGTGGCGATGGGAATTGGGACCGCCGTTCATGCCGACAGTCTGCAAAAATCCGAGATCTCCAGAAATCCTCAAAAAAGTTTTGCATCAAATCTTTGGTACAATAAACCAGCTATTAAAAAGAAGATTTCTGCTCCTTATTTTGAGGTCAAAATTGCTGGTAATATCAATACCGAAGCCAGTGATTTTGGAGCGGCATTTAATTTGGGCAGATTTATATTCACTTCCGATTTTACAGATCCTAATGATAAAAACATCTATGGATGGACTGGGCGTGGGTTTCTTGATATTATGAAAGCAACTCCAAAAGCAAGTGGCGATTTCTGGGGTGATTTGGGCAAACCTGAAAAATTCAACAATAAGATCAACCAAAAATACCATGATGGGCCAGCAGCCTTCAGTACCGATGGAAACAATATTTATTTCACACGATCGTATTATGGGAAAGCCTTAAAGGTTGATGGTACCAAAACCAATATGTTAAAAATATTTTATGCAACCAAAACCGATACAGTTTGGGGTAATGCCGAACCTTATTTTCTGAACAGCATAAAATACTCTGTTGGTCATCCTACCTTGTCATCGGATGGGAAAACGCTATATTTTGTTAGTGATATGCCAGGCGGAGAGGGCGGAACCGATATCTATATGTGCAATCGCGTTGGCGATAAATGGGGACAACCTACAAAATTAGGCCCGGTTATCAACACAAAGGAAAATGAAATGTTTCCGACCATTTATGCCGATACTGTATTGTATTTTGCAAGTGCAGGGCATCCGGGCTATGGTGGCCTCGATATTTTTGAATCAAAAAAGCAAAATGGGACATGGACCAAACCAGTCAACCTCCAGCCTCCAATCAATAGCCCATTCGATGATTTTGCATTTGCATTTGCGCCTGGAGCCAAAAATGGTTTCTTTTCGAGCGACCGCCCAAATGGGGTTGGCAGCGACGATATTTATGCTTTTCGTTTGGTAGAGGCACCGGAAGTTTTGCCGGCATATATTACAGGTTTGGTCAAGGATAAAACAACTATGCAACCTTTGGCGGGTGCAACTGTTTTCCTTTACAACCCAACAAATGGGTTCGTTCGTATTTTGAAAACAGAAGATGGAGGTGTTTATAAAGCACTTGTCGATGAGCCTTCCGAGTATCTGGTGAAGGCCATGAAGTCGAATTATATTGCCGATTGTACTCCATTTCCAATAAACTCGTTGCTGCCTGGAACTACATTAACAGCACCCCGCGATTTATTGCTTGACAAATTGATTCTCAACAAAACTTTCAGGATTGATAATATATATTACGATTTCGATAAATTTAATATCCGCGACGATGCAAAGCCCGAACTTGATAAGCTGGTACGCATAATGAAAGAAAATCCCATCAATATTGAGTTGGCATCGCATACCGATAGCCGCGGGTCGTTTGCTTATAATGACAAACTTTCTCAAAGGCGTGCCGAATCGGCTGTAAATTATATTGTTGCAAACAATATTGATAAAAACAGGATTACTGCCAAGGGATATGGCGAGCATCAACTTATCAACAAATGCTCTGATGGCGTTGCTTGCACCCGGGAAGAGCACCAAGCAAACAGGCGTACCGAGTTTAAAAGTACAAGCATTGCCATTGTTGATTCAGTTGCACAATACGATTTAGCCGATTTTATTGAAGGCGATCAAATACCCGCCGATTCGCTCGAAACTGATTTTTTCGATAATTGTTTGATCCATCCAAAAGTATCGAAAAAATCCACTATTGCCGCTACAGCCTTTGTTATGGATAGTGTAAGCGGTCTATTGCAACCAAGGGTTCAAGGATCCCAGTATATTTATAAGGTTCAATTGCTTGCTTTTAGCAGTAAAAAATCCTTAAACGATCCTATTTTTAAGGCTGTTGACGATATCCAGATGTTTATTGAAAATGGTAAATATATATATATATCTGGTAATTTCAGCATGTATGAAGATTGTGCAGAATATAGCAACAAAATGGTGCAACTTGGTTTTGCGGAGGCTAAAGTAGTTTCATTTACAAACGGAAAATTAATCGAAATGCCCAATCCTTAAAATTAGCCCAATTTGTTTGAACTGGGTTCTCGTCTAAAGCGAAAAAACACGGTGCAACAATAATAATAAGCTGCACCTTGTTTCATTTAATCGTGGCCCGTTTATTTATCTCAAGCCCATCGATACAATTATTTCTTCAATCCGGCTGTCGAGTTTGGTTTCTACATTCTTGAAGTTTTCAACCTTATCCAAATCTGCCCTCACGCTGAAATAAAACTTTATTTTTGGTTCTGTGCCTGAAGGACGCATGGAAATTTTAGTGCCATCGGCAAGAAAAAACTGTAGCACATCGCTTTTTGGCAGTTCTATAGGTGTAATTTTTCCGCTGCTAATTTCAGTTGAAAGTCGAAGTTGGTAATCATTCATTAGCAGTACCTTCGAACCTGCAATTTCTATGGGGGGATTGGCGCGAAAACCTTCCATCATAGCTTTAATTTCAGCTTGCCCACTCATTCCTTTTTTTACTACGTTTACTAGGTTTTCCTTATATAAACCGTATTCTAGGTAAATGTCGAGCAACAATTCATAGAGGCTTTTCCCTTTGCTTCCTGCCCAGGCAGCACACTCGGCAAAAATACAACATGCCGTAACTGCGTCTTTATCGCGTACAAAGTCGCCAATCATAAAGCCATAGCTTTCTTCGCCACCACCAATAAATGTTTTCTTGCCTTCGAAGTTTCGTATAACTTCTGCAATCCATTTAAAACCAGTAAGGCAGTCGTAATATTCAACTCCTGCACTTTTTGCAATATTGCTGACGAGTTCGGAGGTAACTATTGTTTTCACAATATACTCATCGCCCTTTAATTTGTCTTTTGCCTGCCACTGTTTTATTAAATAATAAGTTAGCAAAGCGGCAGTTTGATTTCCATTTAACAAAATATAATTTCCATCCAAATCCTTAACCCCAACTCCAATACGGTCAGCATCGGGATCGGTGGCCAATACCAAGTCGGCATTTATTACACGGGCTTTATCCAGGGCCATCTGCATGGCAGCTTTTTCTTCCGGATTTGGTGATACTATAGTTGGGAAGTTGCCATCTGAAACGGCCTGTTCTTCAACAATATGGATGTTTTCGAAACCAAAATTCCTCAGTGCTTGTGGCACAAGCGTAATTCCGGTGCCATGCAAAGGTGTAAAAACGATTTTCATGTCCTTTTGTGGCGCAATTACCTCTGGGGCCAACGAATAGCTTTTTGAAACTCTAAGGAATTCCTGATCTATTTCTTCACCAATCATGAAAATTTTTGATGGATCACCTTCAAAATTCACTTCACCGATAGAAGCAATTTTTTGGACTTCGAATATCACGTTTTTGTCGTGCGGTGGTACCAACTGTGCTCCATCATCCCAATAAACTTTGTACCCGTTGTATTCTTTCGGGTTGTGCGAAGCGGTAATAACTATTCCGCTTTGGCAATGAAGATGCCTTACGGCAAATGAAAGTTCGGGCGTAGGTCGAAGGTTTTCGAACAGATAAACGGTTATGCCATTGGCGGACAATACTTCTGCCGATGTTTTTGCGAAGTAACTGCTGTTGTTTCGCGAATCATGTGCGATAGCAATGCTGATTGCGCCTTTGCCGGCAAACTCGGTTTTCAGGTAATTGGCAAGGCCTTGGGTTGCCATGCCGACTGTGTATTTGTTCATGCGGTTGGTGCCATCGCCCATAATACCGCGCAAGCCGCCTGTGCCGAATTCAAGATCGCAGTAAAAGCTTTCGGCCACTTCGGAAGGATCGTTTTCTATCATAAGGCTAATGCGCGCCTTTGTTTCGTTGTCAATATTAATGTCGTTCAGCCAGGCTTGCGCCCTTTTTAAAATTGTGGGGTTAATGGTTGTAATTGCCATACTGATAGGGAGTTATTGGGTTAAATACATTGTTGGATTTCACTCGTACAAACCTAATGTTTTTTTTGAACCAAAAAGGATGCCCGGAAATATTTTTTTTTCTTTAAGAAAAGTAAATCGATTATAGGCTCATGATTGCGGCTGAGCCAATAATGATAAGCACAATAAGATATATTGTTAAAACAACAACTGTAGAAACACCGATAAAAACGAAAAGGTTTTTAAGGTTTTTTAATGATTTTGTTAAGTATTCGGTACTGGAAAAATTAACACCTTTAATAACATTGTTGCAAAACGAATTCAGGAAAATTACCGGTATTATATATATTCCGGCAATCAGAATGTAAAAAACCGAAAGCACGAATGGTGGGAATGGTGTGTTCAATGGAATCATTTCGTCCTGCACCGTGTTAAGAACAAAACTCATCAGCATACCCGAAACAAGCAATAATCCGGTAACTATAAAGCCAAGTATTGCCATGAATTTCCCCCATTTGGCAGCTTTCACCAAAAAAGCGATCGATTCGCTTGTAAGTTGAGGGATTTCTAAAGGATTTGTAATCGTGTTGTCGTTGCTTTCTGCCATTTTTTTACTGTTATTAGTACTATTGTTGTTAATTGTAAACCAATTGCTTATTTGAGAAGCAAGCGAATTGTTTTTATGTTTTTGCTCATGAATATCAATGATATTTTGACAAGAACTATTCTATCGGCTTCTTCTTTTCGGTTGGGCTGTTATTCTGTTTAAAAAGGCTCAGAATGAATAGAACGACAAAATTAAGCCGGAAAAATGTATTCATGTTTATTTAATTTCAGGGGCTTTTTCTGAAGGGTTTTCTTTTGCATCTTTAATCACAAAAGCATCGGTAAACCCAAGTCTTACCATTTTGATGCGGTATTCCGAGGCTTCTGCTTTTGTTGCAAATGCTCCTGAAGAATATTTGTAAAAGTCCTTTTCGATGTATTGCCGCACATCTTTCAAACCGTTGAATTCCGGGTCGCGCAGAGATTTTTGTTTTGTGAGCGAAAGGATTTGAACCCTGTAAATATAGGAAACTTGTTCTTCACCAGTTAAACTTTCCTTCGTTTTTGTTTCAATTATTTGAGTTGGGACAAGAATTGGTATGTTAAGTTTTAACGTATCTATCAGACTGGGCAACATAGTTTTTGAAATCATTTTTCCAACCGGTTTTATAATAAAACAATTGTCGAAAAAACCATCTTCGAATGAATAATCTGGTAGTTCTTCGCCTCCAGTAAAATCGTTCAGGTCATATTCAGGAATAGTTTCTTTTGGCGTTAAACTTATAACCTTAAATTCTGTACGCCTGTTAACCTGATGTTCTTCGGGGGTACAAGCCACGCCATCGGAACATTTATTGAGCAATTGGCTTTCTCCATAGCCTTTTGCGGTAATCCTTTTGATATTGATTCCTTCGTCGATAATGTAATTTACGGCCGATTCAGCCCGTTTTTGCGAAAGGTTATCGTTGTAGCTGTTGGTACCCCGGCAGTCGGTGTGCGAACCCAATTCGACAGCTATTGTATTTTCTTTCATAATCCTAACCAGTTTGTTCAGCTCGGGCTTGGCATCTTCGCGGATATTGTATTTATCGAAATCGTAGTAAATATTTTCTATCCGAAAGGTTTTATTTACAACAAGTTTGTCAAGCAGCAATTCGCGTGGGGCATTTATGGTATCGCCTGGCTGTAATTTAATTACAGGAAATGGGGTGCAGTCTGCAATATAATTGGCCTTCATGGCTTTTGCCGTGAAGTCTGTAGGTTTTATAACCATTGTGGAATACATGCCTTTGCCATCGGTTTTTATTATTTTTACATATCTGGTGTTGCCATTGTAAAGGAAAACAGTAGCATCTGCAACTGGCATCATGGTAGTTTTGTCCTTTACGATCCCACAAATATAAGTCGGCAACAAAGGAACCACTACAGGTTCGGCTTTGCGGAAAGAGTAGATGTCGTCATTGCCAATCCCATTTCGGCGGTTGCTCGAAAAAAACCCATTTTTCAAACCTGGTGCAAAAGCAATTGCGAAATCATCATACGATCCATTTATTGGTCCTTTAAGGTTTACAGGTGTTGTCCAGCGACCATTTACGTTTTTAGTTTTAAAAATATCAAGGCCTCCGAAACCCGGATGACCATCGCTTGCAAAATATAAATAGCCATCCTCGCAAGCATAAGGAAACATTTCGTTCCCTATTGTATTTACAGTTGGCCCTAATTTTATAGGCCCACCCCAACCATCGCCTTCTCGCCGGCACATATAAATATCGGTGCCGCCTTCGCCTCCAGGCATATCGCTAGCAAAATAAAGTATTTGTCCATTAAATGATAAAGCAGGATGCCCAACCGAATATTCAGGTTTGTTGAGATAAAAAGGTTTTACCTCGCCCCAAGCCGTGTCAATTTTAGTGGCATAGAAAATTTGTAGCAATCCTGTTTTGAATATGCCCTCGTGCTTGGCATTGGAATATGACGAACGTGTAAAATAAATGCTGTTGCCATCGGAACCAAAAGTTGCAGGCCCATCGTGGTATTGCCTGTTGAATTTGCTTCCGAATTTGGTTGGTGTGTCCATATCGCCATAGAAATCACCATAGATTTTGGGACTCGATTGCATAATATCCAAGAAGCCATTGCCGGTCCATCCGTATATTTTTTTTGTATCAGGGGCAGCATAGTCGGAGGCGAATATTAATTTCCCAAAATAAAACGCTGCTCCGAAATCGCTGGCTACTGTATTAATATTGCTATCAATTTTCACTTCGAATTCGGGGGAAAACCCCCTCCATTTTGTTAAAACGCTATCGCAATTAGCGATATATTGATTTTTTCGGAGATCGGATGGGTTTTCTAATGCATACTTATGAAACATGTTTTTAGCTCCCAAATAATCGCCAGACAACTGCAATGCCTGTGCATAATAGAAGGAATATTCAGGTTTTGCTTTTGGTAAAGTTATAGCAATGGCATACGCTTCTTTTGATTTCCCGATTTCCCGTGTTTTTCGGTAGCATTCGGCCAATAATGGAACTGCCTCGTTTTTCTTTTTGTAAACTAAAACAGCTTTTTTTAATATTTCGATGGCTGCGATATAGTTGTACTCCTCCATCTGCCTTCGCGCTTTTGCAACGGATTGGGCTTGCATGAAAGCTGGAATAAAAAGGCTGATTATTAAAATTTTGATATACTTGTTCATAAATTCCGGTTTTCGAAGTACCTGATTTATACTGCCAAAGGATTATGTTTAACCATCAGCAAGCCTGAAATAAGTTGAATAACATATATCAAGTTACGTTTTGTGCTTGAAATCATGTTACTTGTCATAGTCAATTGTTTTCCAGTTTTTGAGGGTTAAAGGCATACCAAGTGAGAAAAATAAAAAAGCAAGAATGTCGTTTTTTAGAACATACAAATATAAGGATTTAAAGTCAGATGTTGACAATAAATCGTATTTTTTGCAATCAAGGTCGCTTCGATTAAAGGCCTTTTATTTGAATTGCATTTATTTATTGTTTAAATTGCAGATATATAATGTGTTAAGATAAAAGAATATTTTCCGGATAAACCAAATCGAAAGCAATTTAAACATATTAGACATTGATTTTTCTGGCGGAATGTCAATTACACCTTAGTAATTGACACTTTTAGATTTTTTTCAACTCTAGTAAAAGCTCTAAGGCAAGAGTATTTATAAAAATAGAAAATATAATCACGGCTATTTATCTTCGCGGATATACTGTGAATAGCTGATAATATTTGGCGGTATAACAAGTTTATCCACATTTGATCAAATCGTGAAGATGCTTGACATACTATGGCATGCCCCAATTAAAAGGCGGGAATTGGATATCTGTTACACGAATTGCTTTGTTGTACCACCATCTTCCATTTTCCACCATCATTTTCCCATTTCTCAAATTCGTATTCCTTCTAGAAAATCAAATAAATTACCACGAACAAATGTCGGTAGTACTCAATTCAAAAAAGTAAGGAATTTTTGTTTTTTGCACTGCTTTTTTAATTACAGAAAATATATACCTTTGTTCGGAGGTAAAATGTTTTATGCGCCTGACTTATATTTAATAAAATCGGAGTGAAAAGCAAGTTTTTCCTTGTCTTTTTAATGTGGTTTTTTGCCGGAAGTAATAAGGTTTTTCTTTTTTTTAATGGAAAATACAATACTAATCCCCTTGAAATTTGTTGCATCCAATAAACTCTTTTTAGGCACAAAAGACATATAAAATTGCCATGATTAGAAAAATCAAAACGAATACTGCTTGTATTAGGCAATAAATATACTTGTGTTTTTTTTGTCTTGGCATGTTACATCTGACCGATAAAAATAATTAGTTACAATGAGAAAAATAGTTTTTTTGGTTGCTGCGCTACTTGTAGCTTTGGCCGGAAACAGTCAAACGGCTGAAGAATATTACAACAAAGGAATCTCGAAGTATAACCTTCAGGATTATGAAGGAGCAATAGCTGATTTCTCCAAAGCCATAGCTGTTAAGCCTGATTTTGCAGTGGCATATAACTATAGAGGAATTGCAAAAGGAAGCAACAAGGATTTGAAAGGGGAAATTCCCGATTACTCGAAAGCAATTGAACTAGACCCCAAATATACCGATGCCTACAATAATCGTGGTGTTGCAAAAGCCAATGCACTCGATTATACCGGTGCAATAGCCGATTATACAAAGGCAATAGAATTAAATGGCAACGATGCAAGCCTTTTTATCAACAGGGCAATTTCCAAAGGGATGATCCATGATTATAAAGGTGAGATTTCAGACTGTACAAAAGCCTTGGAAATTTCACCAAAAGATGCCAGGGTATTTTGCACAAGGGGAATTGCAAAATATATGCTTCAAGACTTTAGGGATGCAATAGCTGATTTTAACAAGTCGCTCGAAAACAATGTCGAATATGCAGATGCTTATTATTATCGTGGAAAAGCCAAGTTTGATTTGCAAGATAACCGTGGGGCTGCTTCGGATTTCACCAAAGCCATTGAAAACAATCCTGAATTTTCTGATGCTTATTTTGGCAGGGGAAAAGCGAAATCAAACCTACAGGACAACAACGGAGCAATCGACGATTTCATAAAAGCAATCGAGCATAACCCCAAATTTTCGGAAGCCTATTACAGGAAAGGAAAGTCCAAAATTAACATGCAAGACTACAAAGGCGCAATTGCCGATTTTACAAAGGCAATTGAGATAAATTCTGGTTTTATCGATGCTTATTTCCAGAGAGGGAAAGCCAAGAATAACGTTCAAGATTATAGGGGCGCAATTTCCGATTTTACTAAGGCTCTTGAGCTTAACCCCGAGCATACCGAGGCTAACTTGAACAGGGGAATGTCAAAAAACAATTTGCAGGATTACCGTGGCGCTATTACCGATTTCTCCAAAGCAATAGAAACCAATCCCGAAAGTGCAGAAGCATTCAGCAACCGAGGAAAAGCAAAAGCAAGCGTCAAAGACTTTGGCGGAGCAATTGCCGACTATAGCAGAGCAATAGAAATTACCCCAAATGATGCCAGTATTTATTATAACAGGGGAATTGCCAAAGGTAATTTATCGGATTTTAAGGGTGAAATTATTGACTATACAAAAGCCATGGAGATTGTTCCAACCGATGCCAATATTTATAACAGCAGAGGAAAAGCCAAGTTCAACCTTCAGGATTACCGTGGTGCGATTGCCGATTACACCAAAGCTATCGAGAATAATCAAGCGTTTGCAATTGCATACAACAACAGGGGGATTGCGAAGGGAAGCGTTATGGATGCGAAAGGAGAAATTGCCGACTATACCAAAGCAATTGAGCTTGACACTAAATATGCCGATGCATACTTTAATAGGGGAAAAGCGAATTTTAGCATTCAGGACTATAAAGGCTCAATTGCCGATTATACCCTGGCAATTGCGAACAACGCTGAATATACCGATGCTTATTACAATAGGGCAACTGCTAAGAATGCACTTCAGGATTATGTAGGTGCAATTGCCGATTACACGAAAGCCATCGATTTAAACCCAGGCCATGCAGAGGCATATTTCAACAGGGGCACGGCAAAAATCAATTTGCTCGATTATGTTGGTGCAAAGGAAGATTTCACAAAAGCTATAGAATATAATCCGGAATATGCCGAAGCCTATTTTAGCAGGGGAATTTCGAAGTTTGATTTACAGGAATACAAAGGTGCAATAGCCGATTTCACCAAAGCCATAGAAAATAACCCTTTGTATGCAAATGCCTATTTCAAAAGAGGTCAAGCAAAGGGAAATATACAGGATTATAAAGGTGAAATCGCCGATTACTCGAAGGCATTGGAAATTACTCCTGGCGATGTTAGTATTTACAACAACCGGGGGAAGGCAAATTTTAACCTGCAAGATTATAATGCAGCAATTGTCGATTACACCAAGGCGATAGAAAACAATGCAGCTTTCGCGGAAGCGTATTACAACAGAGGGCAAGCAAATTTTTTCCTTAAGGATTACAAAGGAGCAATTGCCGATTTCACAAAAGCAATCGATAACAATTCAGGCTATGCCGATGCATATTATAACCGTGGTTTAGCTAAGTACAACCTGCAGGATTACATGGGGGCAATCAACGATTTTACAAAAGCTACCGAAATTGATGCTGAATATGTTGATGCCTACTTTAATAGGGGAAAAGCTAAAAATAACCTTCAAGATTATACCGGTGCAATTGCTGATTTTGCCAAAACCATCGAAAAGGATCCTAAATATATGTTGGCTTATTATAATAGTGGATTGGCAAAAATGAAATTGAAGCAAACCGACAGTGGATGCATGGATTTTAGCAAGGCTGGCGAACTTGGTTTGGCCGAAGCGTATGATGCAATATTGGAATACTGCCAATAAAAACCGCAAATACTTCTAATTCAATTAATTGATAAGCTGAAAATACTTCAGACAATCAATCGTGCAAAGAAAAAGACAATTATTTCCGATTTTCTGTTTGCCCTTTTCTGTTTTGATTTCAAATGTGTGATTGATATTGTAAAAAATCGAACTCCATCAGAGCTATATTTATGGGTTTAACTTGCTGTAATATATTCTGTTAGATCCGACATGAGGATGCGTTCCAATTCTTTTATGTTTTGCTTTTTGGTTTCACAGAACAAAAAACCAAAAAGTGGAAATTTTCTGAAGTCGGTTTTTCTGAGTTCGATCGGTTTCTCAAAATCAGCAAGCAGTTTTTCGTAATCAAAAGAACCAATATCTTTCCCTTCGATTCCTGTGCTGTTGTTCAAAACTATATTACTGTAAATAAGTTCATCCTTACCGAACAAAATAATATCCCAATCGGGCGATTTTTGTTGGAATAAATACTCGTAAAGGTTTATACCAAAAGCATGGAAAGCCAAATCGGGAGTGGAACACCATCCACCAAAGCGCAGAGGATTAACTTCTATTGGGGCAACGGTGCCATCAGCATCAATACGGACTTCGACGTGTGCCGGAAAATTGCGCAACCCAGCACGCTTACCAATTTCGGTCAGGAATGTTGTAATCGGCGCAAGAAAGTTTTCGATTATCTCCTTCGATGTAATGTAAACCCTGTCGTTGACATCCTTGTCCGATGAAAATATATGTTTCATTATATTCAAAACCACAGGCTGGGCTTCAGCATTAAAGTAACAATCAATAGCAAATTCATCCCCAACAATACAGTCTTCAATGATAAATTCGCCGGTATGGAGTACTTCAGGCGGATATAGATTTTTTATAAGATCGGTTTCTTTTTTTATCGCATGGATAGTTTCTTGCCATTCGGCAATATCTTCAACTTTATATACGCCGAGGCTAAAAAAACCAATCGCGGGTTTAATGATAAAAGGAAGAGGAAAAGCTGTAATATCAAGGCTTTCAAGATTATCGAACAATACACTTTTATAGAAATATCCTGGAAAAAGATCCTTTAATAAATTACGGAAAAAGACCTTGTTTTTGAAAAGTTGTATTTTCTCCGGAAGACTAGTATGTTGCAGGTTGTTTTCGATCCAACTTATTGAGTTTTCGGAATTGGTGTAGAATAGGGGAATATCAGTATTGCTAAATTGTTGAATGGCAAATTCTTCTGAAACAACATTCAATTTCCTTTGTTTCACAATTTTGTCAACGCCAAGATTGAGAATTACCGGTATTTGGTTCTGTTCAAGTGTTTCGAATAAGAAATCGGAAATGTATGGTTTGTCTAAGATTATCATATTTAGGTGGTTGCGTTTTGATTGCTTGAAAATCGAAGATTTTGCAAATCATTGTTGGGTTATTCGCCAGCAGATTTTATGGAATGCATAAATCAGGTTTTACAATCTCATGGTTTAATGCAAAAGTCAGAAAAATTTGTATAAATAGTCAGAAGGAAAAGGCGTTAAACAATCAACAATAGAGTTTCTTTTCACTAAAGAAGTATAGGAAACACGATTAAAACCATTCTTTTGAAAGAATTAACTTAATTTAACCAATCTTATATTTTCACCTTTAACTTTTCCCTTTTCCTTTTTTCCTTTCTTTTTCCCTTAACCTTTGCCCTTTTTCCTTTTTGCCTTTTTCCTTTTTTAGTTTCCGGCACGTTTCTCAAGTTCTTCCCTTTTCAATGTAATAAGGTGTCCAATTGGTTTTCCATCGCGATAAGCAATTGCACGCAAGGTGATTGGCCCATCGGGCAGCAAAAGAGGACTGGAATACTTCGAAGTATATTTATCAGGCATGGCGTCATCGATGGTATAAAAAATTTCCAATCTGGGAGCTTCAGTTTCCATGGTCAATTCCAGTTTGCCATTAACACGCTTTGTTTTTATTATGGGATCATAAATCGCTTTGGAGAAATTTATTTCGGCCACATCGGACCGATCGAACTGTTTTTCGACGCGAACAATAAAATTGTCCCAGTTTTTGCTTTCTTTTGGCGACCAATATACTTCGCTTAAAGCCCAGGCGCGCGGAAAAACCATGTATTGAGCATAGCGCAAAGTTGGGATTTGTTCGGTCCAGAGGTTGCCTTGTCCACCAAGTATGTATTTTGCATCAACCCCTTCAGGAACCGGTTCAAAACTATAACATTTTTGCAAACGTAAACTGGCATAAATGGGCGGGTCAACCGTGCGTTCGCCCTGTACATAATCTAAGTAGGCAAAAGTTGTTGGCGACATTACCACGTCGTGACCCATTTTTGCGGCTTCAATTCCACCTTTTATCCCACGCCAGCTCATTACAGTTGCTTCGGGCGAAATTCCTCCGTCCAAGATTTCATCCCAGCCAATAAGCTTTTTTCCGTTTTTTTTCAGTATTCCTTCCACCCTGTTCATAAAATAGCCTTGCAAATCTTCAACATGCCTGATCCCTAATTTCTTCATCAAGGCTTTGCATCCTTCATCTTCGGCCCAATAACCTTTATAACACTCATCGCCTCCCACATGGATATATTGCCCGGGAAACAGTGTTGCAACCTCGGTAAAAACTTTATCCAGAAACACATACACATTTTCATCTGATGGGTTTAACGCATTTTCAATATTTGCCCTAAAGGTGTTGTTGCCAAACCAATCAACAAAATTTATTCCTGGGCTGACGCGCGTACTTGTGTCTTTTTTACAACTCAATTCAGGATACGAAGCAATTGCAGCCATGCTATGCCCGGGCACATCTATTTCGGGGACTATTGTGACATTCCGTTCTTTGGCATATCGAACCACTTCCTTAATATCGTCCTGGGTATAAAAACCGCCATCGGTTGCAGGCTCGCCGGGTTTTGGGAAAGCACGATCGCCAAAATGACCATAACGTTGCACACGCCAAGCACCAACTTCTGTTAATTTAGGCAGCGACTTGATTTGTATCCTCCAGCCTTCGTCATCAGTTAAATGCCAGTGAAAAGTATTGAATTTCAACCTTGCCATTTCATCAATATACTTCATCACATCTTCTTTGGTGAAGAAATGCCGGCTTACATCCAACATTAACCCACGCCATGCAAAACGCGGATAATCAGTAACTTTCACAGCAGGAATTGTCCATTTCATTTTTACAAGCAACTTGCTTTCTATTTCCTTTGGCAGGAGTTGAAGCAAAGTTTGCATACCATAAAACAAACCAGCTTGTTGGTTCGCACTTATTACAACACTTTTTGAGGTCGAAACAAGAGTATAGCCCTCGTTTCCCAATTTCGGGTCGGGATTTTGGTTGAGGTTTAACTGGATTGTGCCTTTATTCCCTTGGTTTGCTTTAGTACCAAAACCAGTGGCAACATTCAGCTTTAGAACCAGCATTTCAGCTACATCACGGCTTTCTGGCTTGTTAAAACTAACTATTGCAGACTTGTTTAAGGTAAAAACCCCACTGTTTTGCTGTATTTCAACAGGTTGAGGGATTAGGTTTAAAGTTGTGTTTTGTGCCTGGGTTAAACTAATAGCCAGGATAATCAAGAAGGTGAGGAGTAATTGTTTCATGGTGGTCCTTTTAAAGAAATGACTGAAATTTATTTTTGTTGAATGAGATGTTTGTTTTTATTTTGGAAGTGATGCTTGATGTATAGATATTTCCATTTTTTGAATGGTATAGATTTTGCAATTAAAACCTCGATCTTTACTAAACCTTCTTCAGCAATTTCTCAAATCCTTTGGTATAATAGGTCATGATTGTGTTATCGGGCGATGTGTAGATAAAATACACTTCCAGATTCTTATGTTTTTCGAGAAATATTTTACCATTTTCAACACCCATTACCATAAATGCGGTAGCGAAAGCATCGGCAGTCATGCAATCCTTAGCAAGTACCGAAACGCTTAATGTGGAGTGTTTAACGGGATACCCGTTTGCGGGGTCGATGGTATGGGAATAGCGTATGCCATTTTCCTCATAAAATTTCCGATAACTGCCTGATGTCGAAATTGCCATATCCTCCAACAAAACCACGGCTTGAATCGAACGGTCGTCATCAGCATTTTGCGTTGGCTTTTCAATGGCAACACTCCATTTTTCGTCATCAGGTTTTTCTCCTCGTGCCAAAACTTCGCCACCAATGTCGATCAAGTATGATTCAATTTGCTTTGAATCGAGGAAAGCCCCAATAACATCTACTGCATAACCCTGTGCAATAGCATTATAATCAATACGGATTCGGGGATCTGTTTTTACCAATTTCCCTTTTTCGAGTTTTACTTTTTCATATCCAACCAATGGCAACAGACTATCGACACTATGTTGGTTCATCTTGAGACGGTTCGACAGGCCAAATCCCCAGGCATAAACAAGAGAGCCGACAGTTATATCAAAAGCACCATCGGTTTTTTCGGAAACATCTATGGCTTTCCTGAAGATTGTCTCGAACATGGCATCGGCCTTGACATTGGGATCATTGTTGTTCATCCGCGAAATAATCGAGTTCGGTTTGTAGGTCGAAGCTGTGGAATCAAACCTGTTCAATAATGAGTCAATTGCAGGTTGAAGGTCTGAACTATCTTGGCTATAATAAGTTATAGCATAATAAGTTCCCTGAGTTTCGCCGCCGATTTTTATAAGCAGCTGCTCTTTGTGCGGTTTGCACGAGGCAGCAAGCATCAAGTATAAAAACAGGCAGAAAAAAAACTTTTGTATTGACGAAATCATGGAAAAAGAAAATAAAATGGATTTTGAAGATGAAGCAAAGTTTGGGAAAGCGAAAATAATAAAAAACTGTTACTGAGAATGGGATTTGGGATAATAGTGCTTTTATATTGCGATTAAATTTCAGAAAACGACACCGAACAATTTAAAAAGTGCTTTTTTACCGTTCAGATAATATTTAGGCTTCAAACACGCTATTAGAAAACAATGCTCTAATTCTCTAAATTTGCACCAAATAATCTATCCTGCATACAGAATGAATCCAAAATCCGCCAAACAAATACTTTTCTTATTTCTATCCCTTTTTGTAGCTCAATTTTCGTTCGGCAGAACTTTTACCACTGTTCCTGATACTACCGACTTTTACTCCGATTCTTATTTGCGGAACGATAACTATGTTTATCAGCATTATATCCAGTCGGTTGAGCTTTCGAGGGTTGGTTTTGAATTGGCCGACCCTATCATTACTATGAATTCTGACGAACTACTTAATATAGCTTTCGACGATCTGCACGGAAGCTACACCCAGTATTATTATCAAATACTGCATTGCACGGCAAATTGGGTAAAATCCGAGATTTGGACCAATGAATATATTGATGGACAGGAAGTTGGCCAAGTAGAAACGTTTGAATCATCGTTTAATACCCGCACATCTTATATCCATTACTCTTTTCAGTTTCCAAACAGGTATTTTACTATAAAAAAATCAGGCAATTACGTTATTAGGGTTTACAGCATCAACGCAAAAGGCGAAGAAATCAATGCTTTCACCCGCCGCTTTTTTGTGGTTGACCCCAAAGTATCCATTTCGGCAAGCATCGCCCGTGCAGGTACTTCGGAGGACTACGAAACTCGTCAGGAAGTTGATTTTACCATCAATACTTCCGGTTATCGCATTGATTCGCCTTATCAGGATATAAAAGTTGTAATCATGCAAAACTGGCGGTCCGACAATGCCCTCACCAACCTAAAACCTTATATGGTCAAAAATGATTTGTTCGATTATTCTTTCGACAACGGCACCAACCAGTTTGATGGGGTAAACGAATTCAGGAGGTTTGATATAAAAACACTTAAACTTTTATCAGAAAAGGTACGCGAAATCACTTTCGATGATACCATGTTTTATGTAAAATTATGGGAAACCCAGAAACGTACTTTCAAAGAATATTCACTGGATGGCGATATCAATGGGAAATTCCTGCTTAAAACCGATGATGAGTCTACCGTTTCAAATTATGGCGAATATGCTATGGTGAAGTTTTTTCTGGCTTACGATGCCCCGATTGTTGAAGGGAACCTGTATGTTGCTGGTGGTTTCAATTGCTGGCAATATACGCCCGAAAATAAAATGCAGTACAATTTCCTCCTCAAAGGATACGAAGCCAGCATCCTTTTCAAGCAAGGTTATTACAATTATTGGTATGTGATGCTCCCTAATAACTCCAAAACCGGCGATGCAACCTGGGTGGAAGGCAACCATTCCGAAACACGCAACAATTATACGATTTTGGTTTACCATCGTTCACGGGGCGAAATGTACGACGAGCTTATTGCTACTGGAAGCTATGAAAATGGGAAGTAATGAGCTAATGCGATAATGCGTTAATTTGCTAATGTGATAATGTGGGCAACCTGACACTTAAAACACTGCATATAGCATCCGGCACTTTGCCAATTCCCGTCAACTGATGAATCGCAAATAAGTTCCCAAAGGCAGTTTTTTACCGAATTTGTCGGCAAGATAAAGTTCGCCAAAATCGTTTTTTTCTCCTCTGTTGAAGTAGCTGTTTATCAAATTGTTGGCGACTAAAGCAGAGAATCCGATCGAATACATATTTAATATCAGAAAACTATCTTTCGGTAATAACAACTTGCTGCACAGCATAATCATCTCATTAAGGTTATCATCGAGGATCCATTTTTCGCCGTCGGCACCTCGGCCATAAGCCGGAGGATCGAGTATGATTCCGGAATAGGTGTTACCACGGCGGACTTCGCGTTGCACAAATTTTAACGCATCTTCAACCACCCAGCGGATATCGGTGAGTTGACTGCTTTCCATGTTTTCGCGTGCCCAACTTATTACCGGTTTTACCGAATCAACGTGAACAACTTCGGCTCCAGCTGCACGAGCAGCGAGCGAAGCGGCGCCCGTGTATGCGAAAAGATTGAGCACTTTGGGAGAAGGGGTTTTTGAAGCTGTTATTGTGTCGAAAATAAAATCCCAGTTGGGGGCTTGTTCAGGGAAAACACCAATGTGTCTGAACGATGTTAGTCCAAGACGTAAATTGAAATTCATTTGTTTGTAGGAATAATTGATGCGCCATTGCTCGGGCATGCCTTTTTTAAGGATCCAACGCCCTTTTTCGGTATCGTTTTTCTCTAATTTGAACGTTGCCGATGCCATTTTATCCCAATCGTTTTCACTCATCGAAGGGTTCCAGAGTGCTTGAGGTTCAGGCCGTATGAGCAAATATAGCCCGAAGCGTTCCAGCTTTTGGAAACTGCCCGAATCAACAAGTTCGTAATCTGTAAAATGGGTTGGTGTGAGCAATTGCATGTTAAAATCAGGTAATTAAATTGTTGTTTATTATTAGTTCTGTTGAAGTGTGATTTGTTTTCAAGTTGTTTTGAACCTAAAATTACTGAAAAATCCAGAAACCTAAATTCAATATTTTTTGTTTTGATTTAATCGCAGGTTTTGAAAACACCAATATTCCGCTACCATTTTCCAATAACCATTTTCCAATAACTATTCCCTATTCTCCCTGCTCAGACTAAAATTCTCAGGATATTTAGCTGTTTTGTCCGAATAAAAAGCTTCGATCTTTTTTAAATCTTCTTCGTAATTGCCTGTTGGCATAAGCGTATCCCCAATCCCTCCAACTTTCTTTTTATAATCAAGAAACCCAAAAGCGATTAGGACATTGGCATGTTCGGCAATGTAATAAAAGCCACGTTTCCAGTTACGGTTCAGGCTGCGTGTACCTTCGGGAGTAATCGTAATAAACAAACTGTCGTTTTTTTTGAACATATCGCCAACTTGTATCACGATATTGGTACTGGCCTTTCGGTCAACTGGAATAGCGCCGATAAACTTTAAAATTCCAGCGAAAGGGAAAACGAAAGCTTCCTTTTTTACAAGATATCTTGAATCGACACCAATCGACATGTAACCGAGCCAGCCAATCAAAAAATCCCAATTGCTGGTATGAGGAGCCATCATAACCACACATTTTTTGGTATCTGAAGGCATATTTATTATTACTTTCCAGCCAATCAGTTTTAGTATAAACCGTGCAAAATTTCTTTTCATCATTTATTGGTTTGATTATTTTGAAGTTGCAAAGAAAGGTTAAATAAATTTCTTCCAAAAATCCATTTCCAAATTACCGGAAATATAGTTTTCAGCCGACAAGCAAGTTTCTGTTGCAAAAGCCAGTCCACATCCTACAATCCTGTCAATTTCATCAGGCTGGAAATCATCGATATTTTTAGTCGCAGAGTCCAAAGTTGAAATGCCAAAAATGAACCCTGCATTAAAATTGTCGCCAGCTCCAATTGTTGAAACAGGTTTTATTTCATTGATATTGTATATTTTATTGTACTTTGGAGTAAAAATATACATCGGTTTTTCACCATACGTAATTATTAAAAGCTTACAATACGGGCTTACTTTTTTATAGATTGCCTCTGCATCGCTAAGGCCGAACAAGTGAAAGAAATCTTCATCTGAGCCTTTAACAATGGTTGAAGCAGCAATATTGTTTAAAAATGAAGGCATCAAAATATCCAATTTACTTGCGTGTGCCTTACGGATATTGAGGTCGTAATAAATTATGGCACTCGCTTTAATGGCTTTTTGAAGGAGTTTGAGCACATAGTTTCTCCGGTTTGGCTTTACTGCATAAAATGAACCGAAAAGTAAAATGTCATCATTTTGAAATTCAGGGGTTTCCGAATTCGGCATTTCTTCAGGCACATCGTGATAAAACGAGTATGAAGCATTTCTGTCCTTATCCAAAAAAGCTAATGACAAGGAAGTACAATGGTTAAGATGCCTAAAGCTGTATGTGCTTTGGACCGAGTTACTTGACAGGAAATTTGCAATCTGATCTCCGGCTATATCTGTCCCAAATTCACTTATCAAT
The DNA here is from genome assembly GCA_903878265.1 of uncultured Bacteroidales bacterium. GTDB lineage: Bacteria > Bacteroidota > Bacteroidia > Bacteroidales > UBA4417 > UBA4417. The sequence continues at coordinate 5,375 of CAIRHD010000602.1, read as the reverse complement.
TCCACATCAATACCCATCCTGCCAAGCGAAACCGAAGCATTCAGCATGGAACCGCCGGGAACGGCCCGAAACATAAGCCCATCATCCGAAACTAGATCAAGTACAGTTTCACCCAAAGCATACACTTTTCGGTTTTTGGCACGGAAGTATGTCATTTCTTGTTTGCCCAGATTCTTATTTCCTATTTTCCTTTTCCCAACAACCAAAAACCTTTTTCCCCCAACCTATTGCAGATCCAATTCCAAATTGAGTTGATCTTTCAGTTTACCGACATTTGGATTTAGGTTTGCCATTATTTCCAACTTGTCGCGGTCGTTCAAGTATTTTTTTGTTTCCAATGGTTGTTCCGAAACCAATATTTGCATGGTGACAAAATCGTTTTTCATTTCCTCGCGCAAGAATTCGAGCAACATATTTCGCCTTTCGTTCAATTCTTTTTCTAAAACTGTGTTCCCAACAGTAATCAGCAGCACGTTATTGGGCTGTAAAACTGGTTTGTACGATGTTAGTGCAGAATAAAACAAGGAGGAATCTGCTTTTTTCATTTCGGCAAAGCGTAAAAGCGATGCTTCAATCTGTTCAAAAGTATAACTGCCAGTGCGATCTTTGACTACATCAGCTTTAACCGAATTTGCTAATTGGTCGGCTTTGGTAATTGATTTTATCGAAATACTAGAAGTATGATGCGATTGGACAGGTGCGTCATGATCTGGTTTTGCCTCGATTTCTGCTGCTTTGGTTGGTTGTGGTTGAGGAACGGTTATTTGTGCTGGCGGATTTTCGGCCACAACCGCTGGCGTTTCAGCCAAAGGTGCGGTTATAGGATTCGGTGCAATAGGTATTAGCGGAGTTGCAATTGCAGGTGTAACTGGTGTTGAGGCAACTTGTGAATATGCAACTTGTTTTGGTTCGGCAACAGCAGAGCTTTGAATAGCAGGAGGTTGGGTTATGTTAGGCATATTCATTTGTCCGCTATACCTGCAAATTTGAATCAGCGGTACTTCCAAGGCAAGCCTTTTATTGTTAGAAGTTCGGTAAGTTACATCGCATTTGTTTATAATATCGAGTGCATCGATTAAAAGCTGTAAAGATATTGTACGCGCCTGATTGGCGTACTTTGCCCGAACCACATCGCTTGTTTCTATCAGTTTTACGGTTCCGGCATCAAAACTCATCAGTAAATTGCGCAAATGTTCACCAATTCCTGTTATAAAATGCTGTCCATCAAACCCTTTTTCAATAATTTCGTTAACAATTAAAAGTGTATCCTTGTAATTTCCATCTTTAATATAATCCATAATGCGGAAATAATATTCGTAATCGAGCACGTTGAGGTTTTCGAGTACCAGTTCACGGCTAATACTCCTGTCGCCAAGGTTAACCATTTGGTCGAACACCGAAAGCGCATCGCGTAAAGCGCCATCGGCTTTATGGGCAATTATGTGCAAAGCATCCGAATCGGCAGTTACGCTTTCGCTCTTGGCAACAAAAGCAAGATGCTTGGCAATGTCGTCAACAGTAATGCGTTTGAAATCAAATATTTGACAGCGAGAAAGTATTGTTGGGATAATCTTGTGCTTTTCGGTTGTGGCAAGTATGAATTTGGCATACGCTGGCGGTTCTTCGAGTGTTTTGAGAAAAGCATTGAAAGCCTGCGACGACAGCATGTGGACCTCATCAATAATATACACTTTATATTTCCCCATTTGTGGCGGAATCCTAACCTGATCCACAAGGTTGCGGATGTCGTCCACACTGTTGTTGGAAGCAGCATCGAGTTCATGGATATTGAAGGAAGCCGAATCGTTGAAGGCTTTGCATGACGAACATTCGTTGCAAGGCTCGGTTTCAGCCGTTGGGTGAAGGCAATTTATCGTTTTTGCAAGGATACGCGCACAAGTAGTTTTACCGACTCCACGAGGGCCACAAAACAGGAAAGCCTGAGCCAGTTGGTTGTTGCGGATTGCATTTTTCAGGGTTCCGGTTATCGAAATCTGCCCTACAACCGTATCGAAGGTTACAGGACGGTATTTTCGTGCCGATACAATAAAATTATCCATAATGGTCAGTATGTTAGTTTATTACCTAAAAGTTGAATTTGCCAGCAATTAATTTTTTGTAGGCAAATGGAACAAATTCAAAAGTATAACAATTCGGTTAAACCGGATAATTTTGTTAATAAAAAGGGTTGCTAAACAATTTTAATGAAAATGTTTTTTTAGAAATTCGTGGGTAACTGCAATCCGCAATCCCAATCCGAAATTTTAAAAAAATGTTCCCAAATTATCTGCACCTTTGCATTCAATCATACATATCCAATTACTTGAAAAATGGGTAACAGTATCCCTTTAATTACAGTGCTTGGCACCACCGCCGTTGGTAAAACCACATTTGCCGTACGCCTTGCCGCAGCTTTGGATACCGAAATTATAAGCGCCGATTCGCGTCAGGTATTCAAAGGAATGGATATTGGAACCGGTAAGGACCTTAACGAATATTGGGTGAATAATCGGCTGATACCAACACATTTGATTGATATTGCCGAGCCTGGAAGTGAATACAATGTTTTCCAATTTCAACATGATTTTGGTTCGGCATATTCGGTCATAATTTCTAAAGGCAAAATACCAATATTATGTGGTGGAACTGGTTTGTATATCGAATCGGTTTTGTCTGGTTATCAAATGGCAGAAGTCCCTATTAATGAAATCCTCCGACAGAAACTTGCCCAATTGACAGATGATGAGCTAATTGTAAAACTTTCATCACTTCGGACGCTTCATAATTCAACCGATACTTTGAACCGAGAGCGCCTGGTAAGGGCAATTGAAATCGGTGTTTACAAAAAAGAAAATACTATCCAAAAACCTGATTTTGATTTACGGGATTCGCCTGTTTTTGGTATTCGTTTCGATCGTAAAACAGTCCGAAACCGCATTACCGAAAGGTTGGTCCAGCGTTTAAATGAAGGTATGGTCGAAGAAGTCCAACAACTTATGGAAAACAGAATAAGTGTTGATCAGCTTAAATTGTATGGACTTGAATATAAATATGTTGCCATGTTTCTTGTTGGCGAATTGAAGAAAAGTGAAATGTTTGATTTGTTGAATACGGCAATCCATCAATTTTCAAAAAGACAAATGACGTGGTTTCGGCGGATGGAGAAAAATGGGATTAAAATCAATTGGCTCGAAGGCGAAGATGGCATGGAAATTAACTTGCATAAGGTTTTGAAACATATTGATCAACTTGATGCTACTTACAAATCCATTTGAATTCCTGATGATAAGTAAGGCCGATAAAAGATTGTGTTTTCGAAAGCGACCTGAAAGAAGTTACTTTAAAGAACCTTTGATAAATGAAGAATAGGTTTAAAAATGACTACTTCCCTGATATACTATCAATTGGATGAGACTTTTACAGTTGATTCTATCTGCAATGTTCCACTTTTACTATAACATGAAAATTAGCAATCCCATTAAAATAGTTGGATGACTACCAATTTTTTTTTAAAAAGTTCAGGTATCTCTGATTTTACAGTAATTTAGCAAAAATTTATTTCGTTTGTGCCCAACTGTTCCAAATATAAATTCATGAAGTCATTTCTCCACAAACCCTTTGTAGTTTCTAGTACCTTGGCCATTATGCTTGCATTTCTGGTTGGCTGTAACGATAAAATTACTTATATCCCGGTAATTGATTCTGTTGTATTAACGCCTGATACAGTGGTAGTTGGTGGAACAGCTATCATTCAATTAAAGGTAACCGATGCCGATGACGAAAATCTGGTATATTATTACACCACAAACGGCGGCACAATTACTGGTGTTGGCGATACGGTTTCTTGGCTTGCACCAAACAGTACCGGTGTTTTTACAGCCAAAATATTGGTTACCGATAAAGATGGCAATCAGGCAGTTGATAGTGTTGATTTAGTGGTTGTGAAAAACGATACTGCAACACAAATTTCAGGGAAAGCTATTTTTCCATCGCCTTCCGATTCTGATTTGGCCGAGTCGAAAGTGCGGATTTATACATCAAAGGCAAATTGGGCTAGCCATACCGCCTTTGCAACAATAAAAACTACTGGATTTGGCCCAATTGTTAGTTTCACGTTCAACTATGTGCCATCGGGTACTTATTACCTTGATGTGTGGAAAGATATAGATTTTGGCAACACGGTTAACGTTGGCGATTATTTTGGCTGGTATGGTAATGGAACCATCTACAATCCTAATCCCGAGTCGTTCATCATCGAACCCGGCATCCCCAAAGAACTGAACATCCAAATGTGGGTCGTGCCTGCAAAATAAGGTTTCTGCACTATTTGCGAATGACTGATTGTTTTTTCTTTGGGAAGGCGGAGGTGATTTGTAAATAGAAGATTATAAAATACTTAGGGCGTATTTAGTATAGAAATCGGGAGTTAACACAGTTTGTTCTAAACAAATTTTCATTCGCCAAACAATCAGCCATTTCAGCCCTTATGGATTTCAAAATCCTATTTGTTAGACAAAACAATCACAATATTTTCTGATTCCTTAAGCTTTGGTTAAACATTTTTGTTCATACCACGTTTATTATCGTCTAATCATTATTATAATTTGTTAAACAAAAAATATCATCATGTACTTTAAAGCATTTATTTTCATTTTGTTCCTTAGCTTTACTTTAGGGTTGACGGCCCAAACAGGATCAATAAAAGGAAGGGTTTACAACATTAAAAATAATGATCCACTTCCTTTTACAAATATAATCATAAGTGGTTCAACTATTGGTGCTGTTAGCGATTTGGACGGAACATTCTCCTTTACTGGTTTGACGCCCGGATATATAAAACTGGAAGCATCATGTGTTGGTTTTGAACGGATTGTGACCGAGGAAATCCTTGTTACAAATGCAAAATCGGCTTCGATAGACATTGCGATGAAAGAAGTTGCCGTTCAGATTAGCGGTGTCGAAATTACCGCTGCAGTGTTCAAACGTGTTGAAGAAAGCCCTGTTTCGTTAAAATCGCTTGGTATCGCCCAAATTGAAAAAAGCCCGGGTTCGAACCGCGATATTTCTAAAGTAATTCAATCTCTGCCGGGTGTAGCCTCATCTGTTTCTTTTCGTAACGATTTAATTGTCAGGGGTGGCGGACCTTCCGAAAACAAGTTTTTACTTGATGGCATCGAAATCCCAAATCTTAATCATTTTGCTACGCAAGGGGCATCAGGAGGCCCTGCCGGTATTATAAATACTGACTTTTTGCGCGATGTAGATTTCTATTCAGGATCGTTTCCAGCCAGTCGTGGCAACACATTAAGTTCGGTTATTGATATGAAACTTATTGACGGCAACCCCGATCGTATGGTTTACCGTGCCACACTTGG
>CAIRHD010000601.1 GCA_903878265.1 uncultured Bacteroidales bacterium | reverse complement strand
TTCCAGATTCCCGCCCTGAAAACATCCACCTTGTTTAATTTTGCAAGTTGAAATGCTGTTTGCATTACCTGTTCTTCAGTTTCGGCACTGCATGGCCCAGAAATCAGTAATGGGCGGCCTTTGTAAATGGGCCAGTTTTGTATGGGTTCTATATGTAGTTTTGTTTCCATCTGGTTGGTTGATTGTTTGATTGGTTGAGGGGTTGATAGGTTGAGGGGTTGAGGCGTTGAGGGATTTATAGGTTGAGGAGTGGATTGGTTGATAAGTTTATTAGTTAATGGGTTTGGTTAATTTAAAAGTAAAGTTAGCTCCCCCCAACCCCTAAACCCCAACCCCTAACCCCTTTCAATTCAATATTTTCCTGATTTTATTAGCTTCATTCATCAAATCTTTAAGCCCTTCCTGATTTTTTTCAAGTATGTATTTTTTAAAAAGATTCATTTTTTCGAGGTAATTGTCCAACACTTCAATTATGTATTCAGAGTTTTGTAAAAAAATGGGTGCCCAGGTTTCGGCATTGCTTTTTGCCAAACGTACAGTGGATTCAAATCCGCCACCAGCCAGTTTCAAGATGTTTTCTTCATCTTTTTCTTTATCCAAAACGCTCAATGCCAGTGAAAAAGATGTGATATGCGAAATATGCGAAACATAAGCAACATGTACATCATGATCAACCGCCGGCATATATGAAATGCGCATGTTTAGAGTTTTGTACATTTCGGCAACCGTTTCCAGGGCATCGGTATCTGATAGCTCGCGATCGCAGATAATCACATGTTTATAATCGAATAATTTCCCTATTGCAGCCATCGGGCCCGAAAACTCAGTGCCAGCCATAGGGTGCGATGCCACATAACGGCTGCGGTTTGGATGATTGATCACCGCTTCGGCAATTCCCGCTTTGGTAGAACCCATATCAGTAACTACTTTTCCGGTTCCTTCAATCAAAGTAAGGATTCTGGGCAGCATTTCCCTGTTGGCATTGACCGGAGTGCTCAAAATAATCAGATCCGATTTGTTCACGGCATTTTCCAGGGTATCAATTTCGTCCACCAAACCGCTGTGCACAGCAATATTCTGATGGTGTATATTGCTGTCAACCCCAATAACAGTTGTGGCAAAGCCGCGTCGCTTAAGGTCGATGGCAAGCGAACCTCCAATTAATCCAATCCCAACTATACAAATTATCATTTATTTATCCTTTTGTAAATATTTGTCTTATACCCGAAAGATGTACCTTTTAATTGGTTTAGGCTGTTAGGCTTTAGGCTGTTAGGCTGTTAGGACCTTGCTAAATCAAATGATGCTATTCCTAATGAAAATGGCGCATAAAATGTTGAACCCTAACACCCAACCCCAAACTCCTAACCCCTGATAGTTAACCCTTGATTTTTACCTTATTTATTGTAAGCATTTGATTTGTTATGTTTAGATGTTCTTTTTCGTCCTTGTCCTTTTCTTATTGAAAATTCTCAAGCCTTTCCAAAGCTTCCAACAACTTATTTTCATTTGCGCAAAGCGAAATGCGGATATATTCATTGCCCTGATCGCCAAAAACCATCCCGGGTGTTATAAAAATATGCGTTTTGTGAAGTAATGATTCTGTAAGCTCCTCTCCGGATTTATATTTCTCTGAAATTTTTCCCCATAGAAACAATCCGCTTTGGTTTGTATCGAAGGTGCAATCCAGTTTCAACATAATATTCTCGACCAACTTCCTGCGTACCGAATATGTTCTGTTATTAAGTTCGTACCAACTTTCAGGGCTGCGCAATGCTTCGACAGCAGCTACCTGCATTGGCCGGAACATCCCTGAATCCATATTGCTTTTTATCTTTACAATGCTCGAAATATAATCCTTATGGCCGGCAACCATTCCAATCCGCCAGCCAGCCATATTATGCGATTTGCTCATGGAATTGAGTTCCAAAGCAATGTCTTTAGCACCATCAACAGACAATAAACTCAAGTATTCGTTGTTCAGGATAAAACTGTAAGGATTGTCGTTGCAAATCAAAATATTGTGCTTATGGCCGAAAGTAATAAGTTTTTCAAACAGTTTTCTATCACCTTTGACACCTGTCGGCATGTTTGGATAGTTTACCCACATTAATTTAACTTTGCTTAAATCGCAGTTTTCCAGTTCTATAAAATCAGGTTGCCAGTTATTATGGGCTTTCAGGTTATAAAACCGGATTTTGCCTCCAACCAGTTTTGTTACCGAAGCATAAGTTGGATAACCTGGGTTTGGCACAAGCACTTCGTCGCCTTGGTTCAAAAAAGCCATGCTAATGTGCATAATCCCTTCCTTGGAACCGATCAAAGGAAGTATTTCATTCTCAGGATTCAATGTTACACCAAAGTACTTTTTATACCATTCTGCGAAAGCTTCGCGCAAAGCAGGAATGCCATTATAGCTTTGGTAGCCATGCGAATCAGGTAATTTTGCTGCTTCGCACAGTTTTTCAATCACCAATTGGGCGGGCACAAGGTCAGGGCTTCCAATCCCGAGATTGATAATGTTTGCGCCGGCTTTTCGCATTTCGTCAATTTGTTTCAACTTTTGCGAGAAATAGTATTCCTCCACCAGTTCGGTCCTCGACGATGGTTTTATTTTTGGTTGGCTGTTCTCCATTTTTGATATTCTCCCAAAATTTGTAAATGTTCTGTTAAAGGTTTTACTTCCTTCAGTGCCTGCTACATCGTTTGTAATCAGCGAAAAAAAGGTCAATTAATGTTGTATTTCCATTCAAGCCAAACAATTGGCAGCAATTTCATAAAATGCCCCGAAACCACCCTGAATGGCTACACTTATTGTATTTTCTATTGGTAGAACTATAATTTTTAGCAAAAAAAAATCCCGAAACTTCCGGGACTTTAACATTATTATTTTAAAGCAATAACGCATCAGTCCGTCTTTGGCAGATAATAGAAAAAGAAGAAAGAGTATGCGTTGTTTACTTTCATTGTTAACAGTCTAAGTTCAAAAGGTAAAGTGGTTGTTGTATTGCAAAAATACTCTTTTTTATTTACAAAAGCAGTTTTAACATTTGTTTAACAGAATGGGGCGTAAGGGACGGGTGGAACAATAAAAATTTGGATTTCCGTAACGATTAAAAGGCTGATAAAAGTTTAGCATTACCAAAGTGTTGAAAAACAATTATTTGCCACAGATTTCGCAGATTAGAATTAGATCAATTCGATCAATTTTTAAATAAAAGCTAAATTAAATAGCTGGAAATCTGTGCCATTCTGTGAAATCTGTGGCAAAAAGGGCAAATTGATGGGGCGAATAGTTACCATTAACCAATAACTAACAACCAACTTATATAGAACAGTTCCATATTAAGGCAAAACAACTATATTTTCACTCTATTGTTATTTCAATAACAAAAAGAATATAATTTTGCAGAAATTTATAAGCCATGAATTTATCACACATCGAACACATCGGAATAGCAGTTAAGAGTTTGGAAATCAGTATTCCTTACTGGGAAAAAGTATTCGGACTAAAGTGTTATGCCATCGAAGAAGTTGCCGACCAGCGTGTAAAGACAGCATTCTTTATGGTAGGCCAAACCAAGATAGAATTGCTCGAAAGCACCGACCCCGAAGGTCCAATAGGAACATTCCTCGAAAAGAAAGGCGAAGGCATGCACCATATAGCTTTTGCGGTTAAAGACATTGATTCTGCTTTGACCGAAACCGAAGCTAATGGAGTAAAGCTCATTGATAAAGTATCACGCAAAGGCGCAGAGGGAATGAACATTGGTTTCCTTCACCCAAAATCAACATTTGGCGTTTTGACTGAACTATGTGAGAAAAAGGATTTGGAAGTTTAGGGTGGAGAGTGGATAGGACTGAGTGCAGGGTGCCGAGTTCTGAGTGCCATGTGCCGAGTGCCATGTGCCGAACCTCCGAAAATAAGTGGCATCCGGAACCAAACACTCCGAACATTAGCGGCACATGGAACCAAACATCCTGAACAAAAGCGGTTCAAGAAAATAATAACCTGAAAAACGAAACCAATTAGTATATAGCCGATGACAATTGAAGATAAAATTAAGCAGCTGCTTGATAAACGCGATCTTGCAAAACTGGGTGGTGGCCAGA
>CAIRHD010000600.1 GCA_903878265.1 uncultured Bacteroidales bacterium | reverse complement strand
GGACAGTTGGTTATGATGGTATTATTGAACACTTTTCAGGACCACCACCGCCACCACAAAACCAGCCACCCGCTGCATCCTTTAGATATTCAGCCACCGGGCTTTCCCTCGATTTCACCGACACCAGCACTGATCCCGACGGGACGGTTGTCTCCTGGTTATGGAATTTTGCTGACGGAACAACTTCAGTGGAACAAAACCCTTCTCACACTTATTTAACACCTGACACCTATTGGGTAAAACTTTTGGTAACTGACAATGACGGTGACACCGATAGCACATTACAGGTTATCACTGTACAGCCCCTTCCTGGTGGTACTTTCGGTGACTTCACAGAAGTTACACCTATTGATTCAATCTTTGTTACTCCACAGGATGAAGATTTCTGGGTTATTTCTACAGCACCTGCCGACTATGATAGTGACGGCGATCTTGATATAGCTGTATTGGGTTCTTATATTGTTTATAACCAGGGTGGTGACGAACGGTTAATGTTAATTGAGAACAATGGATCTATTGATTCAACAACATGGAATTTCAGCTATACAGATGTGCCGCTTGGTGCATTATCTGTCGGTTCATCTGACTTATCATGGGGTGATTTGGATGGTGACGGCGATCAGGACCTTGCTCTGGGAACTAACAATGAAACAGTAATTTATCGAAACGATGCCGGTACACTTAACCTGCTCCAAACAATCCTGCCAGGTTACTGGGAGGATAATAGTCAGGCAGAATTCGATCTTCGTTCAATTACCTGGGCTGACTTTGATAACGATGGGGATATGGATTTGCTTATCCCATCTGTTTTCAACGATAGCTTATTTACATACGAAACCGCAATGATGCGCAATGATGGGCCCGACGGTGCAAATGGGTGGAATTTTACTTCACTCAATACTCTTTTCGCACCAACGGAACATGCTCAAAGTTCATGGGCTGACTATGATGGAGACCAGGATCTTGATCTGCTGCTTGTAAACATTGCGCCCCTTTATGACAATGGTTTTATTCGCCGATATACTAACAGCGGGAATGGCACTTTTACGGGAGAGGATATACTGGGAACACTCTCTGTTGAACAAGGTGAAGCTCAATGGGGAGATTACGATGGCGATGGCGACCTGGATATTCTTGTTGCGGGCAATGTAAAAGAATTAGACAGCACATTTACCCCTCTTACACTTCGGATATATCGCAACGACAATGATAATTATTTTCCTATAGAAGTTATTGCTGAACCATACAGTGAAGGCTGGTTCGATTTTACAGCTGCTACCTGGGCTGACTATGATTCCGATGGCGACATGGACATCCTTCTTGCCGGCAATTACAATTCAGGGACAAACATTGAAGGAAGGGCCAGAATTTACACAAACACGAATGGTGTTTTCACAGATTCGGGCAATGAACTTCCTTCACCACGTGCTGCAGGTGATCGTGGAGGGACTTTTTCCTGGCTCGACATCGACAACGATGGTGATCTTGATTACTTCATAGCAGGTCAATATTTCGTTCCCGGTGGAAATGGTCTGGTTGAAGCACAAATGCATATTTACCGCAACGATGCAGCAGGCCAAAACGATGCTCCGTCATCCCCTACTGCTTTAGACGTTACTTTGCAAGGAGAAAACACAGTCAGGCTGTCGTGGATACCCGCAATTGATGATCACACACCGGTTGTTGCACTTACTTATAACCTCGAACTTTACCATGAAAATGTTCCGGTTACCATTCCTGGCAGGCTACCCGAACCTGGAAATGTGAGTGCAGTATCGGAATGGCTATTAACCGGGTTACAAGACGGAGAGTATAAGTGGACTCTTCGCGCAGTTGATGCAGCCTACCTGGGAAGCCCCATTTCCACAGGTGTATTCACGATAGGAAATCAAACTGCAATTGGGGAGACGGATAATCTGCCTTATATTTTTTCGTTAGCCCAGAATTATCCTAATCCGTTTTCTTCAAAAACGATCATTAAATTCACATTATCTGAGCAGGAAAATGTTGTAATCAAAGTTTATAATATTCTGGGAGATGAGATAAAAACGATTGTTGATAAGCAATTTACGCAAGGGCAGCATGAAATAGAGTTTGATGCAGCAGGATTATCATCAGGCTCATACTTTTATAGATTAAGTGCAGGCAATAAAACTATATTTAAAAAGATGCAGGTTCTTTAGTAAACTTACAAAAAGTGATAAAACAAGGATTGGGAAAACTATGTACACATAGTTTTCCCTAATCCAGAAGGAATAAACCCGCTAATCCACGGAAGCGTAGTGTAGAAGGTTTTATGATAATGAAGATTCCTGTCAATAGTAACTATTTCGAGGGTTGGAGAAATCCGCAGGAAGGGTTTTGAGAAAATATTGAGTGTTGATTATTTTGATTATTCGTTGGTTGGTTTTATCCTGTCTCCGAGGTTGTAGGTTTTATCGTTTGCTTTCTGGGCTTTTTTATGCCTGATGAAAGTCTGAAGTACGGGGGAAGGCTGGCCGTATCAAGGTTTCTTCAATAGTTAGCCTTTCTCCTATGGGCTGAATGAGTGCTTTGTCGTTTTGGGTGGGGTCTTTTATTTAGTTTTACAAATCTGATAAGCCACTGTGCAATCAATTTCGGCAACAATCCCGAAAAATGGTTCGTCGAATTGGTTGAAAAACTGAAAGTGTTCTCTCCTGTTCCAATTCTCAAAATCCAGTTGATTGAACATGGTTAAAGAATGTTTAAAATTTCGACAAGCTTATCAACTGTAACAAATTTGCTGTTGTCGGTTTCATCATGATCATTTTCGTGCTGCCAGGTTGTATGGTATGGAACGTGTATGGCACTTGCGCCTATATTGATAACCGGCAGAATATCAGATTTTATTGAATTTCCGATCATTACAAAATCCTGCGGCTCAATATCAAGGCGATTTATGAGTTTTCGGTAATTAATTTCGTGTTTATCGCTCATTATTTCGATGTGATGAAAATAATTTATCAATCCCGATTTTTTCAGTTTTCGTTCCTGATCCAATAAATCGCCTTTGGTAGCCAAAATCAAAGTGTACTGTGGATGCAATTTTTGCAGGACCGTTTCTACACCTTCAAGCAGAATTATGGGCTGATTAAGCAGGTTTTTTCCCAGGCTTATAATCTGGTTTATTTCCTGTGGCGTAATTTTGTTTACAGAAATCCGCAATGCAGTTTCAATCATCGAAAGCATAAATCCCTTGGCACCGTACCCATACATTTCAAGGTTCTGCATTTCTGTTCTGAACAACTCATTGTTTGCCTCATTTTCAGGAAAATAAGGTGCCATAATACTGCAAAACTGATTTTCGGTTTCCCGATAAAACGGTTCATTTACCCAGAGGGTATCATCGGCATCAAATCCTATTATTTGAATTTTATCTTTCATCATTCATCTTTTTTCTGAGTTATCTAAATGCTTCTTTTATAAGCAGAGCTGCTATCTCGTAGCAATTATTTGCAATAAAATCAGGTTGGTACGATAAAAGTTCTTTGCGCGAGCCATAGCCATACGTTACGCCGATAGTTTTCATCGAATTGTTCTTAGCTCCTACCATATCGTGCTTTCGGTCGCTAATCATAATTGAATTGTTTGCCTGCAAAGCAAATGCGGAAACGATGTGTGAAATAATTTCCGTTTTGTCGGTTCGGGTGTTATCAAGGTTACTGCCGGTAATTTCGTTAAAATAGCTGTCGATTTTAAAGTGCCTGAGAACTTCAATTGCATATACGGTAGGCTTTGAAGTAGCAATAAATAGTTTATAATGGTGAGAGCATAATGACTCTAACAAGTCTTTAGCTCCAGGGTAAATCTTGTTTTCAAACAGTCCTTTAGCAGAATAATGCTCACGGTAATAAATCATTGCTTTGTCTGCCAAGTTGTTGGGCAGGCAATACCTATTTGCAAATGATTCCCTTAGCGGTGGCCCGATAAAAGTATCGAGTTCATCGATGGAATTTTCCTTTATCCCAAGTTTTTCAAGAGCATAAAGAACAGAATTTACAATTCCCTCTTTGGGATCGGTCAAAGTTCCATCAAGGTCAAATAGTAAATTGTCAATCCTTCCATTCATATTCCTCTGTTACTTTTTAATATAACAAATGTAGGCAATTCTTATGTTGATGCGCTGTTATTACCGAAAAGACCATTTATCCTACGATAAATGGTCTTTTGCTAGAACAAATTTGGTTGTTTACAAAATATACCGGATTCCTAATTGCATCTGCCATTTCGAGCGGGACGAGAAGTCGTCAACATACGAACTCTTCAGGTTGGTATCGAACTGGTAGTAGGGCACATTGTTTTTATCTAACCCATTCACTTTTATAGGATTGGTTGTGCGAGCAAGCTGGCGTACGCCATAACCCGAATACAAGAGGTTGCCCAGGTTCATAATATCCAGCGATATCTGAATGGTATTTTTTCTTTCTTTCACATTGAAATTAATATCCTGCATAAACCGGAAATCGATTTGTGAGAACCATGGCAAACTAACACCGTTACGTTCAGCATATTGGCCTTTACGGGTTTTTAGGTATGAATCCTGATCGATAAAGGCACTTAGGGCTGTCCATTGAGCTGCTGCATTATCTGAAGTAACTCCATTGCCATTAGCATCTATTGTACCGAAGTGGATTTCGGACTGGTTTGCTGGCACATACAATAAATCATTGTTTGCAATTGCATCCCTGTTCAGGTCGCCAGCATAAGTATATGAATAGCGGTTACCCTGGCCCACCTCGATGAACATCCCAAATGTAGATGCAGTTTTTTTTGAGTTATAATCGGTGGTATACATCCAACTCGAAACAGCGCGATGTTTCAAGCCATATCTCGACCATGAAAGTGCAGGTGAATTTGGATTGCCAACAACAGGATTGCGTTGGAAAGCATCGGCAGCAATTTCGGCAGGAATAGAGGTATAATCCTTTGAATCCTGGTATGTGTATGCTATGTCGATATGCAAGCCGGAAGCCCAATCTTTGGCTAATTTGCCTGTTAGACTGAGTTGATGCCCTTCTTTTACATTATCGAGAACAATATAACCTGCATCGAGAAAAGCAAGCGAATTAGCCGAAGATGCGTAAATATGAGTTTCGTTGAAACCCGCGAAGATAGCACGGTTATCGGCACCGCCATTCAATATTCCTGAAGGAGGCAGCATATCATAGTTGCGATGCACCACTGCATTAATATCTTTTCCATAAATTGCTTCAAAGGAACCAAGCCATCCTTCGGCAAATTTCCAATCGACGGCTAAGTCTGTTTTCCATACTTGAGGGAAACTGAAATTTTCGGCAGTTGAGTTAACCTGAAAAGTATAACCAGGGAAGATTCCTGGGTTCGATGCCTGGTTGCCTAACCATACAAATGGAATACGGCCAGTGAAAATACCGGTTCCGCCACGGAGCGTTAAACTGTTGTCGTCTTTTATATCGAAATTGAATCCAACCCTGGGCGACCACATCAATTTTGATTTGGGCCATACAGCAGGATCGAGTTTAACGGAGTTGCCATCTTTGTCAACCCAACCACCAAAATTGGCCGCTTCCTGCGATGCCTCTGTAACTGAAAGGTCTTTAAGGTAAATTGGAATATCTATACGTAAGCCCATTGTAAGTTTAAACTTGCTGTTCACCTGCCACTCATCCTGACCATAAACGCCTAATTGTGCAACATCTACGATTGCATTCTGAAAAGGTTTCTTGTTTGCTGCTACAACTTCTGCATTGTAATCTAAAGAATCTTTCGACATCCCTAAAAAGGTTGCAACGCTGCCATAGGTATGCCACGGATAGTAGAAAAGGTTAAAAGAGTTTTCAAAATGGAATTTTTCTAAGTTAACTCCAGCAGTTATCGTGTGTTTGTTCTTGTATATGGTTACGTTGTCAGTAAACTGTAACACGTTTTGCTTTAGGATATTGTTTGTCGAAAACATTTCGGAACCCGAAGAAATCGCTAAGTTACCATTATTGTCAAAAATATCGATTACCGGAAACTGTGCAGATTTGGGTTCACGATGGTCGTCAAATATACTATAGCCAATCAATAATTTATTTGATATGGTATTGGAAATGATAGAGTTTAATTCGCCAACGAATGAATGGATTTTGTTATAAATGGTATATGATTCGTTTTCGAAAGGCAGACGGTAACTGGTTGGACCGCGTCCGATAACAGCTTCGGGGTGAGGAAGGATATCTTTCCAGGCATTGAGCATGTTGTAACGAACAACCAGTGTATGGTTTTTTACTATGTTATAATTTAGCTTTACCAGCAGTTTATCATTCGATTTCTGGTGGTTATACCCCTGGTATGCGCCAGCTTCGTAACCCCATTCGCTTAACAAATGGTCGTGAACAGCTTGTATATCAGAAGCTTTAACAGATGTTACATTTGGCAAACCTGTGTTTGTGCCATCATCGGCAACAAAGCCATGAGCTAATTGGGTGGCACGTTCCAACTCCGCGTTTACAAAGAAAAACAACTTGTTTTTGATAATTGGACCACCAATGCTCAAACCTGTCTGGTTAGTGCTGAAATCGATATTAGGTGCATCAACACCCTTTATTTTATCCCCAATCATTCCTTCATTTCTGAAAAAAGTGTAGGCTGTTGCCTTAATCTGGTTTGTTCCTGATTTGGTAACCGCATTAATACCAGCACCCGTAAATCCGCCTTCACGAACGTCGAAAGGAGCTAAGGAAACCTGAATCTGCTCAATAGCATCCAACGAAACCGGTTGCGCATCCGATTGGCCACCTGGTGTGGCATAATCCAATCCAAATGAGTTGTTAAAAATTGAACCGTCTAACGAAAAGTTATTATAAAGGTTATTTCTACCGCCAAAACTGTTTCCATCGCTCTGCGGGGTTGTTCGCGTGAGGTCTTGCTGGCTGCGCGTAATGGTTGGCAAGGATGTGATTTGTTTGCTCGTCATATTGGTCATCGCACCGGTTTGCTCACGATTGAGGTTCTTGGCCAGAATTACTACTCCTCCAATTTCAACAGCGGTACTTGTCATGGTTAATTTTACAGAAGCTGTATTGTTCAACTGTAAGTAAATATCCTCAACAGTACTGATTTCATAACCAACAAAAGTTACCATAACTTTATACGGTCCTCCAACACGCATATTGCGGATTTCGAAACGGCCACCATCAAGCGTAACAGCTCCATATTCAGTTCCGGTGGGTGTGTGTACAGCAAGCACGCTGGCCATCATTACCGGTTCGCCTTTTTCATCAACAACCGTCCCTGCGAGGGATGATGTTGTTACACCTTGCGCGAATACGGCTCCGCTTATGCTCAGCAGTAGCATCCATAATAGTAATCGTTTTCTCATAATGATTTGGATTAATTGGGTTAGGATCGAAAGCTGATGCTTACGACAATTAAATTGGTTGGTTAGTATTGATGCAAAGGAAAGGTTACTTTCTATGGTTTATAAAATGAGATATTAGAATTTATTAACAAATTCTTTGAATTGAGCGAACGGTTATTGGTTTTCCATTTTTATCGACAAAATTATTGCTCAGGAGTTGTGCAATCTGAGTATTGGTAGCCGAAATCACAGGTTTCCCGTCAACTTTTAATTCATTCAGAAGCTGAAAGAAAAAATCTGCAACGTAGTTAAGATTTGAATTGATACAGATTTTCTCAGAAAGCACAACCAATCCGTTGTCATTGCTGTTTTTTCTTGCGTTT
>CAIRHD010000599.1 GCA_903878265.1 uncultured Bacteroidales bacterium | reverse complement strand
TGTTCGTGCCTTCCATGATTGGCTTGGATGGCATGGATGGAGGATTCTTCATTAGCTTTTTGTCAGGATTTTTTGTGATAATGAGCCTGATTGTAATATTTATCTACCGTTCGCGAGCCAAACAACTCGACAAAATTCTTATTGGCGAAGGCCGGATTGCTGTTTGGCAGTATTCGCAGGATGAATGGGTGCGGTTTATTGCTTCCGATTTTGAAGTCGAGAAGAAAGAAAAGAAAATGCTTTTTTTCGTTGTGGCTATTATTGCTGTCGTAGTTGGTGTTTTGCTTTTGATCTCTTTACAAGATGTGCTTGTACTGTTTATTGCTTTAGGAATCATTCCCATAGTGGCCATACCTGCCTTTATTGCTCCCCGTTACAGGTACAGCAAACTTAAAAATTCCGAAGCCAAAGCACTGATTGCTGAAAAAGGGGTTATTGTTGGAAAAATGTTCCATCTTTGGGTAAACCTGGGAGCAAGCCTCGACAATGTAACAATTAATTCGGAGGGAAATTCAGACATGATTGAATTTATATATTCGATGCCTACCCGTAATGGCAGAAACACACAGTCCGCCAGGGTACATATCCCGAAAGGGAAAAAGAACGAAGCTTTACGGATTGTGGAGCACTTTAATAATCCTGTACTTTAATTTGTATATTTAATTGAATTACTGAAATATACTAATTATCTATTTTAGAAATCCGGTATCAAATCATCCATTCTTAAAACTTACACTGCTTACGTTTGTTTTCAATTCAAATAAACTAAATCGCTAAAGAATGATAAATACTACTATGTGGGTTAAGGCTTTGAAAGTCATACCACAAATTACAAAAGAAGAATGGAACGAACTGGATATGTTCTCCCGATGGCTGATTGCCACACGTGCAGCCGTGTTCATAATGACTGCTTTGGCTGGAGCCATTGGCGGTTTACTGGCTTACCGGTATGGGAATTTTTCGTGGCAACTTTTTGCCCTTTCGCTGATTGGGATTGTAATGGCCCATGCTACCAACAACCTGCTCAACGATTATGTTGATCACAGTAAGGGTGTGGATAAGGATAATTATTTCCGTTCCCAATATGGTCCTCAACCGCTCGAACATGGACTTCTAAGTAAAAAGAAGTACATGAACTACATACTCATCACCGGCTTGATTGCCTCTCTTATCGGAGTATATCTCATCATGGTAACTGGTGTATCAACGCTTTGGTTGTTCCTGGCCGGGCTGTTGTTTCTCTTGTTTTATACCTGGCCATTGAAATATTATGGATTAGGTGAACCTTCGGTTATACTTGTTTGGGGACCATTAATGATAGGCGGAACTTATTTTGTGGTTTCGGGCGGACATTGGGATAATTGGGTTGTATTGGTTAGCCTGGTTTACGCTTTGGGACCAACAACCGTTTTATTTGGGAAACATACTGACAAACTGATCGAAGACAAATCCAAAGGGATTTATACATTGCCGGTTATTATTGGGCAAAAAGCTGCACGGTACAGTACCATTGCATTATGGATTTTGCAATATGTGTTTATTTTCGCGTTGGTTTTGAGCGGAAAACTTGGCATTACAATGGTTATTGTGCTGTTTGCCCTACCCATGCTCATTACTACCATCAAAACGTTCCTGAAGCCACG
>CAIRHD010000598.1 GCA_903878265.1 uncultured Bacteroidales bacterium | reverse complement strand
CCTTTGAGTTACACGATGATATGGAATTTTTTTAACGGATACAACAAACAAAAAAAACAAAATAGTGCCAAAGGGCCTTCGTTCCCTGTGTTTGATGCCGAGTTTGAAACCTATTGCGACGAGCAGGCAAAAAAACTGGAAGAAACACGAAATGACCCAAACCTGTTTGGCCATTTCTCTGACAATGAACTTAGTTTTAGCGACAAAACCCTGGATGAATATCTCGCGGTAACAGACGCCAATGATTTGAATTATAAAGCAGCAATTGAGTGGCTAAAACAAAAGGGTGTTTCTGTTAATTCAATCACCGATTCAATTCGGAACGTATTTCTTGAAACTGTCGCCAACCGCTATTACTCCGTCGTTTCTGGGGCTATCAAAAAGCATGATCCAAACCATTTATACCTTGGCAGCAGGCTTCATGGCAAACCAAAACACAATAAAGGGATTATTGAAGCCGCCGGAAAATATGCCGATATAATTTCAATTAACTATTACGGGCAATGGGAGCCTGCCCAAAAACACTTCAACGAATGGCAGGCCTGGGTCGATAAACCGATACTTATTACCGAATTTTATACCAAGGCTGAGGATTCAGGTTTGGCCAATATTTCCGGGGCCGGATGGACGGTTCACACACAAAACGAAAGGGGGATTTTTTATGAGAATTTCTGCCTATCGCTCTTGCAAATGAACAACTGTGTTGGGTGGCATTGGTTTCGTTATATGGACAATGACCCTACCGACAAAACTGCCGACCCTTCCAACAACGATTCCAACAAAGGCATTGTGGATAATAACTACCAGTATTACAGCCCTCTTACCGACCACATGCGAATTTTAAATATAAACCGGTATAAACTGATAAAATATTTTCGTAAAAAAGAAATTATTGGTTAGAAACCGATACTTTTAGAAAAAAATTAAATGAAAATCCCGGACAGCATTACAAGCACTTGGTCCAAAATACTGCTTTGTATTTTGCTCTTGCCTGTTTTTGCTTGGGCGCAGGATAAAAACTTGTTTTTCAGGCACCTGACGACCAATGAAGGCCTGTCGCACAACTCGGTATATTCCATCTGCGAGGATGATAATGGTTTCATCTGGATCGGAACACGCAGCGGGCTGAACCGTTTCGACGGATACACTTTTAAAATATATGACAACCAGAGTGGGTTGCGGAACGCCTATATCAATACTATTTTCAAAGATTCAAAGGGCCGCATCTGGATAGGTACAATGGAAGGAGGTTTGAGCCTTTATAATTCTGCCACCGATAGTTTTAAAACTTTTATTTTCGATTCACCCAATCCAGGTATTACCGAAGTGGATAATATTCAGGCGATTGCCGAAGATTCAAAAGGCAATATCTGGGCTGGCACACATAAGGATGATTTATTCAGAGTTGAGGAGAAAGAAGGCAAACTTATCAGGTTCCATCTTCCGGATAGGTTGAAAGGCGGGACACAGATTGAACGAATCAATTGCATGTTATTTGAAAGCGATTCGCTGTTATGGTTAGGTACGATGGGTGGGCTTTTCAGGTATAATCAGATAACCGATAAAGTTAGTCCCGCGTTTTCGGAAGATGGGATAATAAATGTCCATGTACTCTGCCTTTTCAATGAAAATGAGCAGAAAATCTGGCTTGGCACAAGTACAGGAATG
>CAIRHD010000597.1 GCA_903878265.1 uncultured Bacteroidales bacterium | reverse complement strand
TTCAATAGGCTTAAGCATTATGCAACAATTTGTGCGAAGCAAAGTATAAATCGAAATCGGTGGTAATTTGGCTCGAACAACATAATCTTTCAGTCGCTTCCCTTCGCATATTGACCAATTTGGTTACTTTTGGCTTTTGTTAATAGCAGTGTATTTATGAAGAATTTCGCCCTTGGTGCAATCCTGTTCCTTTCATTTTTTGCGTTAAGCGCAACGGCTCAGGAAACTGATCCCAACAATGGTTTGAAACACATTATGACTGCCGAGGAAGCAGCCAACAGTTACAAAATTGCTTTAGGGTTTGTAGAAACCACCCCGCCTGAAGGTGTGGTACGGAATGTTGAAGAATTTGGCAACAACGATGGGGTTATCATCCGTTATCCTTTCGGAATCCCTATGAGCCTTATCAAGGAACTGGCAAAAGATGCCAAGCTAACAACCATTGTTGCTGACAGTTCGGAACAAACCACGGTTACTGGCCAATACCAATCCAATGGCGTTAACCTTGCAAACTGCAGTTTTCTTTTGGCTGAAAGCGATTCGTATTGGGCCCGTGATTATGGCCCATGGTATGTAACTTTTGGAAACAACCAAGTTGGGATTATTGATTTCCCTTACAACCGCCCCCGCCCCAACGATGACGAAATACCCAAAAAAGTTGCTATAAGCCAGGGCATTCCATGGTTTGGCATGAATGTGATACACACCGGTGGAAATTATATGACCAACGGCATAGATCAGGCATCGTCAACCCAACTTGTGTGGGAAGAAAATCCTACCCAAACGGCTGATCAAATTTCGCAAAAAGTACACGACTACCTGGGAATCAACAATTACATGGTTGAACAGGATCCTAATGGAACCTATATCGACCACATTGATTGCTGGGGCAAATTTCTGGCTCCCGACAAAGTGCTTATCCGCAAAGTGCCGCTAAGCCACCCGCAGTATGCCGCAATTGAAGCCACTGCAGCATTTTATGCTTCGCAGGTTTGTTCTTATGGCACGCTCTATAAAGTCTACAGGGTTAACACACCTAACAACGAACCTTATACCAATTCGTTTATTTTGAAGGACAAGGTTTGTGTGCCAATTATGGGAACCTCGTACGATGCGGCAGCAATATTGGCCTACAAGGCTGCAATGCCCGGCTATCAGGTTTTAAGTTTTCTGGGCAAACCAAGCACTCCTTGGGAATCTACAGATGCCTTGCATTGCCGTGCCCACGAAGTAGCCGACCAAGGAATGTTATTGATATCGCACACCCCATTGCACGATTCGTTGCCAGCCCAAGCCTGTTTTGAGGTACAGGCCGATATTACCGCATTTAGCGGCCAGGTAATTTACCCCGATTCGGTTTGGACAATTTATAAGGTGAATGGTGGCAATTGGGATACCCTTAGCATGATACATACATCGGGCAGCAATTGGGCGGCCTGCATCCCGGGGCAAATGGAAGGTTCCGCTATTTCCTATTTTATACATGCCGAAGATGCATCCAACCGCAGTTCCAACCACCCATATATCGGTGCTCCCGATGCACATAAATTTTATGTAAAAGTATCGGTTCCGCCTAATGTCGTGGTTTCCCCCGATTCGCTTATATTCCTAACTTACGATGATTTGATGAACGGCAAAACCGCTACCGTCCGCAACTATACCAACCAACCCGTTGCCCTTGTACAGATTAACAATTCGGGCACAGCCCCTTTCGCTTGGGAAATCGAAAACTGGAACATCACCTTGCCATATTCCCTGTTAAGCGGCGACATG
>CAIRHD010000596.1 GCA_903878265.1 uncultured Bacteroidales bacterium | reverse complement strand
AACTATATTTGATGGAAAGAGTTCCAGCACTTCGTCCCAAACCTTGTACGAAAAATCCATAACTTGTTCGTTGCACGGACAAATCGGGAACGAAAACTCGGTTCCCCAGCCAGCGGAATCCACACACGAAAGCTGAGGATACGCCCTTATAGCTGCCGACATGTGGCCGGGCATATCGATTTCGGGAATAACTTCAATATAATTTTCCGTGGCGTAAGCTACAATTTCGCGGATATCCTGTTTCGTATAAAATCCTCCGTATTGTATTTTGCCGTTAATTTCCTTGATAAAACGTTTGTCGATGGTGTAATTGATATCCTGTTTGGCCAATTCCATGCAGGTTGAATCCATATCGTTAAAATTCCGCCAGCCGCCAATTTCGGTCAGCAATGGGAATTGATCAATCTCTAAGCGCCAACCCTGATCATCAGTCAGATGCAATTGAAGCCTGTTCAACTTATAATAGGCGAGCCAGTCAATAATTTTTAAAATATAGTCTTTTGTGAAAAAATGTCGCGAAACATCGAGGTGGAAACCGCGCCAGGCATATTTCGGCTTATCCGTTATCTTCATGCAGCGAAGGTTGATGGAATCCTTTTTCTGGCCTAAAGCCGAATTCCAAATCATTTGGCGTAACGACTGTGCTGCATAAAATGCACCAACAGCGTTTTTGGCTTTTATAATAATTCCGGTAAGGACAATTTCAATTTGATATGCGTTGGAATCCAATGTGTTGTCAATTGCAAATTGGATGTTTGTTGTTCCTACTGGTAAATCATTCTTGGTAATTGGCGAATTGAGCGCATTGTCCAGTGAGTTTTCAACAACAGAAACTGCTTTTGAGAACGCGGGGTGGCTTACAAGCACAGTGTTTTTGTCAACAATAAAATTGCCGTCAATCAAATCGATATTCAAAGGAAGCGGGATAATACCATGTGCATGCCCATTAGGTGCAACCGGGGTTTCGCGGTTCTTTTTACATGCAGCCAATAGAAAGGTGCAGATAGTTAGTAAAGCAATCGTGTAAGTAAATGGGTGTAAGATTTTCATCCTGTATATCAATTTGCCGAAAGGCTAAATTAGTGATTTTTTACCGTTTGGGAATATTGTGAAAAGCGTGCCGGAATACAAAATGCAGTGAACAACCAACATGAGAAGCCGACACCATCCTGTAATCTCGCAAATTGGAAATACCGCCACCTACATTTCTTTAAAAAAGCTCAAAACATTTGAAGTAATGTAGGCAATTTGTTCCTCGTCCATTTCGGTGTGCATCGGCAGCGAAATCACTGTGTTTATAAGTTGCTCTGTTACAGGAAAATCGCCTTGTTTGTAGCGTGGATCCAGATACGCTTTTTGCAAATGTATGGGCACTGGGTAATATATCATGGCCGGAATATCTTTCGATGCCAGGTACTCCTGCAATTGGTTGCGTTTGCTGCCTTTTATCTGTAAAGTGTATTGATGAAAAACATGCGTTGACTTGTTAAACTGTTCTGGCACAATAATTTCGGAATGACCTTGAAAAGCAGCGTTGTATGCTGCTGCAAGTTGTTGCCGGGCATGAATGTATCGATCGAGGTGGTTAAGTTTTACTTTCAAAACGGCAGCCTGAATGCTATCCAAACGGCTGTTAACACCAATTTCATCGTGGTAATAACGCACTGTCATACCGTGATTTACGATAACGCGGATTTTTGCAGCCAATGCATCATCGTTGGTGAATATTGCCCCACCATCGCCAAAGCAACCCAGGTTTTTTGAAGGGAAAAATGAAGTACAACCTACATCCCCAATCGTTCCCGACTTTTTCCACTTTCCATCACAATCCTGATAATCGGACCCGATGGATTGGCACGAATCTTCAATAACAAAAAGCTTATATTTTCTGGCTGTTTCAATAATCGCATCCATATCAGCAGTTTGTCCAAAAAGATGGACAGGCACAATGGCTTTGGTCCTAGGCGTAATGGCTTTAATAACGGAATCAATGCTTATATTAAAAGTTCCCGGTTCAACATCAACCAACACAGGGGTAAGTCCCAGCAGGGCAATTACTTCGGCTGTTGCGATAAAAGTAAACGAGGGCGCAATAACCTCGTCGCCAGGTTTTAGCCCCAATGCCATCATGCTTATTTGCAGCGCATCGGTGCCATTTGCACATGGTATTACATGTTTTACCCCCAAATAATTTTCGAGGGCAACTTGAAAGCCTTTTACAGCAGGGCCATTTATAAATGCAGTGGAGCTAATTACTTCATTGATAGCACTATCAATTTCGGGTTTGATTTTTTCGTACTGCGATTTCAAATCAACCATTGCTATTTTTCGCATACTTCTCCTATTCTTTACAAATATTTGCTGCAAAGATATTTATTGAAACCGTATAATGGGTTTGGAAATCAATTTAAAAGAGGCGCAAAAATGAAAGCTCATTCAAAAAGCATAAATAGTTATATCCATGTTTATCATATAAATGCCCAATAAACGTACGAAATAAATATTATTTTTCTAAATATACACCGAGCACCTATCAATAAAGTATTAACTGCCAGATATAAAAATGAAAATCAAAAAGTTATCGAACACCGGATTTGAAAAATAGGTCGTACATTTGTTTTTTTATTCCCAGGAAGAATAAAAGTAGATCCTTATATTTAAAACAAACGCAAAAAACAAATTTAAAAACCCCGCCAAATGAAAACCCCTAAAAACAGCTTCCCTTCTTTTTGTTTCTGGTTTATCTGCCTGTTTATTTTTTTATCCACCAACAGTTATGGTCAGATGTGGGATATTATTTACCAGCCCGGCCCTGATATGGGCAGGGATGTGATTGTTACCAGCGATTACTGCTATTTTGCTACCAGCACCAACAGCCCGTTCGATCCGGGGAAAAGCATGAAAATAGACCTGCGCGGAAATCGGGTTTGGGAAACGACCTACGGAGGAATGGCCGTGCAGCAAACCTTTGATAACGGTTACGTGTTGGCCGGATGCGCAAGTTATACCGATGCCCGCTTACAGAAACTTGACGAAAACGGGAACCTCCTCTGGAGCAAACTATATGGAGGTTGGCAACAGGACGAATTTTTTACATTAATTCAGTCTTCCGACTCCTGTCTGGTTGCCGCCGGTTTTACAATGAGCCATGCCGACAGCACAATTTATGTTGTAAAAACTGATCAAGCAGGGAATATGATCTGGGAACACAGCTACAAAGGTTTGGATTTCAGCACCGCACACAAAATAATCGAATTTGGTGGCTATTACTATTTGATTGGTTCAACAGAAGATGCCGACTTAATCCAGTACCTGTACGTTGCAAAATTAAGCCCATCGGGCATACAAAAATGGAGCAAAACCTATAAAGGTTGGTATGTAAATTCATCAGGTGCAATAGCGCACGATTCCACACTGATAATATCCGGCGATAACAAGCTTCTCAAACTCAGTCTCGAAGGCGACAGCCTGTGGAGCAAAGATGTGCCCTCCGGCCTCGATATATGCTGCATTGCAATGGCACCCGACAACGGTTACATCCTTGGCGGGAGCAAAGTTTTTGGCAGCAGTTTATTTACCAGTGCTCTGGTAAAAACGGATCCTGACGGAAATATTGAGTGGACAAAAATATACCGTGGGGCAAATAACGATTACTGGGGGCGGTTCGAAGCGGTTCAAAGTGCCAACCAAAACGGATATGTAGCTTGCGGTTACAATGTTTTCGAAAATTCAACAACCAAATGGCGCATCATAAAAACTGATTCTTACGGCGATTGCCTTGTGGGCATTGATCCGGGCATCAAAATGGAAGCTTCCGTTTT
>CAIRHD010000595.1 GCA_903878265.1 uncultured Bacteroidales bacterium | reverse complement strand
CTAACAAGTTGATGGTCGTCCACCAATATTATTCTAATCTTTTCCATTTCCAGTATTATAAGGTATCGAAACTTTTATGGTTGTCCCAACACCTGGTTCACTGTTGATTGTGAAATCTCCCTGCAACAAATTGGTGCGTTCGCGCATGTTCTGTAATCCATTGCGATGAGCGAAATTAACCGGGTCAAAGTTAAAACCTTTTCCATTGTCAGATACTTCTAATGTAACTATATTATTACTGCGTTTAATTATCATCACAACCTGTGTGGCCCTGGCATGCTTGGCAATGTTGTTCAATGCTTCTTGGGCAATCCGATAAATGTAAACCTGTGATTTTTTCGACATTCTGTCCAGCGACCCCTCGTTTTCAAATACCGCAACAAAACCAACTAGGGATGCCATTTCGGAACACAAAGCCCGAAGTGTCGAAATAATCCCGAACTCGTTGAATGCTGCCGGCAAAAGAGCGTTGCACACACGGCGTACATCTTCTATTGTGAGATCGATCCTGTTTTTGGCTTCGTCTATTCCAGCACGCATCATCGAATAGTTTTGGGTTTCGGCATTTTCGAGTTGCAATTTTACTGCAATTAACGATTGGCCAATACCATCGTGCAATTCGCGCGAAAGTCGGTTGCGTTCCTGATCCTGTCCATCAATTACAGATCTAAGCCTCCTGAGTTTTTCATTCTGAAGGTCGTCTTCTTGTTTCTTGATCCGCTCAAAAATAGTTGCCAGCATACTATTCAATTCAGCGAAAATACCTTTTGTATTTGCATTGATTTCCGTTACAGAACCTTTTTCGATGTTATCCAAAGTGTTGCGAAGTTGCAGAATTCTCGACACTGTTCTGGTGCTCAAATATATAAGTAGTGAACCAAGCATAAAAACCACGAAACTGAGCAAGGACAAACCTGTTACCCAAATAGCGGCAATCAATAGCAATAATGAAATAAAAAGTTGAGGTAAAACAAAATTCAGGTAAAGCTGTTTAGTAAATGGGTTTTTCATTGTTGAGGGTTTTGACTCAGGCGTCAAAATTAGACAGAAAAAATACAGCCGCAAACTAAAGCATTATTTT
Source organism: uncultured Bacteroidales bacterium (assembly GCA_903878265.1). Lineage (GTDB taxonomy): Bacteria > Bacteroidota > Bacteroidia > Bacteroidales > UBA4417 > UBA4417. Next base: position 13,649 of record CAIRHD010000595.1, on the reverse strand, counting down.
GATTTGCATTAGCTTTGCACCAATTAATTGTAGAAACTACACAGGTTATGTTAAAGATAGGGATTTTTTTTGGAGGTAAAGATAACGGGACTACTGCAAAAGTAGCCCATAGGATTCAGGAATTGTTTGGCGATAATGCCACAGTACATAATGTTGGCAATGCTGCAAAGCATGATGTTGACAAATACGATTTTTTGATTTTGGGCACAGCCGCTTGGGGAATTGGTGAAATGCACTCTGACTGGGAAAGGTTTATCGACAAACTGATCGAAGCCGATTTGAGCACAAAAAAGATTGCTTTGTTTGGCCTTGGCGATCAGAAAATGTATCCCGAAAGTTTTGTAGATGGTATGGGGACTATATTCTGCCGTATGCCGTACAAACAAAATGTTATTGGTTATACTTCGACCAGTGGGTATAATTTTTACTATTCTACTGCCGAAAAAGAAGGGAATTTTGTTGGTCTAGCTATAGACAACGATACCCAAAAAGAATATACGGAACAGCGAATCAAGGATTGGGTAGAGCAAATAAAGCTGGAAGCGGGCGTTTGAACCCCAACCAAATCACTAAATGAGCATCAGCCAATTGAGGAATAAACTCGGTTGGCTTTTGTTTTTTATTAGTAGAAACAAGGATTTTTTGTTCCTAAAACAGTATAAATCAATTCCACGCCGTTCTTATAGCCGAATTTGCGTTGATATATATCATTTATTTGATTATTTTTTAATTTTATTAAAAAAAAGTTGCGAAAAAGATTTTATGTCCCAAAAAATATACAACTTTGCACGATATTTCTAAGGCGAATTATGGGTTTCCTCACTTCCACAACTTCAACACTGCGCAAAGCTATCCTGATTGGATGGGCTTTTGGTGTATTGTGGATTTACCTCGGCAACCTTGTTAATTTTCATCAGCACCATATTTGGGGAAAGCAACTTATTCCGGTTGCATGTTCCTCCACCCGTGCCAAAGAAAAAGATTCTGCTTCATTTATTAAAAATGACGGAAATGCCAAATCCTTTGGTAATGGGCTTCATTTCGACTTTTCATCACCTGACACACAGGTTTTAGATATTCTTCAACTTGAAGTAATTTCTACATATTTAATTCTCCCCAATGCCCCTGTTCTCCTTCAGGGCATTCAGGCGTTCTCATTCCGAGGCCCTCCATCTGCTTAATTTCTGATTATCAGACTTGTAATACACACAAATTGCTTCTGTGTATTGAGATGTCTGCTAAATCCTATTTATAAGGATTCCTACTCCTTATAACCAGAATAGTTCCATTACAGGAAAATTTCTCAAACAAATCCTTATTTCATACCAAATGAATAACAAATTCTACGCTTTGGTTGCATTGCTTGCAACCGCTTTTATCGGTATTTTGCCTGCCGCAGCTCAAAAAACCACTCCCGTAAACGACACCATTTATATGGGGGCAAGTTACATTAACGAAGTTTATTACAGCATGGCATCAGGAAATAAAGGCGCGGTTAACCGTAAGCAATGGGATATTGCTTTCCGTGCCAATAGAATGAGTGCCAGTATATTAACCAATGACGCCTCGGCAGTTGAATTATATGCCTATCCAAAATCGGATACTAGTGGCTGGGCAAGCATGGATACAGTAGGGATTTACGCATGGAAAAAAATGGTGAATTCAACTACAGATTGGGAAGAAGGTGCATTTTGCCGTAACCAGAAAGGCCATCCCGATTATGGCTGGGGCAAATATAATTCGTCAACACACAATGTTTTAGGCGATTCTCTTTTTATAATCAAACTTCGTAATGGGAGTTTTCGCAAACTCCGGATTTTGGAGAAATTTTCGAGCGACAATATTTTTGGCTTCCGTTATGCTAATTTAGATGGCACAGGCGATACCACTGTAATGTTGGATTGCAATCCTTATTCCACCAAAAACTTTGTTGGATATTCCATCGCAACTAAACAGCTTATTGATTTTGAACCAGTTGTTTCCAACCAATGGGATTTATTATTTACAAAATACATGTACACCTATCCAGATGGGGTTTTGTATCCAGTAACCGGCGTACTCAGCAATTACGATGTTAAAGTTAACACATTCAAGCATGTACCTCTAAATTATCAATTGTGGGACGAGGCAACAATGGATTCCACCCGTTCGCCAATTGGTTGGGAGTGGAAAAAACTTAATGCCAGTTATACGTATGACATAGTTGACTCAACAGTTTATTTTGTTCAGGACAAGGCCGGCAACATACACAAACTTGTATTCAAGGAATTTGCAGGTGGTACTACAGGCCGGATTGTTTTGCAAAAAGAAATGATTTCGGCATTAGGAATCGATGAAATAGTAACGTTGGATTTTAACGTTGCCGTTTATCCCAATCCAGTGCGCGAAGTGATGAATCTGGTTATAAATCCAGGGAAATCGGAAAGCACAGTTATTTCGCTCTTGGATATTTCGGGGCGCAAAGTTTTTAGCAATAAATACGAGTTGCCAACAGAAACACTTTCCTCCTTGCGAATTCCTGTTTCAGGGATTCAGTCCGGAATGTATATAGTAGTAATTCAGTGTGGCACGAACACCATATCACGCAAAGTTTTGGTAAATAATTAGAGTTGAGGGTTTGTTTATCATGTTTATAGGGTTATTGTGCAATCTGCTGACCGGGCAGAACAAGTTCGGTCGGCAGTTTGAAATCATCAAAATCCAAACGGATAATTCTATTTCAACTTAACAGAAAATATGTAAACACTTATTGTTGGATGTTTTGTTTAATTTATTAGGGGGCTAATGGTATCGAATCCGGACTAAGCGACAGCTTATTCCGGTAAGTTACCAGATTAATTTACCAAACAACAAAAGTGTTTACAAACGCATAATTACAGTATGAAAATAACGATTAAAGTTTTGTTTGTCAAGTTAATAGGGATGATGGTGCTGTTGCTGTCCGTGGGTGAGATCTTCGGGCAGCAGGGCACTATCAAAATTATTGATTCCAAATCAAAAGAAGCAATCCCTTTTGCAACCGTCTGTTTTCAAGGGCTTAAAACCGTAACGCTCAAACAAGCAGTTTCCGATATGGATGGGAAAGTGCCCAACGATATTAAGGAAACCAGCAAAATAGCAATCACTTATGTGGGATACGAAACCTTGTTGGATACCATAGAACCTGGCGTTTCGACCACTTTGTTGCTAATTCCCGCTGTTATGAATATGAGTGAATTTGTGGTAACAGGCCAATTTAAACCCGAAAAAGCGGATAAATCCATTTATAAAATCAATGTTATCAATAGCAGGCAAATTGAACGGAAAGCGGCTACCAACCTTACTGATTTGCTGAGTACTGAAAGCCATGTTCGAATATCCCAAGGCGGGGTAATGGGAGCGAATTTAAGTTTTATGGGATTAACTGGCGAAAATGTTAAAATACTTGTGGATGGTGTTCCTGTTATTGGCCGTTTGGACGGGAATATCGACATCAACCAATTGAACCTCTACAATGTAGATCATGTTGAAATTATAGAAGGTCCTATGTCAGTTGTATATGGTAGCAATGCAATTGGTGGGGTGGTAAATATTATTACCAAAGAGAATAAAAATTCTTCTTTTTCTGCTTTTGCCAATGCATATTACGAAAGTGTAGGACGGTACGATTTTAATGCTGGCGGCTCAGCCCACAATAAAAACCATACCTATTCGCTTGATTTTTCGCGCAACTTTTTTGATGGTTATTCTGAATCTGATACTGCAAGATCCATGACATGGAGCCCAAAACTACAGTACAATGCAAATGGATACTATTTATATTCAACAAATAAGGTTCGGTTAAAATTTTCGATGCAATTCTTCGATGAACTTATCCAAAGCTATGGAAATTTACTAAAACCATATTACGAAACGGCTATGGATAAAACTTTTCATACTGTAAGGCAAACTACAAAGGTTGAAACATCCTATGTATTTTCACAAAATAGGCAGTTAAGTTTTGTTGGAGCCTATTCTACTTATAACCGAAAATATAACCTTTATCAAAATGACCTTACAGTTTTGGAAAAGACATCAGCTGGCGGCGACACTACGGTTTTGCAGAGCTACTATTTGCGGACATTGTTAGACTCGTATTATTTTGATCAAAAGTTGAACAGCCTAATTGGTTTCGAGGGTAATTTTGATAATACAGAAGGTGCACGGATACAAGGCAACTCGCAACAAATCGGCGACTTAGCAGGTTTCATTAATCTTAAATACAATTTAAATTCAAAAATCACCTTACAACCAGGTGCCAGACTAATTTATAATACAAAATATCAGGCGCCCTTAGTGTATTCGATAAATGCAAAATATTCTCCGTCCAAAAACACTTCACTTAGGGCATCCTTTGCAAGGGGTTTCAGGTCGCCGTCCATCAAAGAACTTTATCTTGATTTTGTGGATATAAACCACAATCTTTTTGGTAATCAAAACTTGAAAGCCGAAAGCTCGTATCTTACCAACTTAAACTTCACTTATAACCGTGAAATGCCAACTTATTTTCTGAATACGGAGATAACTCTTTTTTATTCCAATTTGGATAATATGATATCGTTGGTTCCAACTGATACTGCCACCATGTCTTATTCTTATGCTAATGTATTCAAATTCATATCCCAAGGGCTGCAATTGAATACAACGGTGAGTTTTTATCCAAAACTCACTTTAAGAGCTGGAATATCTTTAACCGGAAGGAAATACCCGCAAGAGAGTCAAAACAATAATGAAGTTGAAATATTCCATTATAGTACCGATTTCGATTTCATGCTGACTTATAACTTTGAAAAAGTTGCTACTTCTCTGATAACCAATTTCAAATACTCAGGTAAATATCCAAACTTAAGTCCAAATGGCAATTTCAAAAATGAGTATATTGATGGTTTTCCTTCTTTGGATATTTCATTGGTGAAAGGTTTTTTCCACAACCTGCTTAACGTTTCTTGTGGCGGTAAAAACCTCTTCGATGTTAACAGCGTACAAGGTGCAATGGGTAGTTCAGGGGCACATTCAAGTAGCAGCGGATCAACAATTGTAGCCTGGGGTCGTACAGCTTTCGTAAAATTTACCTATAATTTCAAAAAATCCTAATGTTCCGTAAACCATTATTATACTTGCTTGTTTTGCTTTCCATTATGGTTTCGTCTTGTTTTAAAGAAGATGAGAGGATTACGCCCCATGAACCTGGAAACTATGTTTCCGATACTGTAGCCCTTACCGATTTATACAAATATCAGGTTTATTATAGTATGTTTGATAGTAGTGCCGTAAGTACAAACTTGAAAACGACTTGGGATTTGGGCTTCGAGAGTACAACTTTTGGTTGGCGGGTTATAATCAACAGCAGCAACTTTATGAAATCCGCCTATCTGCCTGGGCAGGATTTTGGCCTTCCTGTTGATACGACAGGCGCTGCATGGTTATTCAATCCTTCAAATGGAACTGCTGATTCCCTTGTAATTGGCAAATGGTTCGAAATCAGTAATGATAACGACACTTTAGGCACTAACCGCTTGCTGCTGATCGATAGGGGTGTAGATGAAAAAGGCAATCCACGAGGGTTCAGCCAATTGGTGGTCGATAGCCTGAAAAATGGAGTTTATTATTTCCGGACAGCAGCCATGGACGGAAAAAACCCTCAGTCGCATTCCGTCAAAAAACAGGGCAATGTAAACAATATACTTTTTTCGATTTCCAATCCTTCGGCCGTTGTTTCAGAACCTGACAATTCAAATTGGGATTTGTTGTTTACCCAATACACAACCTTGCTTTATACTGATGAAGGCGATCCCTACCCCTATCTTTTGACAGGCGTTTTAATAAACCCAAGATTTGTGGAAGTTGCCGTGGATTCCATTTCCCCGTTCGAAAGTGTAACTTTTGAATCGGCGCAATCCATGAATTTCAGTAAACATGCCGACCGTATCGGATACAATTGGAAAAGGTATGACTTCGCAGTTGGCACATACACAGTTAATTCAGATATCATCTATTTGATTCGCGACACGAAAGGCTATTTGTATAAACTACGGTTTATCGGATTTTACAAGCTTGTGAACAATAAAGTGGAAAAAGGTTTTCCATCCTTTGAGTATCAGAAACTCTGATTGTGGTTTATTTAGAGCCTGCATTATTCTGGCAATCGGCAATTTCAATTTAATTGCTAAGTTTGCGTTTTCTTACAAAATCTTCAATAATGAAAAATATTGGTGTTAAACTGTTTGTTGCTGGACTTTTATTTTTTTCAAATTCAGCATTTGCCCAGTACAATCCCGAAATAACCACATCTGATTTACAAAAACAGATTGGATTTCTTGCATCTGATTCTCTGAAAGGGCGTAAACCAGGCACAGCAGAAGATGTGGTTGCTTCGGCTTATATCCGCGATTGTTTCAGTAAAGCTGGTTTGAAATTACTGTTTGAAAATGGTTTTCAAAAATTCGAGATAGTCTCGGATGTTAAAGCCGGAGAACATAATTCTATTTCCTTTGATGGAAACGAAGCAAAGCAAAATGTCGATTTTACCCCACTTTCATTCTCAGCTTCGGCAAAAGTTGCGGCTCCGGTGGTTTTTGCCGGATATGGCTTCGATCTTGATCTGGATTCCCTGAAATGGGACGACTATAAAAATATTGATGTAAAAGGCAAATGGGCAATTGTTCTGCGTGGTGACCCCGAACCAGAAAAACAAAACAGCGCATTTATAGCTTACGAACAAGAACGCGGTAAAGTGCTCACTGCTAAAGATAAAGGATCTGTGGGTGTGTTATTAGTGACCCCATCCGACATCGAAAAAAAGGATGTACTCATGCATACGCAGTATGATAAATCCCCTTCAGATGCCGGGATTCCCGTTTTTAGCATAACAAGGGAGCTGGCAGATAAGTTGCTTGCTTCCATGAACTATACCATTGCCACCCTCGAAACGGAGATGAAGGAAAACCACAAACCTGTATCGTTATACTTGGAGCCAACGGTTTCGGCCAATGCCGATTTAGTGAAAACAAGGGTTACAGCTCAGAATGTGGCAGGGATTATTGAAGGCTCGGATCCTGTTCTTAAAGATGAATATATAATTATCGGAGCACACTTCGACCATTTGGGAATGGGCGGCGAAGGAAGTGGTTCGAGGGCACAAGATACACTTGCGGTGCATAATGGCGCCGACGACAATGCTTCAGGGACAGCAGGTGTTATTGAAATGGCCCAAAAATTGGCTGCCAACCGATCGCAATTAAAACGCAGTGTGGTGTTCGTTGCTATCACAGGCGAAGAAATGGGACTGTTAGGCTCAAAGGAATTTGTAAACAAACCTCCAATTAACCTGAAAAAAGTAAATGCAATGATTAACATGGATATGATTGGAAGGCTCAATACAACAACCAATACCATAAGTGTAGGCGGCACTGGAACTTCTGTTGAAGCAGATTCCTTACTGAAAATGCTTGAAGCTAAGAACCGGCCATTTAAAACCACACATTCTACTGATGGATACGGGCCATCGGATCATGCATCTTTTTATAGCGAAAACATACCGGTTTTCTACTTTACCACCGGTGCCCACGATGAATATCATACACCAGCCGACGATGCCGATAAAATTAATTACACAGGTGAAGTTGCTGTATTGGATATGGTTTACGATTTATCGCAAATTTTGGCAAATAGCCCAAGGTTGTCGTTCCGCGAGGCTGGCTCCAAACAAGCTGCACGTTATGGCCGCAACATGAAAGTAACTTTGGGTATTGTTCCCGATATGGTTTCGAACGATAATAATGGGCTTAGGGTTGATGGAGTGCGCAAAGGTGGGCCAGCCGAACGTTCTGGGATTGTTAAAGGCGACCGCGTAATTGCAATTGAAGGTCAACCAGTTACCAATATTTATGATTATATGGCCCGACTTGGAAAATTGAAACCTGGTCAGGTAGCTACAGTCGAAATAATCAGGGACGAGAAAAAACAACTTATTATTGTGCAATTTTAACTGTTTGGCAACTTGAAAATTTTGCCAGATGAAGCATGCACTGTCATGGGCTTTTGGTGCCGGGGTTATTAAAAATGCCCCGGCACTTAATTTAAAATCAGCCCAATAACATTCTCCAAACACTATAGCGCATCGAATATCAATCATAACCTTCCATTTTATCCATCCATTCCAATTTGCCATTATTCGCTTTCACGAACTATTTGTTCACATTACTTACCTTTGCCATCGATTTTTACTTTATGTATGCCGAGATTCTGTTTTTTTGTTTTTTTACTCCTTTCTTTTTGGGCACTTTTCAGTCCCAACCAATCTGCACTGGCCCAGCGTACACGAATTAACATTACTTCTGGTACCATGCAAAAAAATATTGGTTTGGGCGAGCAGTTGCGTATGCTCAACAACCCGGTGTTTGAACATGAAGGCGCTTATTTGTATTGCGATAGCGCCTGGTATTATGAGAGCGTAAATACCTTGGATTGCTATGGGCATGTGCGCATAAAATCGAGTGACACCCTGAACCTTTATGGGAAATTCCTTCATTACGATGGAAATACTAAGATAGCCGTAGTACGTGAAGATGTGAAACTTGTCGACAAACAAACAACACTTACCACCGATTACATGGTTTTCGACCGCAATACCGGAATTGCAAACTATACAACTGGTGGAAAAATGGTTAATGGCGACAATGTGCTCACCAGCCGAAGGTGCCATTATTATACAAATCAAAAACTAATGTATTTCAGGGACGATGTGGTACTGACCAACCCCGAGTATAAAATAAACTGCGATACACTGAAATACAATACCGTTTCCCGGATTTCTTATTTCCTTGGGCCAACCATACTTAAAGGAAAGGATAATTATTTGTACTGCGAAGATGGGGAATACGACCGCGAAACCAGCAAATCGAGGTTTAGTATAAATGCTTTATTGGTTGATGACAACCGCAGGCTTACAGGCGACAGTCTTTATTATAACGAAAAACTTAAATATGGGAAAGCTGTCAACCATGTTGTAATGATGGATACCGTGCAGCACGTGGTGATCAAAGGAAACTTCGCCGAATATTGGCGCAACAAAGGGCATGTATTTTTTACCAATAAGGCTGTCGCTATGATGGGCGATAAAAAAGATACACTTTACCTACATGCCGACACATTGAAGGCAACATTCGACACGGCAAAAAACGAAACAAAGGAAGTTTTAGCTTATTACCATACCCGGTTTTACCGTAAAGATATACAAGGTGTATGCGATTCGCTGCATTATAGTTTCGCCGATTCGCTGATAACCATGTTCCGAATGCCGGTATTGTGGTCGGGCGAAAACCAGTTAACTGCCGATACAATCCGGATTTTGACAGGCGAAGGTCGTGTTAGGCAGATTTTTATGTACAGCACTGCATTTATAGTTTCAAAAGACACTAATACAACTTATAACCAGATCAGGGGCAAAAATATGGTTGGATATTTTGTTAAAAACGAACTAACAAGTATTGATGTAAATGGCAACGCCGAAACGGTTTATTATGTTCGTGATGAAGACAAGGCACTTGTTGGTGTGAACAAGGCAGCAGGAAGCCGAATGAGGCTCTATGTGAATGATAAAAAAATAGAACGCATAGTTTATTTCGACAAACCTGCCGGAAATATGTTTCCCGATAAGGATGTACCTGCCGACCAACGTTTGCTAAAAGGATTCAACTGGCGACTGATAAGTAGGCCAAAGAATATGGACGATATCTTCAGGGCAACAGAAATACCTGTGGAACAGCCAGTGGAAGATGAGAAAAAAGTGAAGAGTGAAGAATGGTGATCGACTTAACAATTTCAAATCCTCAAATTTTGAGTCCGCTCCGATAACCCTAAACAAAAGAAAACCACAGAGGCACAGAGAACACTGAGGCTCACAGAGTATTGTTAATCAGCACTATAAACATCGTAAAACTTAGAGGTTTTGTGACTTTTTGGCGAAAAAAGACTTTTCGGAGTGGACTCAATTTTCAAATTCTCTCATTTTCAAATTCACTAATTCCCAAACTCCATCCTTTTCTTCGATGGTGGGAAAACCGAAAAATTTACATAGCGGTGAGGGTTCAGTTTCATGTCTTCGATTAGGGCTGCGAGCTGAGCTGCGGATTTATTGAGGTTGTCGTACAGTTTCTGGTCGTTTACAAGCAAACCTAATGAACCTTCTCCATTGTCTATTTTTTCGGTTATACCAGCAACTTGTGATAAAATTACATTCACATTTTTCAAAGTGCCTGCAATATTTGCCTTGGCAAGCGTATCGCTTATGTTTGAAAAATTTGTGAGGATATTCGAAATGTTTTTATCGTTTTCACGAAAATTTTCGGTTATGGATTCAATATTGAATAAAATACGTTCCATTCGTTTCCGCTGTCCATATACAAGAGTATCAAGGTTATAGGTTGTGCTTTCCAGATTGGTTAGTGTGCTGCGGATGCTCATGAAAGAGGCATCAATATTTTTCCGTGTTTCGGAATTGAGTACCGCTTGCAGCACATTAACCATGGTATCGAGCGAAGCCAGCAATTTTTCGGTTTTGGCTTTTATTGGGGCAACTTGCTGGCCTAATTCATCGGTAATCGACATTTGCGATCCGCCAACGAGTGTATCCCCATCATTTGCTGGGGTTTTTGAATCGCCAAGAACAATTTCAATGTTTTTGGTGCCTAAAAGGTCGAGGCTGAAAATGCGGGCTATGGAGTTGGACGGAATATTGATGGTGTTATAAATGCTAAGCTCGATAATCACTTTGCTCGAATTGTTGCTCAAAAACCCCATATCAGTAACTTTGCCCACGCTTAACCCGTTTATCGAAATTGGGGCAGCATCCTGGATTCCCGCTGTGCCGTCGTAAATAGCATAAAAAGTGCGGTTTCGGTTAAGCAAATCCTTGCCTTTTAGGTAATTGACACTAATAACAAACATACTTATTGTTACTAACCCAAAAATGCCCAATAGCACTTCGCGCCTGATTTTCATTTTCATTGGATACTTTTTATTTTATGGGCCAGATGGAATATTCCATGATTAAAACTTCAATCATTTTCAATTGAGCCTTAATCGATCATGGCTATTTCAAACATTTATTTTGCAAAATTACTACTTTTTCCCGGTTAGCCTCTTTGCTTCCTCGTTTGTGATCCGGTTATCGCCTTTAAAGGCCACAATAAAAGCATCTTTGTATCCTTTCGCGACCAAAACTTTTCGCAAAACCAGTGCTGATTCAAAGTCGGAACAATCGCCTGAAGTATATTTATACGAACCAGAATGGAAATACATCTTCACATTTTCAATTCCTTTAAACTGTTGTGAATCAGTTGATATAGACTCCGGAAAGGTGGCAAATTGTACCCTGTAGGCAACTTTTTCCGAACTGGCCTTTTCACTACTGGTTTTGCTTGGTTCTGGCTTCTTTTCTATAGTGCTATTGCTCGGTTCTTCTTTTATTGTCCTTCTGACCAATGAATCGGAATTCCCAGTAAAAGGCGTTTTCTTTTCGACTTGGTTCTTATAATTGCGGAATGCCTTGAAAATTGCCTCGGCAGTTTGATCCTGTCCTTTTTGGGACAAAAGAAATTTTTCGTCATTCGGATTGCAGATGAACCCGGTTTCTATCAACACGCTCGGCATGGCGGTTTTGTACAATACCAAAAATCCGGCCTGTTTTACACCTCTGTTGTATTTATGCAGGTTATCTGCAAGTTCGTGTTGCACATTACCGGCAAAGCCCAAACTCCTATCGAGGAAAGCATTCTGCATCATGCTGAAAAAAATATTCCCTTCCGGCGAGTTTGGGTCGAAGCCATCATATTTCTCAACATAATCATCTTCGAGGAGGATTGCGGCATTTTCAGCTTTTGCAACAGCAAGGTTTGCATCGCTTTTATGAAGCCCCATCACGAAAGTTTCGACACCATAAACCGAAGACGAGCGCGTTGAATTGCAGTGTACTGAAATAAAAAGGTCGGCCTTATTTTCGTTGGCAATATGAGCCCGGCGGTAAAGTTCCACAAAATTGTCATCATCGCGCGTAAGGATTACTTTTACGCCTTCCATATTGTCGATTATGTAATCGCGCAATTTGAGCACAACAGACAAGGTTATGTCCTTTTCCCGTGAATTTTTTCCAAGCGCGCCGGTGTCGTGTCCGCCGTGGCCAGCATCAAGTACAACCGTGTTCACCTTTTGGGCGAAAGTAAAATTCATAAAAAAATATAAAAGGCAAAGGATAAGAAACCTCCAATACATACGTTTTTCTGTCATCACCTGAATTTGTTTAGCTTTGCACCATTGTTACAATACAAGCTTCTTTTAAAATGTAATTGATTTCCTGCATTTTAATTTGATCAACAACTCGTTTTATTCGTTTGCAGGCATCAATGGTTTTTTGCTTTTTCGACAAAATTAATAAGTAAACCTCATTTTCAGCATATTTGATGCCGAAGTTACAAACAAAGTACCGGTTAATAACCATTTTCCTTTATCTGTCAGTATTTATTGCTGTGCAGGCTGGCGTTTTTTTGCCACGAAACAACAGTTTTTATCCTATTCCAATTCACAAGGTTTCTATTCCCGATACACTTTTCGCTTCAACCCCTGATACAAATATCAAGGTAAATCCTGACTCGTCGGTTAATAACGTGCCCGACTCGCTATTAGTATCGAAGGACACCAATTCGGTAGAAGGAAAAACCAATAAATTCATGCTTTCCACAAAAATAGATTACGCCTCGGCCGATTCGTTGAGCATGGATATCAAAAATAAAATAGCCTGGATGTATGGCAATGCAAGTATTGAATATGAGGATATTAATTTAAAAGCAGCAATTATTTCGATTAATTTCGCAACCAACACCATACACGCTTACCCCACGTACGACACCCTCGGGAATCCTGTGGGGATGCCCGATTTCAAGCAAGGTGATTTAAGTTTTGTATCGAAAGAAATCGCCTACAATTTTACTACGCGCAAAGGACTGATCCAAAATGTGATTACCAAGGAAGGGGAAGGATACATACATGGCTCTGTTATAAAAAAGATCAACGACAGTGTTACCGATATTGGAAAAGGCGAATATACCACTTGCGACCTGGAAGAAAGCCCGCATTTTTCGTTGAAATTTACAAAAGCGAAAGTCCTCAGTGGCAACATGATTGTTACCGGGCCGGCATATATTAGTATCGAAGGCGTCCCTTTGCCTTTGATATTGCCATTTGGATTGTTCCCAAGCAAAAAAGGTCGGAGTTCGGGTTTGATAATACCAAAATATGGTGAATCGACCGACCGTGGCTTTTTTCTCGAAGATGGAGGTTATTATTTTGGGCTGAACGATTATTTCGACCTTAAACTTGTAGGTGATATTTATTCGCGGGGTAGCTGGGCATTAAAACCGGCACTCACTTATAAGAAAAGGTACAAATTTTCAGGTAATTTCAGCTTGAAATATGCTATAACCAAAACCGGTACCGAAGGCTCGAAAGATTACATGAAGCGTAACGATTTTTTTGTTTCGTGGTCGCACCGACAGGATCCAAAAGCAAGGCCAAACTCTGTGTTTGGGGCAAGTGTGAACGCAGGATCAAGTAGTTACAACAAATACAACCCTTCG
>CAIRHD010000594.1 GCA_903878265.1 uncultured Bacteroidales bacterium | reverse complement strand
CATTTGAAAAATGCTAAACGGCATTTGAAAAATGCTAAACGGCATTTGAAAAATGCTAAACGGCATTTGAAAAATGCTAAACGGCATTTGAAAAATGCTAAACGGCATTTGAAAAATGCTAAACGGCATTTGAAAAATGGCAAACGGCATTTGAAAAATGGCAAACGGCATTTGAAAAATGCTAAACGGCATTTGAAAAATGCTAAACGGCATTTGAAAAATGGCAAACGACATTTGAAAAATGGCAAACGACATTTGAAAAATGGCAAACGGCATTTGAAAAATGGCAAACGGCATTTGAAATATGGCAATAGGCATTACAAATTTGGCAATAAGCTTTTACCTTATTTATCCCTTATTATTCATAGCTGCATTAAGGGTGGTAAGATTATTTGCCCTCCTAACACTTATGCTCGTTAGTAAATATACTAAAGTGTTTCGGTTTCAGCAGTAGGAATAAAATGCTCGATTCCTGGATAATACAGCTTTCTGCTGGCAATATTTTGAGGATATGTAAAATAATGCATCAACGATTTGGCTCCTAATGTGCCATCGCTCATATAGAGTTCAACCTGTATAACAGCTATATTTTTTCTCATTTCCAACAAATTGGCCTTTAATCGAAAAGGGGCTTTTTCCATCAAAACGGGTTTTAGGAGTTTCACTTCCATTTGCGATGTAACGCCAGCAGTTTTTAATTTAACAAAAACGTACCAGCTCGCAATTTCATCCATTAAAGTTGCCTGAATGCCTCCATGCAACACCCCAACCCAACCTTGCAAATGGTTTTCGGGCTGCCAGTCGCAAAGCACCTCGTCCCCTTCGACCCTGAAATTCATCCGCAAACCCAGATTATTGTTGGGCGAACAGCCAAAGCAATTGTAGCCCTCAAGTTTATGAAACGGATTTTTTATTTGAACCGGTTTAGTCATGCTGCATTATATTTGATTTTTCTTAAGATATTTTGTTGCATTCCATAAATAAAAAATGCCTGAAAAAAGCACAGGCACCTTCTACAATAGTATTGAAATCAATCCTTATTTAGAGTTTGTTTTTAAACCTGGTTAATCATTAGATGTACGAATTACAAATTGCGATTTACGATTTATTTTCAGCGGGTTTTGTGTCAATCGTAATTCGTATATCGTAATTGAAAATAAAACTTCACATTAAGGAAAAACTCTATTTAACTTGACCTTTAAGGTATTTGGTTGTTTTTGTCACTTTTCCGGCAGCATCATAGTCGAGCCATTTGCCTTCCTTTTCGCCATTTACATAACTGCCTTCTGACGATAAAATGCCATCTTCGTTATAGCTTTTCCATGCCCCGTTCAGTTGGCCTTTAACATAGCTGCCTTCTGATTTTAATTTCCCATTTTCATAGTATTCTTTGCTGAAACCATTCTCGACATTTGCGGCAAATTCCTGTTCGCTCATGATTTTTTTGCCGGCATAATACGTCTTTTGCACACCTTGCAGCATGTTGTTCACGTAAATATACTCTGCAACGGGGTCGCCATTTATTGAATAAAAATTTGATGCCCCATTTTTTATATCATCTTTGTATTCCGATTCTTCCGTAAGCTTACCAGCCGAATTTTCGTAATAGATCTTCTTTTTCCCACTAATTTTTCCGTGAACATAATCAATTGACGAAGCAAGGTTTGTGCCATAAAAAAACCTTTTGGCCGTACCTTCAAGCAGGTTGTTCACATAGTAAGATTCGCTCACAAGGTATCCCCGCTGATCAATATCGATTGCAATGCCATCGCGCATCCCAATATTAAAATGCTCGATCCGTGTAAGTTTTCCATCAGTGGCGTAGGTTGTCCAACATCCATCTTTCTGGTCGTTGGAATAAACGCCCTTTGCGATTCCTGTAGGTATTTTTTCTTCCCAGGAACCTTGTTTTAACCCATTTGATCCCATTTGATTGATTGGGGTTTGGGCTACAGCAAAAGAAACAGAAGCTGCCAATAAAAGACCGATAAAAAAGATTTTTTTCATTTTAGTTTTCATTAAATTTGTTTTATGTTATTTATTTGGGTGTTTTGATAATTCCGGATACAATTCTATTTTATTGATTATTAGCTTGATGAACAATCGTGAGTCAATCGGTTTCCCGGCAATGGAAATAATCTGATTCCTTAAATTGACCAGATATTAGGCAAGCAACTTGTTTTTCATTTGATAATAGGTTTTGCCACTGCAAATTTACTTATTAATATGGCATTGTCAAAAAAGAATAGTAGCTTTGTGGGTACAAAAACTTAGATATTTATTGAAATGAAAATACCGACCTTAATCATTCTCATTGTTTTTGCGATCAGTGTCAACACTAAGGCACAGGATATTATTACGTTAAAATCAGGTGAGGAAATAAAAGCGCATATTATAAGGCTTAATCCGAAAGAAGTTACTTTTACTTTAGATGCCAAACCGGACACACTTTCCTTTCAGCGCGATTCAGTATTGAAATTACGGTATAACACTGGCATAGTCATATATTTGACCGAATCGCAGCAGCCCGAATTTTTTTTCGATGCAATGAATGACAGCCTGTATTTTTTAGGCGCAAAGGACGCAAAAATTTATTACAGAGGGTATAGGTTAGCAGCTACCGGAACGTTGTTTGCCAGTTTCTTTATCCCATGGGGTTTGATTCCTGCCATTACGTGTTCGGTAACGCCACCTTCGATGCAAAGCCTGGGTTATCAGGACCAAAACTTGATTAAAAACCCAAGTTATTACAAAGGTTATGCCGATAAAGCATTTAAAATCAAGAAGAAAAAAGTGTGGAAGAATTTTGCAATCGGCACTGGCGCAACGCTTGGGCTTTATATAATGTCAATTTTAGCTGTAAGTGCAATTATTGTGGAATAATGCCTTCTGATAGCATTTATTGCAATTTACTTTTTGAAATTTTAGTAATAGCGATTCCAAAAATTTGAGAGTGCAAAAATATCTTGATGTTTTTTTTTACAGTAATCAAATATTTTATTACTTTAGCACAAATTTAGAAACCTAAAAGGCGGAAGCCCAAAACGACACATTACTTACATAAAGGCTTATGAACACGATACTTATTATTGACGATGATTTAATGATTTTGATGATCCTTAGGCAAACATTGGTAAAAGCCGGATACAATATTTTAACAGCAAGCAGTGGCGAGGAAGGAATCAACACACTTGCCAATTCAAATGTTGATCTTGTGCTTACCGATTATATGATGCCTGGTATGACTGGGATTGAAGTGCTGAACACTATCAAGAAAAACAAGCCTTTAGTACCGGTAATCATGTTAACCGGGCATGGGGATGTGCCGCTTACCATAAAAGCCATACAACTTGGGGCAGCCGATTTTATCGAAAAACCTATTCAATCGAAAGAATTGGTAGAAGTGATAAAACGGACTTTAGAAATCCAAGAGCAGGTCTCGAGCATTTCAAAACCATTTTCCAGAGATTCGAGAAAGGTAATTGAAGAAAGTCCCCTAATAGGGAAGGTTTCTGCCATGCGCGAAATATTTAAAAATATCGGACGCATTTCGTTGAACAGGGTAAGTGTGCTCATAAAGGGCGAAACAGGTACCGGCAAGGAACTTATCGCAAAACTAATCCACCATAGCGGCGTAACGCGCGAACATCCATTAATTATTATCAATTGTTCGGCAATAAACGAAGATGCACTTTATAATGAGATGTTTGGCTACGAAAAAGTGACTCACACCGGTGAAACTGAAAATAAAAAAGGAAAGTTTGAACTTGCTGGCGAAGGCACAATCTTTTTGGACGAAATATCGAATCTTTCTGACAATCTACAGATCAAACTATTCAGGGTATTGCAAGATTTAGAGTTTGAAAAGTCGGGCGTTACTGAACCTTTGCCCTTAAAAGCACGCATTATAGCATCATCGAACAAAAACTTGGAACAACTTATTGCCGAAGGGCGTTTTCGCGAAGAACTTTATTACAGGATCAAAGTTTTCACCATCGACCTTCCTCCGTTGCGCAAACGTAAAGATGATATCGAAGAACTTACCCAGTTTTTTATTCAAAAGTATAACCGTAAACTTAATAAAGAAGTAAACCAGGTTGGAGATGGCTTTTATGAAAAAATCAAAAACCACAACTGGCCGGGCAATATTCGTGAATTGGAGAATTCAATACTTCAAGCAATGATTGTCTGCAAGGGGAATGTACTCGAAAAATCAGATATGAATATTGCGAAAATTGAAAGCATTGCTGAGACAGTTTCAATTTCTGTACTTTCAACAATTTCGGAGATTGAGAAAATTCATATCAAACAGGTGCTGACCAAACTCAATTGGAATAAACTTGAAACTTCAAAAGCTCTCGACATAAGCCGCCCCACCTTAAATGCCAAAATTGCAAAATACGAACTCAGACATGACGACAAATAAGACCTTGGTTGAGTCCGCTCCGAAAAGTCTTTTCGGCCACAAAATGTTACACTGAGCCAGCCGAAGTGGCACTAAGTTTATAAATTGCACTAAGTTTATGGTTTGATTAACAATGCTTTGTGAATCTTTGTATCACGGTGTAGCTCTAGTAGGCACTTCGGCAGGGTTCAGCATGCCACTCAGTACACCGTTTAGTGGCATATTTTAATTTTGAGTTTCTCGGAGCTGACTCAACTTTTAGTTGAACAATCCTTTGATGTATTTTTTTGTAAGTTCTTGCTTCGGGTTATTAAAAAACTCCTCTGCCGGACCTTGTTCAACTATTTCGCCCAAATACATAAATATCACGTAATCAGCAATACGGCGTGCTTGTTGTAAGCTATGAGTTACCATTACGATTGTGTATTGGCTTTTCAATTCAATGAATTTATTTTCAATTACCTCGCTCGAAAGCGGATCTAATGCGGAAGTAGGCTCATCGGCTAAAATAATATCAGGGTCAACCGATAGTCCACGGGCAAGACACAACCGCTGTTGCTGACCGATGGAAAGAGAGGATGCCGGATCGGTAAGCCTGTCTTTCACTTCTTCCCAAAGATTGGCCATTTGGAGGTAATGCTGTACACGGGGTTTCAAGTATTTCTTGCTTTTGCGACCACTGATACGAAGGCCATAAGCTACATTATTAAAAATATTCATTGGCAAAGGGTACGGCCTTTGTGACAATAAACCCATGTGCCTCCTTATTTCTGTAATATCCTTTTTTGTGTTCAAAACATCATCATCGCCAATGTGGATTGAGCCTTTTATCTTAACGTTTGGATATAAGTCGGTTAGCCGGTTCATGGTTTTTAGCAGCGTAGTTTTGCCACAACCGGAAGGGCCTAAAATAACTGTGATTTGTTTTTCGGGAATATTTGCAGTTACATTTTTCAACACATGCTGCTTCCCAAAATGCAGGTTTACGTCCTTGATGATGATCTTTGAATTTCCTGACATCTAAATCTTTATTTTGTGTTTCTGGTATCTGATCGAAATGATGCGCGCGATAATACTGATCAGCAAGATGATAAAGGTGAGTATCAATGCTGATGCATAAGCCCTTTCTTTAACTTCGGCTATTGGCGAACTCATCTGGAAAAAGATTGCAAGTGGTAAGGTGGCTGTTGGTTGCATCAACGAAGTTGGCATGTGGTCAGTATAACCCGTGGTAAAAAGTACCGAGGCAGCATCGCCGATTGCCCTGCCAAACGAAAGTAAAACTGCTGTGGTAACTCCCGAAATACATTGCTTGAGAAATACTTTGTAGGAAGTTTCCGACTGTGTAGATCCTAATGAATAGGAGGCTTCCATCAAACCTTTCGGGACTGATATAAGCACCTCGTCGATTGAGCGGATCATTATTGGGATGATAAATAAAGTAACTGTCAGGATGCCAGCAAGCAACGAAGAATGCATGCCAAAATAAATCATGATGGTAAACCCAAAAGCCCCATAAACAATAGACGGTATTCCCCACATCACATCCAAAAGGAACCGTATGGTATTTACTAACTTTTGCCTTTTATGCAGGTTCACATTCATGTACAATGATACTGGAATACCAATTACCATAGCGAGAAGTGTTGCTCCAGATGCAAGATAAAGGGACCCAACAATAGCGTTTGCGATGCCGCCTTCTTTACCAAAATAAAATCCGCCTTTTGGGGTTTGGGTAATCATTTCCCACGAAAGTGCTGGAAACCCACGTTTAACAATGCTCCAAAGTATTAGGATTAAAGCAAAGCCAATAACAGAAGAAGAGAGTATCATTATACTCCTGAAAAATAGTTCTTCCGCGTTCCGAAGTTTCGATTTCTTCATTTACATTATTTTTATCATCCGATGGATTACCATCCGGGAAATAAAATTGAAAATTATCACAATGATAAGCAGCACGAAAGCAGCCAGCATAAGTGCTGAATCATACATTGGAATCGAGAGCATTTCGCCATAGTTATTCGCGATAAGTGCTGGCAAAGGATACCCTGGTTGTAAGGCTCCATGTGGGATACGCGTTACATTTCCAACAACCATAAGCACAGCAATCGTTTCGCCAAAAGCTCTCGAAAGCCCAAGCCCAAATGCCGAAACTATTCCGGGAAAAGCTTTCCGCATCAAAATATGCTTGACCACCATCCAGCGCGTAGCACCAAGGGATAAAGTAACTTCAGTAAGTTCTTCGGGAATTGATTTGAAAACCTCTATTAGTATGTTTAGTATAAAAGGTATAATCATTACCGCTAGAACAATTCCTCCGCTCATGATTGTGTAACCTGATGTTTGTTTGCCAAATAAAGGTGCAATATGCTGGCTCACAAACGGTACAATAACCACCACGCCCCAAACGCCGAATATTACCGAAGGTATCCCTGCCAAAATATCAATTATGGGGTGCATAACTTTTAGCACATAACTTTTGGCATATTGGGTTAAATGTATGGCAGAGAACAGGCAAATAGGCCCTGCAATAATCAAAGCCAAAACTGTTACCCACAACGAACTGATAATAAAGGGGAACAACCCGAAATGCCCCGAAAGAGGCCGCCAGTCCTTAGAGAAAATAAGGTTGAAAAGCGATTGTTCCATCAACAATCCTGACGATTTATAGTACAACCCAATTGCAAGCATTACAGGCAAGGTCATGGAAAATACCAAAGCAACCACCATCCAGATGGTATGGAATTTATTCCTGAATAATCTTCTGATCTGAAATACGTACAAGAGTAATTAGTTTAAAAATTTAACTTTTTGTTCTGCAACTTTTTCAGGTGTTAACTGCATATAACCTGCATCTTTAACATATTTTTGTCCTTCGGTCAACACCCAGCTCAGGAAATCGGATGTAACTTTTTTAACCGGCTTGCCTTTCGAGATAAAGTATAAGTCGCGGGCCGGAGGTGAAGGGTATTTTTCTTCTGCAATTGCTTTCATGATTGCTTCAAGCGAACTGTAAAAACTTTCGTCTGGGTCTATTTGTCCATTGTTGTTCAGATCAATAGGAATTACACAAATTCCGTTGTAGGCTTTTCTTGTTTTTATATCGTAAGCATAAATAATATTGCTGTACCCAATCCCCAGATTATCATTTTTCACTGCTTCGACAACTCCAGGATCACCAAATACGCCAATTCCTGACATGAGTTCCTGCTTGCTGTTCAAATATTCGGCCCACATTTCACCTGCACCACAGGCATCAGATCTTGTATAAACATTGATTTTATCAGCTTTTGCTAATTGGATAATCTGATTCCAGTTGCCAGTTTTAGTATTCACAAACAAATCTGCGAATTGCGATTTGGTAATGCCTTTCATTAAAATACTTTCGTAATATGGGTTTGCTGAATTCATAATTGGAACAACCGCATCCCGCGACACAGCAACAGCAAAGGCGCCATTGGATATTTCTACCTGCGAAACTTCGCGCGAAAACATGCCCAAATCAACCATCCCAGAAAGTACATCGGTCATTCCTTTGCCAGCCCCACCAGCCGAAACATCAATTAATACATCAGGATGCAGCTTTTCATATTCTTCGGCCCATTTAACAGTGAGTGGATATAATGCAAAGGCACCAGAAATGGAAATTGATTTTTCGTTAGGTTTTTCGTGGCACGAGTTGAACAAAAGCAAAGATATTAATGCTAATAAAAAGATATTTAATAAGATAGATGTTTTCATGCCATTCACCAAATTTGTTGCAAATGTACGATTTTAAGCAACGATGCAAAATAATCCCTTTTATTCGCGAGCAATAAATAAAATGATGTTCCGTTTTTGTTACTCAGATAAATTTTAGTAATTTTGATTTGCAATAAGATAGCATCTTTATGAATAAAATGATTTTTCTAACTACTGTGGTTTTGTTTTCGATAACGGGGGTTAAAGCCCAAATAAACGTAAGCAAAGTTGGCTCCAATACCATAAATAACGAATCCGAAGGTTTGTTTTATGCTTTGCCACAAACTGTTATTCAAGTAGATATACTCGTTAACAAGGTTCAAAAAGTGAAAGGGCCTTATGCTGAATATGCCGATCAAATGCTTGGCCTCTCAAATTCAACTTCTTTTAATAGTACCGAATACGAACTTAAAGATATACGCCTTACAGCATTCAATGAGCCGGATCCAACAGAATATTATTTTATTCAAATGCCTGTAAAACAAAAGGATAGAAAAGCGATCGAGCTGTTTTTAACCGGCGATGGCATTATTTCGGGGGTTGGAATAGTAGCACAAACTGCAAACAACAAGAAACAACATTCTATCGACCTTTCTGATGCAATGGTCGATATTCCTGAATTTGCAAACCCAAGTGTTTTTGAACGGATGGATACTGTAATAAAGCGCATCAGCCTCGACACAACCATTATTGAACAGAAATTTTTCAGAAAAACCTCATCAGCAAAATCTGTTGAGCAAAAAGCCCGCGAAGCTGCCGAGTTTATCCTTAAACTAGACGAAAGTATGTACAACCTTATAAATGGTTATCAGGAAGTTAACTACGAAAAAGGAACCATGGAATTTATGTACAACCAAATGAAAAGCATGAAGCAAGATTATCTCGAACTCTTTAAAGGGGTTAAAAATGTTTCGGGCGAAACATTCACTTTTTATTTTGTTGTTGATAAAAACAACCCGGTTGAAACACTCTGCAAGTTTTCGATAAGTAAAGGAATACTTCCCAAAAATGCCACATCTGGCGATATAATTCAAATTCAGGCAAGCAGTTTGAACAAAACTTCAGCGTTAAAGGCAGAAACTGAAAAGCTTGGGTTGATCCAGCGCGAATCGCACGGACTTTATTACCGGATTCCCGACAAAGCAAACGTGGCTATTAAAATTGGGGGACAAGTAAAAATGGAGACGCCATTAGTAATCAACCAGTTTGGGGTAGTAACGTTTCTGCCTTACACAAGTATCAAGAATATTGGTATCGACAGCAATACAGGAACACTGCGGCGCGTTGTTCTTGAATAATCAGTTTTTATACGATTTCCTTCCCAAAACTGCCCGATGAAATTTAAAGAGTTATTAATCAAGATAATGCGAATTTCACTTATTCCAAGTATTGAATGGAAAGTGATAAAAAATGAACAAGAAACCCCACGAGAATTAATGTGGAATTTTGGTTTCCCGATCATTCTTTTTAGTGCTATTGGGCATACTTTTGGTTTCTTCTTTGAAAAAAAGCCAGTTTTTGGTTTTAGTTTTGAACTAGTACTTTTATTGATTATTAACCTTTTTTCATGGGTATTAATACCATATTTATTATTAATTTTAGCTGCTTTTGTACTCTATTATACTTTACCAAAACTTGGAATTGAAACTGATTATTTGAGAATATTAAAGCTGGTTGTATATACTTTTACACCACTTTTCATTGTTACTTTCTTCGTTTATTTTCATCCCCTTCTTCTTTCTCTGATTCCCATAGGAATTTATATATTCATTGCTTATACTTTTTATGTTTTTTGGTATGGTGTCCAGGAATTATTTGATATATCGCTTGAGAAAAAGTTGCGCTTTATTATAGTTACTGTTGCTGTAGGATTTGCTACAATTTTTCTCATTCAACATATTTATAATATCTTTATAGAATGGGTAGTTGAATGGCTTGTAAGATTTGTATAAACTTACAAAAGTGCTTTTTTCAATTTTACCAATTCGCCGAGCAGTTTATCCATCAATTCGAGCCTAAGCATGTTTGCGCCATCCGATTTTGCTTTTGAAGGCTCTGGATGCGTTTCCATGAATAATCCTTCTACACCTGCCGTAACGCCTAATTTGGCCATAAGTGGAATTAGTTCGGGACGGCCACCGGTAACCCCAGCAGCTTGGTTTGGTTGTTGAAGCGAGTGGGTAACATCAAGCACCACTGGAACACCTGCTTGTTGCATTACTGGAATATTTCGAAAATCAACCACAAGATCGGTATAGCCAAAAGTAGTTCCGCGTTCGGTTAGCATTATTTTGTTGTTGCCAGTTTCCCTAACTTTTTCCACAGCAAAGTGCATAGTTTCGGCCGATGAAAACTGCCCTTTTTTAATATTTACTACTTTTCCTGTTTCTCCGGCAGCAAATAAAAGCTCGCTCTGGCGACAAAGAAAGGCAGGAATTTGAAGTACATCAACATATTGTGCAGCCAATTGGGCATCGTTTTCGCTGTGGATGTCGCTCACAACCGGGACTTTGTATTTTTGTCTGATCCCTGCAAGGACTTCCAATGCTTTTTCATCGCCAATGCCAGTAAAAGAGGAACTTTTTGAACGGTTTGCTTTACGATAGGAAGCTTTAAAAATAAAAGGAATCTGGTATTTATCTGTCAATTCAACAAGGATCCTGGCAATTTCAACCGGGCTTTCGGTGTCTTCAATCACACAAGGACCAGCAATTAGAAAGAAATTTCCTGTTTCGGCGTATTTTATGAATGGTATTTCGTTGATAATGTTCATTGTATGTCAATTTTCAATTTTAGTAGGAGTGCTTATTTTCTTTTAGGTTTCAATCATGATGAATTATTCAGACAACGAATTTCGGGTCAAGCTGTTTTTCAAAAGGTTCGATATTTTTCAATACCCATATTTCCTGCCCCAGTTTTTTCTTAACTTTTCTCTTGCCTCATGCTCCCTGGCGTTGTTTCCAGGGTCGAACAATTTGCTTCCTTTAATTTTTTCGGGCAGAAATTCGATGTCCACAAAGTTTCCATCGTATTGGTGAGCATATTTGTACTCCTTTCCATATCCGATATTTTTCATCAATTTGGTAGGTGCATTTCTGAGATGAAGTGGTACAGGCAAATCGCCAAACCGCTGAACCATGGTCAAAGCGTCCTCAATTGCAATGTACGATGCATTGCTTTTTGCAGAGCAAGCAAGATAAATAGCCGTTTGCGACAAAATTATCCGGCTTTCGGGAAACCCGATTTTATTTACAGCATCAAAACAGTTATTTGCCAACACCAATGCTGTGGGGTTGGCATTTCCAATGTCCTCCGAAGCGAGTATAACCAGACGCCTTGCAATGAAAAGCGGATCTTCGCCAGCAATTATCATGCGTGCAAGCCAATACACGACCGCATTGGGGTCGCTGCCACGCATGGATTTAATAAAGGCAGAAATAACATCGTAATGCATCTCACCTGATTTGTCATACAAGGCAAGGTTCTGCTGAATAATGTTTAAGGTATTCTCATTGTCTATTATAATTTCCTTGCCCGATGCTAAAAGCGATGATACAATAATTTCGATCGCATTTATCAATTTGCGTGCATCACCACCCGAAACCCTGACCAATGCTTCGTGTTCCCGGATTGTAATTTGAACATTATGAATCCCGCTTAGCGTTTCAATTGCTTTGTTCATAATCACAACAAGATCCGTTTCTTCCAGATGTTTGAGGATATATACCTGACAACGGGACAAAAGTGGCGAAATGACCTCGAAGGAAGGGTTTTCGGTTGTTGCACCGATTAGAATCACTGTTCCTTTTTCAACAGCACCAAGCAGTGAATCTTGCTGCGATTTACTGAATCGGTGGATTTCATCAATAAACAATATAGGTTGTGATGAGTCCTTGCTAGCTCTGTCAATAACTTCCCTAACATCTTTAACGCCTGAATTTACTGCACTTAGAGTATAAAACTGCCGTCCGGTTGCGTTGGCAATAATAAGTGCCAAAGTTGTTTTCCCTACACCTGGAGGTCCCCAAAAAACCATTGAATGCACAGTTCCCCCATCAACCATCTTCCGAAAAGCCGTATGAGCAGCCATCAGATGCGGTTGTCCAATATATTCACCGGCATTTTTCGGCCTAAGGATTTCGGCTAAAGGAACCTGTATTCCCATAATTTTTCATTTATTCTGTTAGTGAATTATGCCGGCTTTCAGGCGATTTTCGTTTAAAATTTCCAATGTGCGAAAACCGGTCGATATTTTCCTGTATTGGTGAAACATCAATGCCATCAAGCGATGACGATAGAGATTGTGTTTTAACAGTACGTTGTTCAGGATAAATAATGATAAAATTATTTTTCTCAAAATATCGTGCCAGGTCGCGTGGCATGTGATCCAAATAATGGCTGAAGGACAAAGTACGCCTCCGCGCTGCAATTACGATCAGCATATCCATATCGGTAATAATCTGGTTTTGCTCAATAATTGGATGAGCTGAATTGGTAGCTTGGAACTCGACGTTAACCGCATCAGATTTTGTTTCTAACAGGTTGCGAATAGCAGAAAGTGATTTCTCGAAACCAACAAATAAAATAGTAGAACTGGTTCGCGACGATATTTTTTTAATGGTGTTAACCCATACATCGAAGCCAACTTCACATTCAGCATTTTCAGGTATTACGACTATTATGCGTTTTAGCGAATTGAGTGGATTCAATATTTTTACCACCATCACCATTTGTTCTGTGTTTCCTATCAGGTTTTCGATTATACTGCCAAAAAAGAAATTAGTAGTGGTACTTTTTCCATTCCATCCAAGTACTATCTTGTTCACTATTAACTCTTTCACTGCACGCGAAATGCCATTTGCCACATTTAGGTCAACACGCGAAACAAGCGTAAGCTCTGTATCAGCAGCAGCAGCATGGGAAATTGCCGACTGGAACATTTTATTGTTTTTTACAATTTGATCTTCAGCAAAGTCGTCATCAGGAACCACCGACAACATATACATAGGTTGAGAAGCACTTTTTTCGCGTATGAGGAGTGCAAAATCAATTAAACCTTCGATTGTTGCTGGATTTGAAACCGAAACTAGGATTTGTTCGGGGGAACCAATTTTTACAGGAACTTTAACTGTTTCTACAATGGCTAATTTTCGGCCATATTTTTCGGTAATAAATGTACCAATAAAACACGAAACCAGGATTATCATAATAGCACCGTTGAGTACATCCAAACCAATGAGTTTAAGGTTAAACCCAACAATTACCACTGCAATAATTGCGGCAGCATGAGAAACGCTCAACCCAAAAATAACCTGTCTTTCGGTAGCAGAATATCTGTAAATCTTTTGCATGATCCAGGCAGCGGCAAACTTGCTCGATATTGCGACAATCACTAAGGCAACAGCGAAAATCAAAGCCTCAAATCCGGTAAAAAAAACAGAAAAATCGACCATTAGCCCAACACTTATCAAGAAAATGGGGATAAAAAAATTGTTTCCGATAAAGGAAATCCTATTCATGAGAGCCGAAGTGGGTGGGATTACGTTACTCATTGCCAATCCCGCGAGAAAAGCCCCGATAATAGGTTCTATGCCAGCGGCACGAGATAAAAGTCCAGAAATAAAAAGCATT
Source organism: uncultured Bacteroidales bacterium (assembly GCA_903878265.1). GTDB lineage: Bacteria > Bacteroidota > Bacteroidia > Bacteroidales > UBA4417 > UBA4417. Next base: position 2,061 of record CAIRHD010000594.1, on the reverse strand, counting down.
GCCAAAACAAAAATGTATTGGGAACCACTCTCGCCTTCCAGATTTTTGAAAAACCAGATACTCAGTTTTGGTACTCCCCAAAGTATAAGGAACGAAAATGCAGCTATCGAAAGTGTCATCCGAATCCAGAAAATAGCCGAAATTGAACCTTCAGAAGCTGCAGAAATAAAAGCCAAGAGTACCAACACAGCCGTGTCGGTTATGATTGTGCCTCCAATGGAAACAGTAGCTGCTTCGCTCCGCGTAATCCCGAGTCTGCTGGCAATAGGGTAGGAGATGAGGGTATGGGTCGAAAACATGCTTGCTATAAGCAAGGATCCAAGAATATTGTATGACAGGAAAAAATGCGCTACAACAAAGCCAAAAATTAGAGGTATGAAAAAAGTTAATCCACCAAAAACAAGGCTTTTGCTACCGTTGCGCAACAAATCGCGCGAGTTTAGTTCAAGCCCAGCCAAAAACATAAGATAAAGCAGCCCTGCGGTGCTTAACAATTTTATACTTTCGCCAAACTCAACCAGATTCAAAGCGTGCGGCCCAATAATCATCCCGGATACTATGAGGCCAACAATGCCAGGTATGCGGAATTTCCTGAAAACAATGGGCGCAACAAGTATTATGGTAATAAGTAAAGTGAAAACAATAACCGGCTCTTTAAAAGGAAGATCGGGCAAATTATAAGTCCACATGCGGAAATTGTTTAGATGAATTACAACAAATCAGTTTTGCTAACTTGCCAATGATATGCAGTTGTTTTTGATTTTAGGATTATACTTTCAAAGACCCAATAAACTGTGTTTATCACAGTATATTTAATAATTTCATCTAGAATGCCTCATTAGAGCCATTTATTGAGAGTGCAAATGTAGTCCAATTGGATGAAAAAAACCGAAATAGCACATCCCATATTATCCATTTTTATATAGATCTTGAAAATATTTTAAAATTCGGAAGGTGATTTTTGCCTTAAAATGATGTAATTTTTGATAATTTTTCAATTGAAAACGCTCTAAAACTTGTGTTATTAACAATATTTTTTGGGCTGTTAATATCTTTATTTCAACATTTGTATTTGTAAATATCTGAAAATAAATAACATATAATAAATGTTAAAAAAACTTAATTTTTTTTATGATAAAGTTTGAATTGTATTATTATTCGCTGTACTTTTGCACCGTTTTTTAATTAAACCTAAGTCATGAGAAAATTATTTGCAATGTTTGTAGTAGCTGGTATGGTAGCTTTCGTAGCTTGCGGACCCAGTGCAGAAGAAAAAGCTGAAAAAGCTCGTCAAGATTCAACAGCTCAGGCTGATTCAGCAGCCGCAGTAGCTGCAGAACAACAGCGTATCGCTGATTCAACAGCAATGGCAGCAGTAGAAGCAGCTAAAGCTGATTCAATTGCAAAGGCTGGAGAGAAGAAATAATTCTGCTCAGTCTTCTTTTTTAACTTAAAGGGGTGTTCTGCACCCCTTTTTTATTTTCAACCTTTTCTATATCTTTGCTATGGCTTATTCAGGCTTTTAATCCGCCTACTTGTTGTCTTTTGTATGAAATATATTACCGCTTTCGAGCTAAAAGAAAAAATGGACAGTTTTGTCCCACTTCAATTGATTGATACCAGGGAAGTTAGTAAGTTTTCCGAAAGTCATTTGCCTGGAGCGATAAATATCCCCCAAATTGATCTCCCTGATCTTGTTCATTTGATTTCGAAAGAAACTACGGTAATAATTTACTGCATGTACGGTGTAAAAAGCCAGGCACCGTATTTGTACCTTACCGAAAAGTTGAAATACAAAAATATATTCGTCCTCGAAGGAGGGATATTCCAATGGGCAACAGATATCGACACTTCGCTTCCTCTTTCCTGATTTAGGAATTTTGTTTTTGCCTTTCTCCTTTGGTAAATAATTTTCTGCAACAAGAAAAACCAATCAAAAATATATGGATTTAATAGATTAGGAATCACTGTTGTCCGGTAAAAAAAATAAAACCAGGTTAGCTTTTTACGGTTAACCTGGTATGGTTACCTTTGAAGTTACGAAGCAAAAAACGTAACCAT
>CAIRHD010000593.1 GCA_903878265.1 uncultured Bacteroidales bacterium | reverse complement strand
GGAAAATAAATTGAATTATCAAAACTCACTGTTCCCAGATAAGCAGGGGGCTTACTTTTGAAAAAGAAAAAAATGCGATTAATAATCAATTAGTTACCCTCATTTTAGTCCAGAATTATTGCTTTACCGGACAACAATGATCTTCAATTTGAACTTTACACGGGCAGCCAAACAGGGAACAAAATCAGACAGCCTGTTCTCATTCTTTACATCGCCAAAATTATGCGCCACAATAACGTAATCCAATTCCTCCTGATTTATACCGGAGTTTTTTATCGCCTCTAGAGCGGCAAAAAAAGCAATATCCGATGTTACAAAATGGTCAGAAACATAACGCCTTTCGGCAATAGTTGTAATTTCCTCAAACTTATTAATTATCTCAATATTCTTCTTTTCAATTATTGTACCATCGGAGCTGTAAAACTCATTTGTCAGAAAAGCACTATTGCTTACCATATTGGGTGGGATGTAGCTTCCTGTGCCAGTAATTACGCTGTATTTAGGCATTTCCTTGATGTTTGTTTTTAATCCTTAATCGCATTAATCCTTAATTTTTATCTTGCTTCCGCATTTGAAACTCAAAGAAGCAAGATAATCTCCGATAATGCTTTGAAGGCATAAAATTACAAATTGTTTTCAATAACTTCAGCATGTTTTCTAATAGCTCACCATCGACATTTCATCATTTAGGGGATTTCGGAGTGGACTCAAGTTTTGGTATTATTCTTTCGTATAAAAATGTGAGAAAAACCGTTGTGGCGAATATGCTTAAAAAAAAGTATATGAAACTTCCGATGCTTTGCGTTTGGTAAATTGCTGTGGCCGTATTTCCTATTATCAGCCATTGTATCACAAAGAAAACTGTAATATTCCTCCCAATCCAACAAAGGAAAACAACTGGATTGGATTCAGGGAATATATCAGAAATAACGAAAAGCAGCAAAGACCATAGAAAAACCAGCCCAATTGCCCAGAAAGCAAAGCGATAAGTATGGTGGTAATAATCAGGGAGGCTAATAGTGGTATTTATTCCCATATTTCCCCAAAGCACGACCATAGCTGCTATAAGAGCCACGAGTATAATAGGAACTATTTTCCTTTGTTGAACAAAAGTTTTAATCCTTTCGAGCTGATGTGCCACGAAAAACCCCAATAACGGATACGCAAGCCAAGGAAAAAGCGGGAAGTAGGACCATGTATAATTTCCTGCAATAAAAGGAAACACATAATTGGTTTCAGGAGCAAATAATTTTTTATTCATAAAACCGGTGAGGCCAATAAATATAAAAAACAGCAGCAATGCTATCCATTCACGCCCTTTATTAGCGAATTTTAAAACAGAAAGCACTATAATGCTCAATCCGGCAAGGTAAAGAATATCGACCCCAAACATGTACTCAAAAGGATTGATTTGCCACCCATCGAATTTTATTTTAATAAATAAGTGGAAATTAAGCCCAATATTCAACAGGAAGCCAAGTATAAATATTTTGATTCCCCTAAGAATGTTTTCTTCAGGTGTTTTTTTGTTTCGGGCGATAAAATAGCCCATTACAATCATAAAAACCATGGCGGCAAAAGGCCCGCCCAAAAACAATGAAATTTTCCCCCAAAGGCTTTCCCGCCCTGCATTGTCGATAAAAAGTTCGGTTACATGAACCTGAACCATGAAAACTCCAGCTAAGCCTTTAAGCAAATCTGGTAACAGTATCCGATTCGTTTTCATGCAACTAAACAATTGGATTTGAACATCGAGCTATTAAAAGAAGCACTCTAATACATTTTAAGCAACCGCTTCGAGGGTAAAAAAACCACCAGAATGGTTATTTTTCCTATTCACTTTTCACCACTCACTTTTCACTAACCTTGCTTCTTTCTTCCCCACCGTATCAAAACGTCCTGTACATCTTTAAAACGAATGGGTTTGGATAAATAGTCAACCATACCAGCTTCGAGGAACCTTTCCCTATCGCCGGGCATGGCATTTGCGGTAACAGCGATAATATACGGCCTTTCGCTTTCGGGATATTTAGCAATAATTTCATGAGTGGCTTCCATGCCGTTCATTATTGGCATTTGCACATCCATAAGTATAATATCGTATGGTTTGTGCTCCATAATTTCCAATGCTTTTTTACCGTTTTCGACAGCATCGATTGTATATCCCATTTTTTTCATTACTGTAACAACCAATTCCTGGTTCGTTGGGTTGTCTTCGGCAGACAAAATACGCAATGGCAGTTTATCCGCGAGTTTTTTGTCGATGTTATGGCTGGCCACGTTTTTCAGTTTGTTCCTGTTTTCGGACATTACCCCGAGTACAAGTTCAAAAAGGTCGGAAAGCTTAACGGGTTTCGAAAGTTGTGCATCAAAAAGTCCTTTCGGGAGGTTGTTCACTTTGCCTACTGACGAAACCAAGATAAAAGGAATATCTCCCTTAAAAGGAATCTCGCGTATGGTTTGTGCCAATTCAATGCCATTTAAACCGGATGCCTGCATTTCTATAATGCCCAAGTCAAAATACGATTCTTCGTTTTCAATAATCCGAAGGGCTTCTTTTGCGCTCGATGCAGTAACGGCTTTCATTCCCCATGCCTCAAACTGCACGGTGAAAATTTGTCGCGACGTGGCATCGGTATCAATTATAAGTACCTTGCTGCCTCTTAGTTCCGGGATTTGCCCACGGATATACAATTTTGTGGTTGGCGTATCGGCAATTTTCAGTTTAATGGTAAAATAAAACGTGGTTCCTTTGCCTGGTTTGCTTTCTGCCCATATTGTTCCACCCATTAATGTCACCAAATGGCGTGCGATGGATAATCCAAGGCCGGTGCCACCATAGCGGCGGGAAGCAAACGACTCGGTTTGGGTAAAGGCCTCAAAAATCAGCAATAGCTTATCGTTCTTTATGCCAATACCGCTGTCTTTAACTGAAAAAAGCAATTCGCAGTACTCGGGGGTTTGAGATTTTTTTTCGACAGAAATGAATATTTCACCTTCATCGGTAAATTTAATGGCGTTATTTATAAGGTTTTCAAGTATTTGACGAATTCTTTTCATATCGCCGATTAAAAATGGCGGGGTCTCTGGCTGGAGCATATAAAGCAAATCAATCCCTTTTTCGATTGCTTTCACGCCGTACACATCAAGGGCTTCTTCGATACATTTACGAAGCTCAAATGAGTTTTGGTCGAGAATGAGTTTATCGGCTTCTATTTTCGAAAAATCAAGAATATCATTGATGATTGCCATCAGGTTATCGGAACTGAGGCGCAAGGTTTCGAGATAGTTTTGTTGTTCGGCAGTAATTTTTGTATCAAGCAACAAACTTGTCATGCCCACTATCCCGTTCATGGGTGTACGTATCTCGTGGCTCATCATCGAGAGGAAATCGCTTTTTATGCGGTTAGCTTTCTCCGACTGCCTTTTAATTTCATTGGCTTCGAGTTCCAGCTTTTCAAAATCTTTTTGGTTAAGCAAACTGGCTTTTATTTTTGCATATTCCGCTTTCAAGAGTTCTAACTCCTTTTGTAGCGAATTGATATCGTTGGAATCTGTATTCATACTGTTTATGAGTGTTTATAAAACAAGCAAATATAATTATAAAACGAGTATCAGCATTTTATTGTTGGAATTTTCTTCAAGTCGGATATGTATATTGCATTTTACCGAAAAAAAACTGCTTCCAATTAAAATGGGAGGCGTGAAAACCAGATAGGGTTGATGCGCGAAAAATATCGGGTTTGGTGCGGTTTATTTAAAGTCGCACTTGGACTATCCCAGAGCCAAAGGCACGGTAAAATAAAAAGTGCTTCCTTTGCCTTCGATGCTTTCGACCCCGATTTCACCTTTCTGTTTTTCGACAAATTCTTTGCAGAGTATCAACCCTAATCCTGATGATGGTTCCCCTTCTGTGCCTTTGCGGCTGATTTTTTCGTTTACTTTAAACAACTTTTCTTTTAATTCGGGGCCGATGCCGATACCTGTGTCAGTAACAGCTATTTTAACGAAACCATGTTTGGCAAGTGTGGCCGAAACTGTTACCCTGCCAGATTTTTCTGTAAATTTAACGGCGTTGGTAAGCAAGTTTCGTAAAACTACCTGAAGGGAATGCAAATCGGCAGTAATCCAGATTTCGCCAGGAATATTTATCTTAACTTCAATGTTTTTTGCCATTGCTTGCTCCGAAATGGTATTTGCACATTGGCGAACTACTTGACCTATTGCAACCGAAGTCGGGATTAATATTGTTAATCCACGTTGCAACAGCGACCATTCGAGCAAATCGTTGAGCAAATCGCTTACTTTTATGGCCGATGCGTTAAGTGCTGTTGCAATTTCCTTAATTTGTATGGTACTCAGGCTTTCCAATTCATCATCGAGCAAAGCCGTCAAACCCAAAAATCCGTTGACGGGGCTACGCAAATCGTGCGAGATTATCGAAAACAGCTTATCCTTTTCAGCATTTATAAGGTTGAGCTGTTCATTTTTGGTTTTTATTTCCAGACCTGCATTTTTAAGGTCGCTTATATCGACCAACACGCCCATAAACTGGGGTTTCCCCCCATTGCTGTTTACAATAGATTGATCGTGGAACCATTTATAGCTTCCATCAGCTATCATCCATTGGTATTCGATTGTGATGCCACCTAAAGTTGCAGCCTCGCCGAAAGCAGAAAGTACCCGATCCTTGTCTTGTGGATGCAAGCGCTTTCGCCAAAAGTCGGTTTCAGCAATGTATTCTTCTTTCGAAAAGCCAGTAAGGGATTCAACATTTCCGGCAATCAGCTCGATGTCGATATCAGCATCAACAGGGCTAACATAAATTGCTATGGGCAACGAAGCCAACAACAACCTTAGCCGCTCTTCGCTCCGTTGCAAAGCTTCCTCCGATTCCTTGCGTTCGGTTATATCCGAAAGCGTACCGCTTATCCTTTGTGGCTTGCCTACTATATTTCGCTGAACTATCATATAGCGGTCGTGAATCCATTTGTAATGGCCATTTTTTGCAAGCATCCGGTAATCAACTTCTACCAAAGTGGTTTTTCCATCCAAATGATCCTTTAGGGATATGTCAACTTTTCCACTGTCGTCGGGGTGTATCAAATTATGCCATTGTTCTGGATGTCCTTCGAGTTCATCGCTTTTATAGCCTAATAGTTCTTTGCAAAGGGCGTTGCGCTTTATTACATCGGTGCCAATATTCCAATCCCAGCTTCCAAGGCGGCTGCCTTGCAAGACAAACGACAAGCGTTGTTCGCTTTCTTTCAGGCTCTCCTGTATGAGTTTGCGCTCTTCGATTTCTTTTTTAAGTGTCCTGTTGACAAGTTTGGTGGAAAAGAACAAATAAACTAAAACAAGCAGCACAAAGAAGGCCAATATTGAAACAGCGATAAACCACCAGGTGAGGTAGTAGGGTGGTTTTATGACAATTTCGGACGAAATGGCGACTTCGCTCCATGCGCTCGAATAATTTTTGGCCTTAACACATAGCTTGTATTTGCCAGGCTTTAAACCGGTATAGCTAATTTTGTCGAGCATGGCTTGTGTTGCCTCGCGCCACTCTGTATCGTAGCCATCGAGCTTGTATTTGTAGGTGAGCAATTGTTCGTTTATAAACGAAATGCCCCTGAAATGGAAGAACAGCGTGTTGTCGGTATTGAATAACGGACAAGGGGTATTGAGCGGATATTTTACTCCATTACTGGTTTCGGTATTGAGCAACTTCACCGTTGGGGCAGGTGTTTTTATTATACCACTGTTCAGAGTGAAGCACGAAAGCCCCCTGTCGGTTCCAACCCAAACCCTTCCTTTCGAATCTGGCAATCCCGCCGAGCGGTTGGTTTCACGGCCAGCCAACCCATTGAAAGTGTTGAAAATATCAGGGTCGTTGATGCCATCCCACCTATAAACACCATTATTTGTGCCAAACCAATATTGCTTGTCTTTGTCCTGGATTATAAAAAAAATAGGGTTATTTAGTTGCAGGCGGTCATTTTTATATCTGGCAATTACCCCGTTTTTTATGTAATACAGCCCACTCATTGCACCTACAAACTGCATTCCATTATTATCATCGTAATAACTAAAAACATTCAGTTCCTGGTTTCCTTCGGTGGGTATTTTGCTTATCGAATTGTTTTTATCAACATACCACAAGCCCACCATACTGGTGATATAGATGCCGCCTTTTTTGTCGGCAAAAATTTTGCGCACGCTGCTATTGAAAAGCTTTGTATGTTCGTATTCAACTATTTTGGCGCCTTTAAGGTAAAACAACTTCTTGTTGGTACCTACCCAAATTTTCCCTGCGTTGTCCTGGCAAACGGCTGTTGTAAAATTTCCCTTTTCGGTAGTAAACCATTTTATTTTGTCCTTGGGCGATAAGCGGCCCACGCCTATCATATTGGCACTTATCCAGATATTGCCGTCGCGGTCTTTCATCATATCCAAAACGCGGGTAAGGTTGCTTTGCTTGCCTGGGAAAGGGATGATTTTGAATTTGTCGCCATCCATAATCGAAACAAGGTTGCTATGGCCAAGCACAAACCGCCCGTCGTTGGTTTCAACAATGGCCGTTACCTCATTGGCAGGCAAGCCATTCGATTCATAATAACTCGCAATGGAAATGTTGTTTATTTTATCAATACCACGGCTGTCGGTAATCCATACATTGCCTTCGCGATCAACAAACAGTGAAGATGCCCCATTAGACGAAAATGCGTTTTTCACCCTCAATGGGGTGATTTTGCGTTCTGATATCTTTAAGTTGAACTTCGAGAAATTGTTGCCAAAAAACACATCGTCGTTTTTGCCTATCCCCATATAGGTGAAATTGGCAACATCAACATCATCGAGCAGGAACTTTGAACTCAATACCGTAAATTCGTTTTTTTGGTAATACCCAATTGTCTGCTTGGTCAATATCCACATCCTTTCGGCAGGGGTATTTGGTTTTTCGAACTTTATGGCATAAATAGCATCGTTGCCGGGGTTTAGTTTTTTGTTCAGGCCCCAATTAAAAGTGCCGTTATCAAAAATGCACAATCCAATGTTGGTCGCAAGATAAAAAGAACCGTTATTTTCGGTTACCCCAAAAACCTTGTTCAATGCTTTATTGTCCGAAATATCATAATGTTTCCATTTGTCGTCCTTATATACATCAATACCAATGTAGCTTCCAATGCAAATCACAGGGTTTTGTCTGCTATAGGAAACATCAAAGGATGTAATATACGTTACATCTGATGTAAGCGTAGGCATTTTTATGCTTTTCCATTCGTTATCTTTCAAAAACACTACTTTCCCATCAGTAAAATAGGGCACTGCCCAAATCACCCCATTTTGATCACAAATGATTTTACGATATTGTTGGTTGGGAAGCCTACTTGCTGTGTCGAAATTGGTGAAACCAAAACCATCATATTTTGAAATGCCCGAATAGGTTGTAAACCACATATAGCCTTCCTTATCTTGGCAGGCATCGGTTACGATGCGGGTAGGCAAGCCATCCTCGGCATTATATGATTTTATAAAATACTGCTGGGCAATAGTAGGTTGAGGCATGCCAGCAAGAACCAGAAACACAGTAAACAGGGCGTACTTCATTATATTACAAGTCGCTTTATAGCTGGGGCGAAAGATCATTTTAAGATAATTGTAGCTTTTTGAAATTGGGTTTGTTAAACTAAATGACTTAATAATGCAGGTTGGTTTGCTAAAAAACAGTGTTTTGCAAGGCTGCAACCAATCGAAGTTTGGGGTTGCGCTCCATTTGATTTTTCAACATACAAAAATACATGATTTATACAAATCAGATGGATGTAAAGCACAAAATAATTGTAGCCACAAAAAGCGGTCAAGCACAGTGCCAGTGGCTATACCTCGCGGAACAATAGAATTTTGGTAGCCATTTAATTATTGTAGCATTTTACTTGTTTAAAGTTAAAGGTATAACCAAATATCAGTACAAATACTTTGTGCAGTAGTTAGGATGCTATGCGCAGGGATTAGAATGCAACACTAAACGTAAATTGTTGTATTTGTATGGCAATGTGTGCTTTGCATATTTTACATTGTGTTATAAATATCATGCCTTGTATAGATTAATGTGGAATTTTATATAAAATTCTTCTGTTCAGGTAAGGAAAGTGCTCCATATAACTCATTCCAAAGTCGCAGCGCATCGCTTAGGGGTTGAATTTTTGTTTTTTTTGTTGATAGTGTCCAATTAAGCCAGATTAAGAATGCTGCAAAAACCGGTTATATCCTCCACCTGAGACTTTTAGCTTATTTGTAATTTGCTTGCTACCTATATCTTGTCCTTCTATGGGACGGTTGCAGACATATAATTTATGCCATCAAATACCATAAATATGCAATAAAAGTAACTCCAAATATTTACAACTCCCTTAGATTATTTGTTTTGACAAATCATGTATAGAATTGTCCCGTGAGATTATTTGGGAGAGTAAATAGCTATTGATATAGAGATAAATGAATTTAATTTGAAGTTCTGGCAGGGACGATATAAAATTTTTTCACACGAAATTGCTATTTATTATCCGAAAATTTGAACTCTTGAATAATAAACCGATTTATTAAAGTATTCATTACATTGTAGTTGCAAAATATTTTTATCTAAATTATGTTTATAGTTGTATAACTATAAAATTAGTTGTATATTTGCAGTGTAAATTCTAAAGATGAAAAAACTAACCAAAGCCGAAGAACAGATCATGCATGTACTGTGGGAATTGGAGAAGGGATTTGTAAACGACATTGTTACCCTGTTACCCGAACCAAAGCCCGCCTACAATACCGTTTCGACCATAGTCAGGATATTGGAGCAGAAAGGTTTTATTGCCCACAAAGCTTATGGCCGAACCCATGAATACTATCCCATGGTGAACAAGGAAGACTATTCGCGCGAATACCTGAACAATTTTACGCGCAATTATTTCAGTAGTTCGTACAAAGCATTGGCTTCGTTTTTTGCCCAAAGCGAAACCTTGAGCATCAATGAATTGGAAGAGATTAAGTTGCTTGTTGAAGAACAGATAGAAAACCATAAAAAAGTCAAAAAATGAATGCAACTATCCCATATTTAATGGCAAGCATAGTGTCGCTGGGTATTTTTTATGCGGCATTTACAATTTTCCTGCGTAAGGAACCCTTGTTCAGGTTTAACCGTGCCTACTTGCTTTCGGCTTTGCTCCTCTCCATACTGATTCCAATCATTACCTTTTTTCCTGAATTCTACTCAACGGGCAAAATCCTGGTATCAGGCAATGGCATTCTTGGAACATTTACCTTATCACCCATAGTCATCAGTTCTAATGCCAGCAATATCCCAACAATAGCAAGCCTTATGGCCTATCTATATTTTCTTGGTTTGGGGATTTTTGTCTCCAGATTATTGATCAGGTTATTAAATATTTATAAGCTCAACAAAAACGGAACAAAGACAGTTGAAAATGAGACCAATTTGCTTTGGAGCGATTTGGATATTCCTCCTTTTTCATTTTTAAATACTATGTATCTACCAGCAAACCTAAAAGATAGTTCGAATCTCGATGAAATCATCAGGCACGAGTCTATCCATATAAAATCATTTCACAGTTTTGATATTTTACTGGCCGAGGTTTTGCAAACCATTTTCTGGTTCAACCCATTTATTCCATTAATAGGAAAATCATTACGCGAAACCCATGAATTTGAAGCGGATAAAGCTGTAATTGGTTCAGGTACTGACCCGGTAGCTTACACTAGGATTCTTTTTGCACAAGATAAAGTAGCCTTGGCAGTTGTCCTGGGCAATAATTTCAATTACTCACTAATCAAAAGGAGGTTAACCATGTTTTACAAGAAAAATTCAAAATTTGCCCGAATGAAAGCATTTTTAGTGTTGCCAGCGGCGATATGCCTAGCAATGGCCTTTGCTGTAAGTTGCCAGCAGGCAACCGAATCAATCCCTCCTCCTCCTCCGCCACCTCCGCCACCACCAACTGAAGTTTCGTCCCCAGCTGATGAAATATTTACGGTGGTCGAAGTTATGCCTCAATTCCCTGGAGGTGATGAAGGAAGGACGAAATTTTTGATGAATAACCTGAAATATCCTGCAAAAGCCATCGAAAAAGGCATTCAAGGGAAAGTATTTGTGTCTTTTATTGTTGAAAAAGATGGTTCTGTTGGAAATGTAAAATTGTTAAGAGGGATAGATGAAAGCTGCGATGCCGAAGCTGTACGCGTGGTTAGTGCAATGCCCAAATGGCTGCCAGGCAAACAAAGTGGACAGCCAGTAAGAGTCCAATTCAATATGCCAATTAGCTTCAAACTAAGCAAATAGCCATGTCATC
>CAIRHD010000592.1 GCA_903878265.1 uncultured Bacteroidales bacterium | reverse complement strand
TTTACCAGCCATCCGATGGAATGTGGCGATGCCTTTTTGTCAAAAAGCATTATCCCTTTTAAAGAAATCCCTAAAAGTAAAGGCCAAATTTCATTAGAACCGGCAATTGACGATCTTGCCTTTATACAGTTTTCGAGCGGAAGTACTGGCGACCCCAAAGGGATAATGCTTACACACAAGAATATTTTCTATAATATGGAATCTATTGCTAAAGGGCTTGATTTGCAATCAAATGATCCCGTTGGCAATTGGATGCCACTATATCATGATATGGGGCTTATCGGCTATCATTTAACTCCCATCAGCTGTCCATCGAGCCAGTTTCATATTCTTACAATAGATTATATTAAAAATCCGGCATTATGGCCTGAAATGATGAGCAGGTGCAAAATCACCATTACAGGATGTCCGAATTTTGGTCAGGAATTGTTGATCCGTTATCTGAAACGAAGACCTGAAGGCCACAATTGGGATTTGTCGCCATTAAAAGCATTGTTGAATGGAGCTGAACCCATTTCAGTAAAAGTGATGACTGAATTTAACTATGCCTTGAAACCCTTTGGTTTTCGGGAAGAAGCCATGATGCCGGTTTATGGTATGGCGGAAGCCACACTTGCTATTTCATTTACCCCACTGATGAAGCCTTCGGTGGTTACTGCTTTCGAAAGTTCCGAAATGGACAGGAACCAAAAAGCTATACCGGTGAAAACTAACTTAGCAACGAGGCATTCGAGAGTAATCACTGCAGTAGGAATCGCATTAAAGCATATTGAAATTCGGATTACCGATCAAAATGATGATCCACTACCTGATGGAAATGTTGGCCATGTGCAGGTAAAAGGCAATTCGATCACAAAAGGATACTACAACAACCCCACAGCTACGCATGATTTGTTTGTCGGCGAATGGCTCAGAACTGGTGACATGGGTTTTATTTTTGAAGGAAACCTATATATCAGTGGGCGTTACAAGGATATTATTTTTGTAAACGGAAAAAATTATTTTGCCAACGACCTTGAAGTATTGGCTTGTAACCTCGACGAATTTAGTTTTGGGAAAATAATCATCGGAGGGATTACCGATTTTAAAACAGGAAAGGAAAAAGTGCTTGTTTTTGCGGCTGCCATTCCTGAAGCCAAAGCAACGGAAGTTTTAGAAAAACTCAGGGCATTGATGCGCAAGGATTTAGGAATCCCTATTGACGAGCTAATCCTGATTAAGTCCAACGAAATACCCAAAACCTCAAGCGGGAAAATCCAACGCTACAAAGTAATCCAGCGTTACCAGCACGGCGATTTTGTAAATTCGAGGTTCAAATAATTTCAACGTGGCAAGTTGGTAGTGGCAAACTAAAAGTTGAAAAACACCTCAAAAAATCAGTTCTTCAGGCAAAACGAACCTGCTATTCTCCTTCTAAATTTTCATCAACTATACCTAAAGCAAAATCATCCCCAACCATGTAGTTAGCAGGGATGGTGGTTGTATTGCCCCTGCGCTGGTGCTCGTAATGAGGCGACATGATTTCAATTCCGGCTTCGTTAAAGCAATCCTGGATATTTTGGTGCAGCTCCGAATAAATTGTCGCTTGTTTGTTGGCTTCTTTGGTATAACAGTTGATTTGGTACGAAACGTAAAAATCGTCGAGGCTGGTCTGCAATACAAATGGCGAAGGTTTTTTTAAGATGAAAGTAGTGCGTAAAGCCGCCGAAATCAGAGCCTGGTGTACATCTTTCCAAGGCGCATCGTAGCCAATTGTTACTGTTGTGTGCATGATTAAACCGGTATCCTTGTTGCGGGTATTGGTCGAATAGTTAGTGGTACTGCTCAAAAGAACCGTTGAATTAGGGACGGTAACATCTTCGTTTTTAATTGTCCTGATGCGGGTAACCAACGTGGTTTTCTCCACAACATCGCCGGTAATTTCACCAATTTTAACCCGGTCGCCAATTTTAAAAGGGCGCATATACGTTATTACCATTCCAGCTACCATATTGGCAATGGCACTCGACGAACCCAACGAGAACAATATACCGATAAACACCGAAACCCCTTGAAATGCAGGCGAACCGGAACCTGGCAAATAAGGAAAAATCAATACCAGCATAAAAGCATATAGAAGGAATTTCAAAATCCTGAACGTTGGTTGCGCCCAATCTTCGTGAAACCCGTTAATCTGTATTTCCCCTTTCTCAATTTGAACGACAAAATACCTGATGCCTTTTATTGCATATTTAAAAATGAAAACAATCACCAAAATTGAAAATAGGTTTGGCAAGAAATCTATCACACCTTTTAAGGCTATGCGGGCAGGGTTTAAAATCCAGCCCAACAAGGTAGTTGTCCACATTCTGGTTTCGGGAAATATGCTGAACAACAAGGGCAACGACAAAAAAACTGCGAGAAAGATCAAAATAATCCTCAAGAAATTAATGGCTTGCATCACAAATTTTTCAAAATGCGCTGTTGTAAATATTTTTATTTTTTTGATAGTCAGCCCTTTAAGGAACTTATCGCGGTTTGCGAACAGGCTTTTTTTAACCCACCCGAAAATCTTATTGGTTAGGAATATCAATAGGCTAAGTCCGATAATTATTAAAATGACCAAGCAAATACGGATAAGCCAATTGGTTAAACTGTTTGCTTTTCTCTCTTTTATCAGGCTTGCCTTTATTGCTTCATTATATTTGGATGCCAACTTCAACTCGCTGGTATTAAGCAATAAAGCATCCACATTGGTTACCAATAGTATAATAAAACCGTCGGAATATAAAATTTCGACGCCATTTTCGGTTGGTCTTACCAAAAGCGAATCCGGCCTGAAAAACGGTTCTTCATAAAGGGTTTTGATACGCTTTTTAATATTTTCGGCCCGCTCCTTGGCACCAAAAGATGCTATGTTGGCATAAATGTAAAACAATGTATCGCTAAATGGATTTACGGCAAAACCCTTAGCACTTTTTCTCATTGTTTCGATTTTGTTCAGCAATTCTACCTTTCGCAAGGAGTCGCCCGATTCGATAATCTGTAATTTTTGCTCAAGTTGTTTTGTCTTCAGTTCGTTGCCCGATGCTTTTATTAGTTCATCCTGCAATTTGAGCATTAGCAACGAATCCAATTTTTGTTGTTGGTACAATATAGAAGCCTCGGCTTGATTCTGCAAACCGGAATTGGCATTGTCAGTTTTGCTAATTTCCTGCGGTAAAACCTGTTGTGGCTTTACAAGGAGGGCGAGTAGAACGATTAATAGAAATTTATTCATCTCCTTAAAATTTGGTTTCTTGGTTTACTCTTTGGTTTTATATTTCAGTTTTAGAATCACTACAGATACCTTGTTGTATTTTCCCTATCCATTCCATTGTATATGGAAACAAAAGTAAGATTAAAGTTGTATATTGTTAGGGCAATAATCAGAAACTGTGATGAGAACTGGATAAATTGACACATTTTAGGAAGCACTCCGAGAAGTCATTTTTCTATATAAATAGCTACATCGAACTTCTCAAAATCAATTAAAAATACAATATTCACACATAATCAATTGATTTATAACATGTTTGTTTTGCAGTTGACCGACTGGTCTAAATAACATTTTTTTTTCGTGTTTTAGCAGCAGACTCAACTTTGCTTTTGGGGCCAACAAAGGAAATTAACGTGGATTTATTTTTGGTTTCGTTTTCCATCGTAACTTTATCCCCTAAATACTCCAACTATGTTTTCACAACAAAGCTTCCAGATGTACTGCGCCGGAATGTTCATGACTTCCGCTCATGTACTTAATGTTAAAAACCCGTACGATAACACTAAAGTTGCCCAAACATTTTTGGCCGGCGAACCGGAACTCGAAATGGCAATCCGGGAAGCTCAAAACATTGCTTCGGAATTGGCCGAAATCCCGTCATATAAAAGGTTCAACATCCTGAAACAAATCAGCGAAGAACTCATGGCGATGCGTCAGCGTTTTGCCGAACTTATTACTTTCGAATCAGGCAAACCAATACGCTATGCACTTTCGGAAGTTGACCGTTCCATACAAACATTTTCTGTTGCAGCCGAGGAAAGCAAACGCCTGCCATCGGAACATATTCAGGTGGATTGGACGCCTGCCGGTGTGGGCAAAGAAGGGATTTTAAGATATTTCCCTATCGGAATTGTTGCTGGTATTTCTCCATTCAATTTCCCTTTAAATCTGGCGGTTCATAAAATTGCCCCGGCAATAGCTTCTGGTTGCCCAATCATTTTAAAACCATCGAGCCTTACACCCTTGTCAACGCTAATGCTTGCGCAGATAATTGACCGGACAGTTTTACCGAAAGGCGCAGTTTCCATATTACCAATGGATAGGCAAACAGGCAATAAATTGGTTACGGATAAGCGTATCAGTTTGTTATCTTTTACCGGTTCGCCGGAAGTAGGCTGGAAAATGAAAAACAATGCTGGAAAGAAAAAAGTGGTGCTGGAATTGGGTGGAAATGCAGGAGTGATTATTTCGCACGGAGCCGACCTCGAAGCGGCTTCGACCAAATGTGTGGTTGGTGGATTTGCCTACTCCGGTCAGGTTTGCATCCACACCCAGCGTATTTATGTTTTGGAAAACTTATTCGAGGAATTTACAGAAAAGTTCATCGAAAAAATAAAAACCCTTAAACCCGGAAACCCAATCGATCCCAATACAGATATTACTGTAATGATTGATGAAGCGAACGCGATTAGGGTCGAAAACTGGATAATTGAGGCTGTGAACGGTGGCGCTGAGATCCTCGCTGGCGGAAAAAGGGACGGAAGTTTTATGCAGCCAACCCTTATCACAGGCTCGCATGAAGATATGCTGGTATGTGCTGCCGAAGTTTTTGGCCCCGTGGTTGTAATCGAAAAAGTAAAGGATTTTGCCGAAGCTATAAACCGGATAAATTCAGGCAGGTTTGGTTTACAGGCAGGTGTGTTTACCGATAGCATCAGCGAAATGAACTTGGCATTCAATAAATTGCATGTTGGCGGGGTAATAATCAACGATGTCCCCACATTCAGGGTCGATCATACACCTTATGGAGGCATTAAGGATTCCGGATTAGGGCGCGAAGGCATAAAATATGCCATACTCGATATGATGAACCCAAAGCTTATGGTGAAGAATTGCTGATTTTTCACCACTCCAAAGAAAAAGTACAGATGAAAACCATGCTTCACGCTGAAATGGGAAAATGCCATCAAGTGTTGTATATAAAAATGCCTTTTTAGAGGCCCTCATCTATTTGTTGGCTTTTATCAAGCTTATATTCATTTACTTTGCAATGTGGTACTTTTATTATTGGTAATACGATAATATGAATAAATAAAATAGTCTGTTTTTCAGATGTTTAATCCTTCAATCCAACCCTTTATGAAATCAAGAAAGCTTTTCCTGATACTGGTTTTTATTGTTATTACAAATCTCTTTGCCAAAGCCGACGAAGGCATGTGGCTGCCTATGCTCATTAGTAAATACAATACTGATGCCATGCAAAAAATGGGTTTAAAACTCACATCCGAACAAATTTACAGCATAAACCAGGCTTGTATCAAAGATGCTATTGTTGCCTTGGATCACGGTGGTTGTACAGGTTCCATCATTTCGCAGAAAGGCTTGCTGATTACAAATCATCACTGTGGTTATGAGGCCATTGCCGAGCAAAGTTCTGTTGGAAGCGATTTCCTCACCGATGGTTTTTGGGCCATGCGCCCCGAAGAGGAATTGCCAATTCCGGGCAAGACAGTTTCCTTTCTGATTCGTATGGAAGATGTAACTGCCAAAGTTTTGGCAAATGTTACAGCGGAAATGGACGAAGGCGAAAGGGATTTGGCGATTCAAAAGGAATCCGACAAGATTATTGAAGAAACAGAATCCGAATCAGGTTTGGAAGTTTCGGTCGAAAGTATGTTTGAAGGAAACGAGTTTTATATATTTGTTTATGAAACGTTTACCGATGTGCGCATGGTGGGTGCTCCTCCATCTTCAATCGGAAAATTTGGTGGCGACACCGATAACTGGATGTGGCCGCGCCATACCGGCGATTTCTGCCTGCTGCGGGTTTATTCAGGAATAGATGGAAAACCGGCAGCTTTTTCGAAAGACAATTTGCCTTACCAGCCAAAATATTTCCTGCCTGTTTCAGTTGCTGGGGTTAAGCAAGGCGATTTCTCGATGATACTTGGTTACCCTGGCGCAACCGACCGCTACCTGACTTCGTACGGTATCGAAGAAAAACTCACGCAGAGCAACCCTGCCGACATAAAAGCCAAATGGGCTAAAATGGAAGTGATGAAGAAATACATGGATGCAGACGATGCCACGCGGATTTCTTATGCCGGCGATTATGCTTACTTGGGCAACTTCTGGAAAAAGTCACTTCAGGAAAGCAAAGCTTTGCAGCGGCTGAAAGTGTTTAATGATAAACGAAAAATCGAGGATGGTTTTCAGGCTTGGGCAGACCAGGATGAGAACCGTAAAACCCTGTATGGCGGCGTTATTGGCGATTTCAAAACAGTGTATCAATCTGCAGCCGAAAGCCGGGCCAACGAAGCAATTAGCTATACCAGCGAACTTTTGATGGGTGCCAGGATTTTATACATCGCTTTTCAAACCGGTGAGCTCACTAGCAGGTTCGATTCTTCCGATTTTAAAGAGATGGTGGATATAAGCAAAAAAAGGGCGGCCAAATTTTACAAAACCTTCAACCCTGAGCTGGAAAAAGAGTTGCTTGAAAAAATGCTTGAACTGTTAGCCAAAAACGTTGCCCCACAATATATCCCCGACTGCTACACCACAATAAACAAGAAATTTAAAGGCGACATTGGCAAATATGTTGATGCAATGTTCGAACATTCTGTTTTTGCATCAGAGGCAAAACTAATGGAATATCTTGACCATCCGAAAAAGAAAACCCTCGAAAAAGACCCTGCTGTTGTGGCAGCAAATTCATTTATAGGCTCTTATATGATAGGCCGACTTTCGCAAATGACAGACGAAGACAAATTTTTGAAAGCCAGAAGATTGTACTTGGCCGGTTTGCGCGAAATGAACCCGGAAACTGTATTTTATCCTGATGCCAACAGCACCATGCGTCTCACCTACGGCAGCGTGAAACCCTACAAGCCTGCCGATGCACTTTTTGCCGATTATCACACTACTTTACAAGGTGTTATGGAAAAGGAAGACCCGACAAACCCTGAATTTATTGTTTCTCCAAAACTCAAGGAATTATTCGAAAAAAAGGATTTTGGCCCTTATTCTAAAAATGGGATCATGGATGTTTGTTTCCTAACTACGCAGGATATTACCGGCGGAAATTCGGGAAGTCCTGTAATAAATGGCAATGGCGAACTGATCGGGCTGGCTTTCGATGGCAATTCCGAAGCTATGAGCAGCGACATAAAATACGATGTAAACCTACAACGCACCATTTGTGTAGACATTCGGTACGTGCTTTTTGTTGTGGATAAATATGCCGGCGCCGGCTATTTGGTTGACGAATTGAATGTTGTGGATTAAAGAGGGTTTTTGTTGTGAAATGACGAAAGGCAGTGCTATAAATGTTGCCTCAAACTCTTTTTTATGAGATTTCCGATCCCAAAACCGATGTTTCCTAAATCCCTGATTCGATAAAGACTATTGTAACATTTTTACATATTAATACCATCAACTTCAACCCATTACATTGGATCAACATCAATAATCACCCTGACTGATTTATAATCAGGATGTGCGTTTAATTTCATTATCGCTTTTTTGATTTCGTCCTTGGCTTTTGGTAATGGGATTCCTTTCTCGAATTTCAATAAAATGTTTTTCAGGTATTGGTTCCTGATGCGCGAAACATTGGGATATTCAGGTCCAAGAACCCTTTTGCCAAACAAAGCCCTCAAGGTTTTTGCAAGTTCGTCGGCTGCTTTGTTGATTAAATCGGCACTTACATGTCGTAACGAAAGTTGCACGATCCGACAAAATGGCGGATAGTTAAATTTCTCCCTTTCAACCATTTGACTTTGGTACATTGCTTCATAATTGTGGTGCAACACCATGCCAAGTATTGGGTGCGATGGGTTAAACGCCTGAATCATCACTTTGCCTTGTTTGTTCTTTCGCCCGGCACGTCCCGCCACCTGGGCCATCAACTGAAAACCGCGCTCAAACGCCCTGAAATCGGGATACGAAAGCAGGCTATCGGCATTCAAAATTCCAACCAAGCTAACATTATCAAAATCCAGTCCTTTTGTAACCATTTGGGTGCCAACCAAAATATCCACTTTTCGTTCCTCGAAGGATGCAATGAGTTTCTGGTGGGCGAACCGTGTCCGTGTGGTATCCAGATCCATGCGGGCAATCCGTGCTTTTGGAAATATCAACGAAAGTTCCTCCTCGATTTTTTCGGTTCCAAATCCCTTCATCACCAAATGAGTATGGCCGCAATCGGGACATTTGTCGGGAATTCGGGTAGTGTAACCGCAATAATGGCAACGCAATTGGTTTTGTTTTTTGTGGTAAACCAAGGATACATCGCACTGAACGCAATGCGGTATCCAGTTGCAGTTGTCGCAGTCGATATGCAGCGAAAAACCTCGCCGGTTTTGGAAAAGGATAACCTGCTCGTTGGCAGCCAGAGCAGCTTCAACTTCGCGGATCAAAGCTGACGAAAAAATGGACTGCATGGTTTTCATACGGTGTTCTTCCTTCAGGTTTACCAATTTCACCTGTGGAAGCAATAATCCGCCAAAGCGTTCGGAAAGGGAAGTATATCCATATTTCCCCTGGCTTGCATTGTAAAAACTCTCGACTGCCGGAGTTGCCGAACCCAAAAGCACCTTGGCATTATGCATAGAAGCAAGAAAAACTGCCGCATCGCGGGCATTGTAGCGTGGCGCAGGATCGTATTGTTTGTACGAGGCATCATGTTCCTCGTCGATAATTATCAGCCCCAAGTTGTTGAAAGGCAGGAACATAGCCGACCGTGCGCCTAACAGTATTTTAAATGCTTGTGTTCCTGTACCGGCCACATGCTGCCATATTTCAACCCTTTCGTTTTCGTTGTAACGCGAATGGTAAACTCCGACATCGTTACCAAAATATTTTTGTAAACGATTGATAATTTGTGTAGTAAGTGCAATTTCGGGCAATAAATACAGAACTTGCTTGCCTTCATCAAGCATTTGCCTGATGAGCTTGATATAAATTTCAGTCTTGCCACTGGAAGTTACACCGTGGAGCAGTGTTACATTTTTATCGGCAAACGATGTATAAATTTCCTGAAAAGCGCGTTGCTGTTCGGGTGTCAATTCAATACTATCGGAGCTGTGCGTGGCTTTGCGGTAGTTAAGGCGGCTGAATTCCTTGTCGTATTCCTCAAAAACCCCTTTCTTTTCTAATGCTTTGTATTTAGAAGCAGCATCGTCGATACGGGCAAACAGTTCCTTGCGCGAAACCTCTACCGGGTTGTTCGACATGATTTTTGAAAGTTGAATATATTCGATTAGCAAGTCGAGCTGTTTTGGGGCTTTCCGTTCCAGTTTATCATATAATTGCTGAAGCTGCCCTTCGCTATTAAAGGCATCGGTAAGTTTTATAAAGGAAAGTGTTTTCGGTGTAAACCGTTCATGTATTTCTTCTTCGGTAACGATATAGCCTTTTTCTATCAGGTTATGGATCAGTGGGATAATCTTTGCCAAATCGGCAAACCTTGAAGCATCGGTAATGGACAAAGCACCGTTTTCCTTGAGTGCGCGAAGCAGGTTGTATTCTTTTTCCGATAAAATTTTTGTATCAAGCTCAACGCCGGGTACAATCCGTATTTTCGATTCGCTTGCCAATTTCAAGGCGGCCGGCAAAGCTGCATTCATCACTTCGCCTACGGTACAGCAGTAATAGGAAGCAATCCACTCCCAAAGCTTGAACTGAAACTGATTTGCAATGGGGTGAAGGTCGAGCACGCCAAGTATATATTTGGTCTCGACCAAAGGAGCCGTTTCCGAAATGCCATGGATCAATGCGGTATAAACTTTTTTCTTGCCAAACTGCACTACGACCCGCTTACCTGTTTCAACCGCCTCGTTAAGGTCGTAAGGCACGCGATAGGTAAAATAACCCGCAACCGGCAAAGGAAGCAATACATTTACAAACAAGGTGGTACGCATAAAATCTATTGATAAACCCGAAAAGCGAAGGTACTAATTTTGTTGTTCGTGGTATCGGGAAATTTCTTTGTTTCAGGGTTTTCGTAGCGGATTCACAGGTTTAGTATTACTTTTTGTCAGAATTCATGGGGTGTCTGAAAAAGTCGCCCCGTGAACAACAAGTGTAGGGGCGACTTTTTGAGTCACCCCGACACTTTGCTGCTTGATGAAATGCCTGTTTGCTCTAATTTAATTACCTGTTTGCTCTAATTTAATTACTTGTTCATTGTAATTTAATTCATTGTTGTCCGGTAAAGCAATAATTCTGGACTAAAATGAGGGTAACTAATTGATTATTAATCGCATTTTTTTTCTTTTTCAAAAGTAAGCCCCCTGCTTATCTGGGAACAGTGAGTTTTGATAATTCAATTTATTTTC
>CAIRHD010000591.1 GCA_903878265.1 uncultured Bacteroidales bacterium | reverse complement strand
GAAAAATAAAAAAAACATTTATTGATAAGGATACAATAATTTTAGGTGAAATCACAAAAAAGCAAAGGCTGATCTTAGAATGCTTCAAACTTGATTTAGCCTGAAAACTTCATGGTTATTAATTCCAACTCCAATTTAGGTAGCAAAGGGCGTAGCCCTTTAATCTTCGTAGAAAAAATGACTAATGCAACAAAAGGGGCGTAGCCCTGACATCATAAAAACATGGCAAATACATATACCCAATTATATACCCAATTCGTTTTTTCGGTTAAAGGGCGTGAAAACCTAATCAAAGAACAATTCAGAGATGAACTGGAAAAAGTAATTTGTGGCATTGTTACCAATCACAAATGTAAAACATACGCCATCTATTGCAACCCCGATCATACACATATATTTGCAGGGATGCACCCAACTGTTTCTCCATCAAAGTTAATGGAACAGGTTAAGTCGGGTTCTTCGAACTGGCTTAATGATAAAAAATATATTCGGGGAAAATTTTCCTGGCAGGATGGTTTTGGGGCTTTTACCTATTCAAAATCACATATCGACAATGTGGTGAAATATATTTTAAATCAACCAGAACACCACAAGAAACAATCGTTCAGGGAGGAATATTTGATGTTTTTAGAAAAATTTGAAATCGATTATAACCCCAAATATTTATTTGAATGGTACGATTAGGTGAAGATTTCAGGGCTAACGCCCCTCTAAAATCATATGGGTGCATTTTTCTACGAAGACAGCAGGGCTACGCCCCTTATTTCTATTTTAAAAACGCAAGCTTATGAATAAAGAGACAAATAAATTAGTGCCGGAATTGCGTTTTCCGGAGTTTGTGGAGGAGGGGGAATGGATGGAAAATATTGTAAGCCAAATAGCTGAATATGAAAATGGGAAAGCACATGAGCAGGATATTGTAGAACAAGGAAATTATGTTGTTGTAAATTCCAAATTCATTTCGACAGACGGGGAAGTAAGGAAATTTTCTAATTCAGCACTTTGTCTAGCAAAGAAAAATGAAATTTTGATGGTACTTAGTGACGTACCAAATGGAAGGGCAATAGCTAAATGTTTTTACGTTGATAAAGACGATTTCTATACGGTTAATCAGCGTATTTGTAAATTAACACCAGTGAATACAGATGGAAAATTGTTACTTTATCTATTAAATAGAAATCAATTTTTCTTAGCTTTTGATGATGGAGTGAAGCAAACAAATCTACGAAACGAGGATGTACTTAATTGTCCAATAATTTTACCTAAAAATGCGAAAGAACAACAAAAAATCGCATCCTGTCTTTCATCCTTAGATGACGTGATTGCATCCCACAGCCATAAATTAGATGCCTTAAAAACCCATAAAAAAGGTTTGATGCAAAACCTTTTCCCGAAAGAAGGGGAAACTGTGCCGAAATGGCGGTTTAAGGAGTTTGTGGGGAATGGGGATTGGGTGGAGAAAGAGTTGGGAGCGATTGCAGCTTTTGTAAATGAGAAAACTCAATTAGAAAACCTTTCAATTAACACTTATGTAAGTACCGAAAACCTATTGCCAGATTATGCAGGTGTATCCATCTCATCCAAACTTCCTGATTATGGAAATTTTACAAAATATAGAAAAGGAGATGTTCTGATTTCAAACATTCGTCCATATCTAAAAAAGGTCTGGTTTGCTGATAAAGACGGTGCATGTTCAAATGATGTTATTGTCATTCAAGCTAAATCAATAATTATGGCCACATTCCTCTCGTGCTTATTAAAAAACGATGCATTCATTAATTATATAATGAAAGGTGCAGAAGGTGTAAAAATGCCAAGAGGCGATAAAGATTCAATTAGAGAATATCCAATATTATTCCCTAATGGAAGGGGAGAACAACAAAAAATCGCCTCATGCCTTTCATCATTGGATGAATTAATCACAGCACAATCGGAAAAAATTGAACAATTGAAATTGCATAAAAAGGGATTATTGCAGGGGTTGTTTCCGGTTGCAGGGTAGAGACAGGGCATGCCCTGTCTCAACGATTCCAACCATAACGTATCCGACCATAATCATCCCAACCATAACGAACCCAAATATTCCCACCCAAACCACAATCATAACCATTTAAACCACAACCATAACCATCGCCATTATCATCGCCATTATCATCGCCATCCGTACAAACAGGGCATGCCCTGTCTCTACCATCACATCCATAACCATTGCAACCATAACCATTTAAACCATATTAAAAAATACCGTGGAAAAATTTAAAAATAAATATCGTATTCCTTCAACCCGGTTACAAAATTGGGATTATGGTTGGGACGCGGCTTATTTTATAACCATTTGCACACAAAACCGGAACCATTATTTTGGTGAAATTGTAGAGACAGGGCATGCCCTATCTCTACAATTTCCATCGCCATCACCACACATGCAATTGTCGCACATTGGGGTAATCGCCGATATTTTGTGGCATGAAATTAAAAATCATGCAAACAACATTGAATTGGGTGCATTTCAGGTAATGCCCAACCATTTACACGGGATATTGATATTAAACGGCAATAATGCCGTACAGACAGGGCATGCCCTGTCTCAACCACCGCCATTATCGCCAACGCCGCCATCATCGGAATCGCAATCGCCACCACCGCCATTATCGCCACCGCCATCCGTAGAGACAGGGCATGCCCTGTCTCTACCATTGCCACCGCAATCGCCATCGCCGCAACCACCAAAAACCATCGGACAACAACGTTTTCAACATATTGGTAAAAATTCCATTTTTTCATTGATTGGATCATATAAATCCGCCGTTACCAAACACACAAATCGTTTGGGTTTTGAATTTGAATGGCAAACCCGTTTTCACGACCATATCATTCGCAACAACGACGAATTTCAACGCATCCAGCAATACATCATCAACAATCCTGCAAAATGGGCAGATGATAAATTTTATAATGAATAAAATATATGGCACTAAAAGACCAACAACAATTAGGTAAAACCCTTTGGAATATAGCCGACGATTTACGCGGTGCAATGAATGCGGATGATTTCCGCGATTATATGCTATCGTTCCTTTTTCTTCGGTATTTGTCCTTTAATTACGAAGAATCTGCTAAAAAGGAATTAGGAAAGGATTATCCTGATGATACCCCAAAGGACGTAATGTCAAAGCTGAAAGTGGAAACACCTTTGGAGATTTGGTACAATGAAAATACTGCCGATGTTGAAGACTTTGAAAAACAAATGCGCCGTAAAGTGCATTATGTGATAAAACCCCAACATCTTTGGAGTAACATAACTGAACTGGCACGTACACAAAATGGCGAATTATTGGTAACCTTGGAAAATGGATTCCGATATATCGAGAATGAATCGTTTGCAAGTACATTTCAGGGTTTGTTTTCAGAAATAAATCTGAATTCCGAAAAGCTTGGAAAAACTTCTACAGAGAGAAACAAGAAACTTTGCATTATTATTCAGAAAATTGCGGAAGGAATTGCTGATTTTTCTGCCGATTCGGATACGCTTGGCGACGCTTACGAGTATTTGATTGGTCAATTTGCGGCAGGTTCGGGCAAAAAAGCAGGTGAGTTTTATACCCCACAACAAATTTCTACCATTCTTTCGTTAATTGTCATTTTAGATAGTCAAGACCCATCAACTGGACCAAAGCCAAAATTGAACAAAGTGCTCGATATTACTTGTGGTTCGGGCTCGTTGCTTTTAAATGTGCGCACGCGCATCACTCAAAATGGTGGCAGTATCGGCAAAATTTTCGGACAGGAATTGAACATCACCACCTATAACCTTGCCCGAATGAATATGCTTTTGCACGGTATGAAAGATACCGAGTTTGAGATTTTCCATGGCGATACCTTGCTCAATCAGTGGGATATGCTCAACGAAATGAATCCATCAAAAAAGATAGAATTCGATGCCGTCGTGTCCAATCCACCTTTTAGTTTACGTTGGGAACCGAATGATACTTTGGCAGACGATTTTCGTTTAAAAACTATGGATTAGCGCCAAAATCAGCAGCCGATTTTGCGTTTTTACTGCATGGGTTTCACTTCCTTGCAAAAGAAGGAACAATGGCTATCATATTGCCTCACGGAGTTTTATTCCGTGGTGGTGTGGAAGAAAGAATCCGTACCAAACTTTTAAAAGACAATCATATTGACACTGTTATTGGCTTGCCATCAAATTTGTTCTATTCCACAGGTATTCCTGTTTGTATTTTGGTATTGAAAAAGTGCAAAAAGCAAGATGATGTTCTGTTCATTAATGCAAGTGAGCATTTTGAAAAAGGCAAAAGACAAAACACCCTTAGGGAAGGCGAAAACGGAGAACCAAACGACATTCAGAAAATTGTAGATACTTATAAATATCGTCCAGAAAATATTGAAAGATACGCACGTAGAGTTTCAATGGATGAGATTGAGAGGAACGGTTACAACTTGAATATTTCACGATATGTAAGTACATCCATTGACGAAGTAAAAATTGATTTAAAGGAAGTCAATGCTAAATTGATAACAATAAACGAAAGCATAAAAACAAATACCGACAAACACAATGAATTTTTGAAAGAGTTGGGGTTGTCACCTATTTAAAAAGTCAGCCCCTGCTATCCCCGCAACCACGCGAATCCTTTCGCTTGGTTTAATCAAAGAAATCTACCATCCACCCTTAAAAAAAATCACCCCCACACCGCACCATTTAATTTAAAATCAGTATCTTAGCTGTCAGCAAACAAAATCAGGCAAAACTATAATAATCAACGCTTAGGAACACAAAACCAACGCTTAGGAACACAAAATCAATGCTTAGGAACACGAAACCAACGCTAAGGAACGACAAACCAACGCTAAGGAATGACAAACCAACGCTAAGGAACGACAAACCAACGCTAAGGAATCACAAACCAACGCTAAGGAACGTTAAATCAGCTTTAAGATGCCCACTTTAACACCAAGATGCCCACTTTATCGACCAAAAAAAGTAATAATTTCACTCAAAACCTCCGTTCGGGCGCATTTTCTTTTCAGATTCGTTCCACTAAATCCTCCATAATAGCATTATTCCTCAAACCCCCATAAAAAATCCCCGCCACACCGTAGCAGGGATATTCTTTATTCCCATTATTCCCAAATCTGCAATCCGAAACCCGCAATCCACAATCCGAAATTCTAATGCGCCGCCAGCCAATTATCCCCAGTATTCATTTCCACCTCCACAGGCACATCAAGCGGTAAGGCGGTACGCATCAAATCGCCTACAATCTGTTTCACCTGTTCAACTTCCGGTTTATACACATCAAACACCAATTCGTCGTGTACCTGCATGGTCATTCGGCTTTGGAGCTTGCGTTCAGTAAATTCGTTGTAAATATTTATCATCGCAATTTTTATCATATCGGCAGCCGAACCCTGTATGGGGGCGTTAATGGCATTGCGTTCGGCAAAACCGCGCATCACTCCGTTGGCCGAATTAATATCGCGAATAATGCGGCGGCGGCCCATCAGCGTTTCCACATAGCCTTTTTGGCGGGCCGAAGCCATAGTGTTGTCCATGTATTTTTTAATGCCCGGGAATGTGGCAAAATACTGCTCAATGATTTCTGCCGCTTCCTTGCGCGGGATGCCCAATTGCTCGCTCAGCCCGAAAGCCGAAATTCCATATACAATTCCAAAATTCACCGATTTTGCTTTGCGCCGCATATCTTTGTCCACATCGGCAAGTGCAACACCAAAAATATTGGCTGCCGTTGCCGTATGTATATCAAGTCCCTGTCGGAAAGCCTCTTTCATGGCATCATCGCCGCTCATCGAAGCAATTATCCGCAGTTCTATCTGCGAATAGTCGGCCGAAAGCAGGGTGTATTCCTCGTTCCTGGGAACAAAAGCTTTGCGTATTTCGCGCCCACGCTCGGTCTTAATAGGTATATTCTGCAAGTTCGGATTGGTTGAACTCAACCGCCCGGTGGCAGCCACAGCCTGGTTATAACTCGTATGTATGCGGCCTGTA
The DNA here is from genome assembly GCA_903878265.1 of uncultured Bacteroidales bacterium. Classification (GTDB taxonomy): domain Bacteria; phylum Bacteroidota; class Bacteroidia; order Bacteroidales; family UBA4417; genus UBA4417. Next base: position 1,232 of record CAIRHD010000591.1, on the reverse strand, counting down.
ACCGGGCTAACCAGCAGCGGCAAAGTATCCACATACGTTGACTTTAGTTTTGCAAGCCCACGGAAATCGAGGATCAACTGCACCATGGGATGTTTGTGCACCAATTTCTGCAACACATCCTCGCCGGTTTGGTACTGTTTGGTTGCTGTTTTCTTAGGTTTGTCGTCAATTTTAAGCCTGTCGAAAAGGATTTCGCCCAACTGTTTTGGCGAAGCAATGTTAAAATCAACACCGGCAAGTTGCCAAATCTCTTCCTGTACTTTTATAATTTCGGTGTGCAGCTCTTTCGAGAAATCGTTCAATGCCTGCGAATCCAGTTTTACACCAGCAGATTCAATCCCTGCCAGAACTGGCACTAAGGGCATTTCAACCTCATTGAAAATTTTAAGTGTATCGGTTTCTACAAGTTTAGGTTCCAGTATAGTACGGAGTTGAAAGGTAATATCTGCATCCTCGGCAGCGTACTCCTTTATTTGCTCCAAGGGCACCGAGCGCATCGAAGTTTGGGCTTTCCCCTTTTTCCCGATAAGGTTTTCGATGCTTACCGGAGAATAATTGAGGTAGGTTTGCGCCAAAAGGTCCATGTTGTGCCGCATATCGGGTTCAATAAGGTAATGGGCCAGCATGGTGTCGAAGGTTGGACCTTTGATTTCGATGCCATAATTTCCCAAAACCGCCATGTCGAATTTCATGTTTTGACCTGTTTTCTCGATATTGGGATTGCTGAAAATAGTTTTGAATTTTGCAACAAGCTCATTGGCTTCTTCCCGTTTTTCAGGTACAGGCACGTACCAGGCCTTACCGGCTTGTGTGGCAAACGACATCCCAACCAACTCTGCCACAAGGGTATCCAAACCTGTAGTCTCGGTGTCGAAACAAAATGAAGTGGATTGATCCAATTCCGCAATCAACTTGGAAAGGCTATCAGAGGTATCGGCGGCACGGTATTCGTGCGGGGTGTTTTCGATGGTTTTAAGCGTACTTTCAATAGGCTCAAAAGGCACTTCGGCAATGCTGAACAAATCGCCTTGTCCGGTTTGGGATGCTGGTTTTGTTGAAACAGGTTTCGATGAAGTTTGTATGCCTCCCGGATTTAACGACAAATCGGTAAACACCCTTTGTGCAAAAGTGCGGAATTCCAGTTCGTCGAGCAGGGTTTTAAGCCGGTCCACATCCGGAGGATCCAGGTGCAAATGGGTTTCGTTGAATTCTATAGGCACATCGAGTATAAT
>CAIRHD010000590.1 GCA_903878265.1 uncultured Bacteroidales bacterium | reverse complement strand
GTTTCCTTGCTCGACATTGGCCGTGTGCGGTTCAAGCAAAATGCAGAAGTGCTGGTTTTTAACGATGTTTCCACCTATTGGCCTGGCATTTCGAAAGTGGGATACAGCAATATGCGCAACCTTACAGAGCAGTTGAGCAATCAGTTTTATGGAAACCCAACCGAAATTATACAAGGGAACGAAATAAAAATTGCCCTGCCAACAGCCCTTAGTGTACAGGCCGATGTAAATTATTACAATAATTGGTTCGTAAATGGGACTCTTGTTTATCCTTTGCAATTTTCGAAAACAGGGCTTATCCGTCCGGTTTTGTTTGCAATTACGCCTCGGTTTCAGACAAGTTTTTTTGAGGCCAGTGTTCCACTTACGCTTTACGATTGGACAAAACCGCGCATTGGGCTTAGTGCCAGGTTAGGCGGTTTTTATTTTGGCACCGAAAAACTCAGTGCATACTTCCATTTTACTGATTTTACCGGAATAGATTTTTATATGGGAATTAAACTGTCGCTAAAAAAAGGAAATTGCCATGATAAACCCTCCGACAATTGCGGCTACGATGAATATAAAAAGTATGTAAAGACGAAAAGTGATAAGAAGGCAAAGAACAAGAAAATTCCTACTACATAGGGCTTTCGTGGTGCAATAAAATTTGTAACCATACACCCCATCAATTTGCCATTTTTCAATGCTTTGTAAGGACTGAACAGTTACTATGATTTTATATGGGCTTTTTCATTTTCACTAAAAAGCAATTATTCGAGCAATACTATTCGATGTAAATAAGGCACTTCCTCGTATTGGTCTTATGTGAAGTAGCACTTCCAAAGGGTGTAGTTGCACTTCCAAAGGGCGGAGTTGCACTTCCAAAGGGCGGAGTAGCAATTTTTGAGATCAAAATTAAAAGTTTTAAGTTTAGGATTGGCAGCCAGATGGTTCTACAGGTACTTCGGCAAGCAATTCTGCAAGTTAGCTGTGGCACACAGTGTAAAACCCAGCACTGGTTTGCACTGATTTCTTGTAACATTATCAGTTTTTATCCGCGTTTGAAAATCCGTTTAATCCGCGTGCCATTTTTTATTTTGCTAACCAAACATCATTTGTTCAGGCTTTATTAAAACAGTTCCAACTATTTAATAAATCGCTTGACTTTCGCTTTATCGTTCACTACTTTTACACCAGATTTTTAAACTAGTGAAGGGAGAATGAAAAAAAGATGGGTAGCAATTGAGTAAAGCCGTCATATTTGGTTTATCCAGTATCCAGAAGATGTTTTCAGTCATTTACAGTCAACTTGAAACAGAATAAAAAAGCTATAAATAAAAACAAACTGTATTATTAATCTAAATTTTTACTCTTATGAAAACATCATTTTTTGCAATCATTTTCTTTCTTAATCTACAGCTTGTTAATGCTCAATATGTTTTAAATCTCGGTGGCAAACTAAAGAAGGACATTATAAGCACTAATTCTGAGCGTATTAGCAAAGGTCAGGACATCACGTTAACAAATTACAATATTCGTAGCACGGGTTTAGATGAAAGTAAAAATCCAATTTATCATGTTTCTTATGCCTTAGTTGCTAGCCAAAAAGTATTTGAAATTGAGCAATCTGACATTGAAAGGATTGAGTTTAACCAACCTTCAAACACAAAAGATGCTTGGGATATAGTCTCGGTGAAGGCAGGTTCCTTTGCCTATATTTTAGCTAAAGGGATGCAGTTCGATACACGAGCAGAAATGGATGATGAGTGCCATGATTATTTTCGTCAACTGGAGAATGGCAATTACCTGTTCAATGATGATTACCTCGAAGTTTATCTCCAAAGCATCGCACTCGGGATACATTCTTCGACATTAAGCTATGGCAGACCTGGTAATCTTGCCGTAAAAATATTGAAAACCAGTGATATTAATGCGTTTTGTATGCCAAATGGCACAATATTGATTACTACTGAATTGCTTTCAACAATTAATTCTGAAGAAGAACTTATTGGAATACTTGCTCATGAGATAGCACATTTCGAGCTTGACCATCAGATCAAAAATCTTATAGCGCAAGTAGAACGAAAGAAACGAGCAGATTTTTGGGCTGGCATGGCCACTGCATTTGCAGCAGCAGGTGAAGGTTATCTTGCTGCAAAATCTGATGTCTATTTTGGTGGAAGTTTAACAATGGCAGCATCTGTTCTTTCAACTTCCATAGCTTATCAGATCATTGACCGCATGGGGGCACATTATACAATTGAGCAGGAAAAAGAAGCAGATGAAGCTGCTGCTATATTATTAGTTTCTCTTGGTAAAGAAAAATCAGCCTATTGCGCAGTCCTGTCAAGGATCCGTAATTATTACTTTAAACAAGGGGAGTATGCAGCATTGTTTGCATCAAAAACTCACCCTGATATAACACTGCGCATCAATTCACTTGGTGGATGTAATCCAGATGTGTATTATAATAATGATTTTCTTAAAAAAATATCTGCCGTTAACACATTTAATGCCATCAAAGAATTTAACCTCTTGCATTATGTAAGGTGCAATGAGCTGGTAGAGAAAAATATCAAGGCTCAGGTTGCAACCGAAGTCGATTATATTATGAAGTCTAAGGCACTCCTCACCCTGTTTGATACAGCCGAAAAAATGAATGAAGCACTTCTTTATCTAAATAAGGCTAAATCATTAAATGTAAATCCTTATAATTCTGTGTATAAAGAAGAGGCACTTGTACTTCTCCGTTTGCATAAAAACGCAGAAGCGAAGCAAGCGTTCAATATATATCTTTCAAATCTTGAGAAATCTGGTTCCGATAAAACACAATATTTAGAGAATGAGATTGAATGGACAAAGGAAATGATATATAAGGTTGGACAATTGTAACCTGCTAATAGGCATTCCGCATTTATCGAATTTCAATAGTGCGGCCATCGTTTACATGCATCTGCTTTTCAGATGCGTGCCGAAAAATTATCATTCTGGCGTTGCAGGCCATTCTTTTCGGAAGCATTGTGGTAAAAAATTGCGGATAAAAAATAACGTCCCGTGCAAATGCTTTTGCTTTTCTGGTTTTGCCCTGCTATCCTGAGGTGTGTCAAGAAGTAAAAGTGCGAATTTAAGTAAAGAGAGTTCTTTTACATGCTGAATAAGCGTTGGATGTGTCCCTGCAAAAGATGAACCTTTGCAATAGCTGTGGAAGGTGGAAAGTGTAGTTCTGTGAACACTCCCCCGACGATACCCGACGATGCAAAACACATCGCCGACCATGTAAAACACATCGCTGACGATGTAAAATACATCGCCGACCATGCAAAACACATCGCCAGCTATGCTACCGCAAAGTGTGTCCTGAAGTAAAAATAAGAATTGGAGTGTTTATGCTATTTTTCGGATATCAAATAGGCATTATTTCAGTTAGCAATACGCTAATAGCCTACAGCCTTACAGCCTACAGCCTAAAACAAAAATGATGTACGACCTTCCGTTTTTGAATCTTGGATAATTAATTGCATTCTGCTGTGTGGCTATTCAGAAACCACAAATCTCGCCGAATGCAGTAAAACGTTGTTTTTGGTTATCCGTAAGAAATAAAACCCAGTAGGCCAGTTGGTTGTTTTTAGTTTAATTTCTTGCCCCGAAATCTCGCGCATTTGTAATACTTGCTGCCCGATGGAATTGTAAAAGCTTAATGTTGCACCGTTTAGTTTTTCGCTTGCGGCAATTGTAGCTTCCTTTACAACTGGATTCGGGAAAACCGAGATGCCGGAGATTCCCTGCGGTTGGACAAGTACTGAATTTGTACAAAGCAGAGTGCAGTTTTGTTCTGAAACTATCCCAGAGCCTTCGGTAATGAGGCCCTGAAACTGGATCCCTGCCTGACAGTCGCCCTTTAAATAAAAATTCAACCAGGGCAACAGAAGGCTTAACGTGATGGATTGCTGCACAGTAGGGGTAATGGTAGGTTGTGGGCTGCAGCTAAGTTCGCCAAGCGAGCAATTAAAATTGTAGCTTGCAAACTGGCAATGGCTGCCGCCGGTGATGTTAACAAGCGATTTACAAACCGATGCAAGCGAATCGTACAAAGGTATTTGGTTTGCGTTTGGTGGCGTAATACAATCGTTGCCACCGGCAAAAATGAGTGCTGGAATTGTTATTGATGTAGCCGCAGTAACTGGCGATGGGCTTGTAACCGCAGGTGCGAGGGTTGCTAATGCGGTAATGGTTGAGTCGAATTGTATAGACAGGAAAGAACAGCCTCCTCCCATTGAATGGCCCATAACTGCCGATGTGGCAGCAACTGACCCGAAAAAAGGCGAGGATGTATTGGTTCCTTCCAATTTCATGGCTTTGGTCAAAAATGCAATGTCTTTAGCAAAATCAATTATCGAAGGCGAAAACGACATTTCGGTGGTTGGGAAAACCATAATGTAACCACTTGGCACCAAGCCGTTCCACTCCACATCGTAAGCGCTCCAAGCCGTTAGGAAACCGTGCCCGAAAACTAGTATTGGAAATTCGCCCGATGCAGAAGGTACATTGTTGCCTGCTGTATTTGCCGGATAATAAACTTCGGCAGCAATGTTCCTGTTGGCACGGGAAAGGTCAACAAATGTTTTCTGCCTGTGGCCAACCTGATAGGGTTGAGCGAAAGAAACTGCAATTGAAATTTGCAAAATCAAAATAATTACAAATATATTTTTCATTTTATTGATTATAAGTGTATTGAAATTGGTTTTCAAGTTAACTTGCATTGTTTTAGCCAAAGACGACAGACATATTAAACAATGCCTACAGCGAAAACTGTTTAATAAGACATTTTTTGGCAAGGATAATGTTGCCTTTGTTTTCTAATTGATTTAGTAAAGCTTTCTTTTCCCAAATCCATTTACGGGGCAAAAAGAAAGTGCATCTGAAACAGTCGAAAAAATAAAGGTTTTTTAATACAATACAATATTGTCGATTAGCCGCACCGATCCAATAAAAGCGGCCACACACACCACGGCATGTTCCACATCGTTCCAATCCTCAAAAGGCTGGAGCGTTTCAGTATCAACAATATCCACATATTCGACCCTAAAGAATGGGCTTTCCTGAATTTCGCCCCTCACCAATTGTTTCACCCCATCGGGAATAAACCACGAATGGTTCTCTTTAATACCCGAAAGCGCTTTGAAAATAATCGGAGCTTCAGCGCGTTCGACTGCTGTCAGCCGTGCATTTCGCGAACTCATCGCCAAGCCGTCAGGTTCTCGAACGATGGCGCAGGGCACTATTTCCACTGGCATTTGCAGTATTTCCACCATCTTTTTAATAATGGCTAATTGCTGAAAGTCTTTTTCGCCAAAATAGGCTTTATGTGGAATTACTATTTCGAAGAGCTTTTTAACCACGATGGCAACGCCTTTAAAATGCCCGGGCCGGAATTTGCCTTCCATCACTTTGTCGAGTTGGCCAAAATCGAATTCGGTCAAATCAGGTTCGGGATACATTTCCTCAGCCGAAGGCGCAAAAACGAGGTGGCAACCGGTGCTTTCGAGCATTTGTAGGTCTGCCTCTAGTGTGCGTGGGTATTTTGCAAGGTCGTCGGGGTTATTGAACTGTATTGGGTTTACAAAAATGCTGACAACCACAATGTCGTTTTCGGCCACTGCCCGCCGTATCAACTGCAAATGGCCTTCGTGCAATGCACCCATGGTTGGCACAAATCCTATGGTTTTGCCGATACCGATTTGTTGTTGTATTAATGTCTGGGTTGATGAGATAGTATGTGTAAGCTTGATCATTTTTCTTGATTGTTTTACTAATGCTGCGCACCGAAAATTCTTAGCCCTATTTTATTTTCACAAACGTCAATGTGTCTTCATTTTCGGGCGAATCGGCAAAAAAATTCCCAATTTTAAATTCGGTTTCGCCTGGCTCCATATTGAAATAATATCTGAAATAAGCCGAATTGCTCGAAAGAAACCATTGTGTGGAAATACTGTTTTCGAGCAGTTTATAATTATATGGGCCGGAAAAATGACCTGGAAGGCTTTGCCCATCAATAATCTCAAATTCCCTTTTCAAATTAAAAACAGGAAACTGCCCGTCATATTCTGAACTAAATTCCAAGGTGTCAGTTTTCAATGTTGTTTCTACCCAAATCCCTTCAATCGGGCTTTTCTTCAATCCTGTTTTTGGGAGCGACATTTTGAAAGTATCAATAAACGAAACAGTTGAAGTGTTTGCCGAAACCTTGCTAAATGTTAGGTTATCTTCCTTGAAAACGAAATCGTATTCACCTGCCAAAATCAGCGACCAGTCAAATTGGGCTGTCCATGCACATTCATTTTTCAGTTTGATTTTATTGCCTTCAATCTCGTATGTACCACGACAGAGTGCCGGATAATTTGCCATGTCGCTTTCCCCTAACCAAGTTCCTGAATGCAATGTGATACTCACATTTGCGATTTCACCGTTCATTCCTGGAGCCGTTCGCTGGAAAGTGCCGAAATATGTCCCATCAGGAATAGCTTCATTTGAGCTTTTCGATTTTTCGCAAGAAGAAATTCCAATAACCAATGCTATTAATCCAATCCAAAGGGTTTTCATGGTTTGCCATTTTGAATTTATTTGCACAAAAACCATACCTTGAAATTTGGATTTAGATGGGAATGCCTTGATTTTGTTTCAAAAGTAAAAGAAAGGGATTTGAAAGAAAAACTCAATTTTAACGTCTTTACAGGGATTATTTTGACAATATTTTTAGCATATCTTTTTCAAATAAATCTACCGGAACCTCGATAATCCTACCAATTTCGATGTTTTTTCGATAAAATATAAAAGTAGGGACTTTTTCGATATTCAGTGTTTCAACAACAGTTCCGGGTGCTTTTTTAGAACGGTCAACACTGATAAGTATTAACTTTTTGTAATTAAAATTGATTTGATCCATTACTTTATAAAACCGTGGAACCCTATCTTTACTATCGCCACACCATGTAGCCATCACCACGATAACTTTTATGCCTTTCATTTTATGATGCAGTTTCTTCAAGGTGGTTTCATCGGCATGATAAACAGCATATTCAGCCCTAAATGTAGAATCGAAATTGCAGTTTAGGCCAACAAATCCTTCGCGGTTACAATTACCGACAAGCATTTCATTGTTTTTCTTGGGATCGGTAGCTTTTTGGTTCAAGTGTTGCGCAAAGGCAAATATAGGAAGTACAAAAAGCATGAAAAATATAAGGTTCTTCATTTGTTTCAGTATTGATTTACAAATACATATAAACTATGTTAGTCAATATTCTACAATTGGGTTTCACTCCTTTTTTACAGCAAAACTATATTGTTTCTGATCGCGAATTTTACCAAATCAACGGTAGTTTTAAGTTCGAGCCGTGCCATGATGTGGTTTTTGTGCGATTCAACGGTCCGGATACTGATAAAAAGCTTGTCGGCTATTTCCTGGTTTGTTTTTCCTTCAGCGAAAAGTTTCAGTACTTCAATTTCGCGTTTCGACAGAAGGTTTTCGCTGCTGTCTTCATCCTGAACATCCGACTTGGCTTTTTTGATATAGCTTTTCAGGATAACGTTCGAGATGCTTTCGGCGAAATATTCTTCGCCTCGATGAATGGCATTTACTGCTTCCACCAATTCTTTACGCGAAGTGTTTTTGGGTAAATAACCCCTTGCACCTGAGTTTATTGCATTAAAAATAAACTCTTCAGATGTGTGCATCGAAAGTATCAGGATCCGGATTCCGGGGAAATCGTCGTGTAACTTTTTGGTAATATCAATCCCCGACATCCCCGGTAAGGCAATATCGAGAATAGCAATATCAGGCTGCTTGACCTTGAGCAAATCAAAGAAATCTTTGGCTTCGGTGGCTTCACCGATTATTTCAAATCCTAGTTCCCCGGCAAGTAAGGTGGCAATGCCTGCTCTAACAAGTTGATGGTCGTCCACCAATATTATTCTAATCTTTTCCATTTCCAGTATTATAAGGTATCGAAACTTTTATGGTTGTCCCAACACCTGGTTCACTGTTGATTGTGAAATCTCCCTGCAACAAATTGGTGCGTTC
>CAIRHD010000589.1 GCA_903878265.1 uncultured Bacteroidales bacterium | reverse complement strand
ATAACATATTATTCCATTGGCAATTGATGCGTTTAATGATTCGGCCCGGTTTGAAGTTGTATTTGACGAAAAATGAGGTATATAGACAGGTTCGTTCACAAAAGGTATCAGCTTTTCGGAAATGCCGTGCGATTCGCTGCCTATCAATATTATGCCTTCCTTGGTAAATGATTTTTCCGATAAGATTGGCCCTTCGAGCAACGCACCGAAAACAGGAACTGTCGAAGCTAAACTGCTGAAAAAATCTTGAAGGTCAACATAGAAAACTTCTACCCGGCTGAACGATCCCATTGTTGCCTGAACAACTTTCGGGTTATATACATCTACCGAATCGGATGAACAAATTATTCTGTTGATGCCAAACCAATCCGCAGTGCGGATGATAGTGCCCATATTGCCTGGGTCGCGGATGCCATCCAAAGCAAGGGCCATACCGATAAATTGGTTTGGTGCGGGCATTTCAGTTTCTGGTATGGCAGCAATGGCAAGCACTTGGTTCGGGCTGCTCAGGTCGCTGACTTTTTTAAGCTCATCTGCTGTAATTTCCTGTATTTCGGTATTTTTTTTCGCAAGAATAGGTTGGTTTTCATCAATCCATTCGCGCAAAGCGAAAATCTTGGCAATATGCAACGAACTTTGAAAAAGCTCGGCCACTCCTTTTTCGCCTTCAACAAAAAATGCTTTATGCTGCTGCCTGAATTTCTTGATTTTCAGGGAGTTGATGTATTTGAATTGGTTGTGCGAAAGCATAAAATCCGACTTTTGTGTGAAAAAAAAATCCCGGGTTAAGCCGGGATTAAATTAGCAAATAATATGATGCCAGGATTTTTGATTATTCAGCAATAACTTCAAAATTGATTGTTACCTGCAAATCCTTGTGTAAGCGGATGTTAGCAGTATAACTGCCAACTTCTTTGATGGATTCACCATCAACATGGATTTTCTTGCGGTCTATTTCAATCTTAAATTGTGCTTGTAGTGCATCAGCAATCTGTATAGCGTTTACCGAACCGTAAATTTTTCCTGTAGCCGCTGCTTTGGCACCGATTTTTACAGTTATGTTCTCCAATGATTTAGCTACCAAGTCAGCTTCTTTGCGTGTTTTCTGCGCTTTGAAAGCTTTCTGGCGGAGGTTTTCGGCATTGATTTTCCTGTTAGGTTCGGTTGCCATTACTGCATGTCCTTGTGGGATAAGGAAGTTGCGGGCATATCCGTCTTTTACTGTTACAACATCGTGTGCGTAACCTAAGGTGGTTACATCTTTTTTGAGTATAATTTCCATTTCGGCCTCCTACTATTTTAATAAGTCTGCAACATAAGGTAATAACGACAAATGACGGGCGCGTTTAACAGCCTGGGCTACTTTGCGCTGGTATTTGGTACTTGTACCGGTTAACCGGCGAGGTAAAATTTTACCCTGCTCGTTGATAAACTTGAGCAAGAAGTCAGCATCCTTGTAATCGATGTATTTAATGCCGCTCTTTTTGAACCGGCAGTATTTTTTCTTTTTGACATCAACCGTAATGGGAGTCAGGTATTTGATATCCGAATTTCCTTGTGTGGCCATTTTTCTGATTTTTTAGGGTTACAATTAAGCCTGTGCTTTTTCTTCAGCTTTAGCCGCTTTTTTGGCACGGCGTTTAGTGCTGTAAGCAACAGCATGTTTATCGAGGACTACGGTGAGGAAGCGGAGAATGCGCTCATCGCGTTTCAGTGCAACCTCGAAATCGTGAATCAGCTTGCCTTCAGCATGAAATTCAACAAGGTGGTAAAAACCTGTCGATTTCTTCTGGATTGGATAAGCCAACTTACGAAGACCCCAATTGTCCTCGTTAATAATTGTAGCACCTTTGTCGGAAAGGAACTTCTGGAACTTGTTTACCGTTTCCTTCATCTGTTCATCAGATAAAACGGGAGTCATAATGAAAACGGCTTCGTACTGTCTAATCATTTGTGTTACTTTAATTTAGTTATTGTAATATTGATTTTTACAAATGGAGTGCAAAAGTACAAATTTTAATTAAGTAAAATACAATTTGGGAAATAAACCGGAAAATTACTTTCGGTTTCACCAAAATCGTTAGAACAGTTTAGGTTAAAAGGCAGTAATCATGGCTTAAAACAACCTGTAACCTACAACATAAGAAATAATCCGGCAATCTGTAAACCAGTTGGGATAACCGCCCAATATTTCCCTGCCAGGAATATACCGAACTTCTAAACTCAGGCGCTTGTAACTCATTCCTGCACCAAAAGCTACGCTGCCCTTGGTTTTTACGATAACCGGAGCCGCATATCGGTAATCGAAAAGTATTTGCGAATCGAAAGTAATCCTGGGGTTAATAATCAGGAACGCGCCCAGAAAAATGTTCATATTATCATTTAGGAAGAAATAATGCCTCACCCCAAAAGGGATTTCCAATGATTGGTAATCAATTGTTGCGTTTCCCAATTGGTTGGTGCCGTTCGCTTTGAAATATATGAATGATGGTTCGGCAACAAGTCCCCACTTTTTTTTCATAAAGGGCAATATATATTCAGCCTCCATGCCAATCCTGAAGCCTGTTTTGCTCCCGAAGTTGGTGGATCGTTCAGGTGTAACTATATCCCTTACAGAAATAGAAGTGCTTGTAATGCCTGGCGTTATCCTCAAATTGAACATATTGGTGAAAGAGCGTTTTTTCTCTGGCTCAGGTTTTTCGCCCATGCAACTATTGTATTTTTTAAAATATCGGGTCAAATCATTTTTAGAATATCTGATATTTTCAACCTGGCTGATGTCCGCATCGCCGCATCTTACTTCCATCCAAAGTTGCTGCCTGAAATCAATATTGGAAGCAATTTCGTTGTTGCCTGCATAGTATTCTTTAAAAATGAGTTGTTCCAATGTTGAGTCACCTACCTTGCAAAAGAAACGCACAAACAAATTTTCGGAATAGTAAAAGAGCGTTGCTTTGCCTTCCATTAACACTTTCAGGAAAAGCCGCTCTTCCGACCAAGAAGGGTTTCGCGTTTTGGAAAGCTTGTCCATATCCATGAATGAGCGATCAATCCGGGTATCGAAACGCACATATTTTGAAGAGCCGTAAATTCCAAACTCTTTTACACAGTCTATCGTCGCTGATTGTGAAGCTCCGTTCTCGCTGGGTTTATAGTCAAACCCTCTTGGCGAATCAGACTATTCGAGGTTTTTATCTGGCATTCAACCCGCTGGTTATCGTTTCCAATAAAATAACCGGGTTCAAAGTTTTTCTGTCCAAAGGAATTGGCAGCAATTACTACAAAGAAAAGAAAAAGGGATTTGATTTTCATTTTTATCATTCGATTTTTGCTTCATAATAGCTCATCAACTCAAATTTCGAAGCAGAAACTTAAAAAATCGTGAATCCTACAAGCAGTGCAAGCCGCGTATAATCGGACGTCCAATAATCAGAGTCGCTTAAAAGCTGCCGGTTTGAGTAGTATCTGAATTCAGAACTTAGTTTTCTATATTTTAACCCTCCACCAACCGAATAGCTGAGATTTGTTTTAAGCTGGATTGGCACGGAGTAAGTGTAATCTAATTCTACTTTAGAATTGAAAATGAAACTCGCGCCAGGAATAATAGTGGCATTTAGAAAAACACTGAAATTTTTGTTCAAATAAAAGTGGTGTTTTATGCCAAAAGGGAAATCTAAGGAGCGAAAATCAATTGTAGCTGTGCCAATAGTATTTTCTGCTATCTGCTCCAGATATTCATAGGTAGGTTCGGCAATAATCCCCCACTTTCTGTTGGAGAAAGGCAACAAATATTCTGCTTCAAGCCCTATTTGAAAATTTGTTTGATTGGTGAATCCGAAAAAATCTTCCTTATTCGATCTGTGTTCAATACTGAATTTCGAGAAATTGATTCCCGGCTTTATACTCAAATGCAAGAGGTTTTTCGGTGATTTGTGTTCAAAAACCCTGTAGTTCGCCCCAGAACATTGGTTGTATTGTTTGAAATATTTTTCCAAATCGTTGTGGTTGTATCCAACATTTTCAATGGGGATTAAGCTGTCGATTCGACATCTTAAAGCTTTGAACAATTGATGTTTATATAAAGAATTGGTTAGTAATCGATTGTTTTGGTTTGTATATTGTTTATAAACTAATTGTTCAATATCGCCTTTGTCAACCTCGAAAAAATACCGTTCTGGAACCAAATCCTGATAATAAAAAAGTGAAGCCTTCCCTTCAACTATCACTTTCAGCAATAATTTTTCTTGCGACCAGAAGGGATTTTGGTCAGTCGAAATAGATGATAATTCGGTT
>CAIRHD010000588.1 GCA_903878265.1 uncultured Bacteroidales bacterium | reverse complement strand
GATGGGTCGGTACAGGGCAACCGGATTGACCGGGCAAAGCTCCAGTTCCTGATGGGTCGGTACAGGGCAAAGCAGCCGGGCGAATGATTGACCGGGCAAAGCTCCAGTTCCTGATGGGCTGTTTTGCGCTTTTTTTGCCTTTTGTGCTACTTATGTGCTACTGAAACATATAACTAATTGATATAATGTATTTAGTTCAAGTCCTATAAAGACTATATTAGATTTTTAGGCATAAAAAAACACGGCTCAAACCGTGTTCAACTTCGCCAATGTTTGCGCTGAATGTTCCCTAAATTCTTTAAGTGCCTGTTTTTCAGTCCTTTTTTTGCGAATAAATGGAATAATTTGTAGCTCTCCGTTTTCAAAGTCCCTTAATATCCTGTTAATCATTACATTAGTGTAAAATTTATAAATTATATATAAATCATCTATATTCATGTTATATTTTTTGGCAACATTAGCAATATTTTGCTGCAAACATTCGCTATAAATTGATTTAATTGCTTGTCTATCAGTAATAAATTGCCCTCTCATTTCAAATATTGTTTCTATAAAAGACTTGGTTAACAGTGTGTTGTTTACATTGTAATCTTTAGGCACTGAAAAAATACATCTTATTGCCAGCATCAAATCTATTTTATTTATTTCGTGTTCACCGTCTTTGAATAATCGTACATATTTAACGTTGGTAATATGAAAATTTGTTTTATCAGCATCAATAAATTTAACCCTTTCATTTATTTTGTATGGTATTTTACTAAATACCAACATTATTAATTTTGGTACGCTCAATTGTTTGCCATCAATTATAACAAACTGCTTTCTTGTTTGGCTTTTTAGTAGTTTGCCAGTGGTTATACAAATCACATCACCACTTTTGTTAATATAGTGGTTTCGGTGTCCGGTTATAACCTTAAAGCCTCTTAACTTCAATTTTTGTATTTCTATATTTCGGGCGGTGGGTTGCATATAAAGGGGTTTTATAGGTAAATGGTTTATTTTGCGGTTTTAGCCTGTTTACAGTAACGCCAAACGCTCACAGGGCTAATATTTAGGGTTTCTGCTATCTGCTTGTAAGTATTGCCAGCCTCAAACATTCTAAGAGCTTGTTTTTTTATCGGTTCCACGGTCTTAAACATTGCCCATTTATCGGCAGTTTGCCAATTTTCGAGGGTTCGCACTGGAACTCCTGTTAATTTGCTTATTTCGGTAAGGTTCAAACCGATTAAATAAAACCGCTTTGCCTCGCTTCTATGATCAGCGGTGTATTTATTGCGTATAATTTTCGTTTTTTTTGGGGCTTTTTTTTTGTTTTCAATCATGGTTTGGGTATTGCTGAAATTAGGGGCAAAATAATGCAAGTTGAATGAAAGTATGGTTAACTTTTGGGTGGTGGTGCGAAGTGGGGGCAACTTGCAATTTTTTGAAGTTTAACGCCCTATTTCGTTTTTTGGGGGTGGTCGGGTGTTGGTGGTTTGTGGATTAAGGTTTTAGGGCTTTTTTGGGGCAATTAGTAAAGGTCGGGCGATGGGTTGGTACGCTTAACGCTCAAAAATCCACAATTAAGCGTATAAACTGAAATCCGCTTCCATTTTGCTTTAATTCGGGTTCTATTTTTCTTCTATTGGCATTTTTTCAACTTCGCATGTCGGAGCGGTCGGGGTGCTGTTGCTAATCGTTTCAAGTTGGCGGCTAATCAGTTCTTTTAGTTCTTTTTTGGCATTGGTAGCAAGGTATCTATATAATGAAGCTACCGAAATACGATACTTTGGATAAATAATATTAACATATATCCAACGGCAGCTTATCCCCTTTTTTTGGTGTTCAAGGTATATTTCTTGTATTTCTATTATCCTAATCAATAAATTTTGCCGGTTGTATGCCATCGGGTCGGGTTTTTGGTTTTTTGAAAAATCGGGTTTTTTTTATTTGACTTATTACTATTCTTGTTTTTTATAGGTTTTTCGCTTCCCCTGCTTCCATTGGTGGAAGTATAAGACAAGTTACCAGTTACCTGCTTGGGTGCTTATAGGTGTCATTGTGAATATTTGATATATCCATTTTGTACTTTTTCATACTTATTTTGGTATGTTATTTTTGTAACTTTCTTATTTTCAGTTTGTTGCGTTTATTGTTGTTTTAACCATTAGTTCAATATATTGTATATTGTTGATTTTCAGTTTGTTGCGTTTTTTTTGTGTTGGTTAAACTGTTCCCTAAATTCCTTTTCCCTTTCCGACTGTATGGAATGAATACAGGTTTTGAATGTTTGCCAATCGTTGCTTATAAATTCCCTAATTCCTCTATATTCCATATCCGTTAAAGTTCCTTTTTTGTGCCTGTTTTTGGCATCTAACAAAATGGTTTTATTCCCGTGCCTCAAAATTGCCTTACATAGTTGTTTCTTTTTTTCGCCTGTACCCTTTGGGGCTTGTATTGCCCTATCAAATTTTATGCACTGCCATTCATCAAAAAAAGCGTTTACAATTTTTGTCAGGTGGTCGGGTGTAATAAACCGCTCAAAAGTTGTTTTTTCAATCCGCCTGTAAACGGTTTCAATCCTCAAAATGTTGGGGTGCATGGGTTCGCCCTGCTTCTTGTCTTTCATCTCATGCCCCTTGTCATACACTTTGTAATATTTGCGTTTATCCTTATGGAATTCGGTGGTTCGCTCCCTTTTGTCTTTAAATTTCTGATTTATCAAAAGTTCTTTTTCCAGTCCGGCAATTTCAATGCATCGCATCAAATCCAAGTACTCACGGCAATCATTTTTCATATAGAGGTTTAGCCCTATTTCAAACCTGTACACATTTAAACCCTGTATTGGAATACCTTTTTCAGCTATCAACATTTCCGCTGCTTCTTTGGCTTGCTTCATTGTAAAATGGTTGTCGTTTGTGCCTTTGCCTGTTAGCCTCCTATTGTTCCATTTATGTAAACTACATTCAATCTTTAATTTCCCATCGGTGGCAATTTGGATAAAAACCCCATCTGTTAAATTTTTGGTCAATCGGTTATCGTAATACGGTTTGCCGCTTGCGGTGTTGGTCTGTAAATTATTGTTAGTAGATATTAGTTCGATTTGCATTAGTGTAAGTCCTTTGTTGGTTAGCGTAATGCCATCAATCATTTATGTTTTTTTGCATTAAAATAAAGTTAGCTGGTTTATTTTTTTTACATCTCCTTTAAAGCCAAACGTTTCAACCAAAGTAATTAACATTTCTCTTTGTTCCTTTTCAAATAAAAATTGTCCTAAAATGAATTTATCGCCCCAATTTTCTTTTATGCAATCATTTAAAAATTGCCTTGCATCTTCCAATTTTGCAAATATTCTCCCATCGTGTTGTTTATGGTCAGATTCAACAACAAACACTATAAATTTTAAATTATTTATGTTTAATCCATCAATCATTGTTTTACTATTAAATTGCTGTGTTTGGTGGCTTTTTTACTTAATCGTTTCGCCAATCACTTTGGCACTATCAAAACAAAGTTTTGTAATTTGGTAGGCTGGTCGGTCTTTCTCTTTCAATCCTTTTAGTATTTGGGTTCGGGTGGCTTCGCTTTGTGGGTGGCAATTATCGGTAAAAACCAAACCTTTGAGGGTGTGGGTGGTTCGGGTTCGGGTGTCGGTAACAATTGCATTCCCGAAATATATTTTTACAGGCATAAAATTATTTTTTGAGGTTTCACAATTTACAGTACTTTTGCGTCAATGTTTCTGTTATTCATAACACTGCATTAAAGGGATAAAGCCGACTTGTGAAAGTCGGCTTTTTAGTTTTCGGGCGGTGGGGGTTGTTATGCTTCAGATGCTGCCAGTTCAAATATTTCTTCTAATTGGTCTTCTGATAATAACGTATCTTGAAGAATATCAACTAAAAATAAAATAGTTTCTATTTTAAAGTTAGCTAAATTTACTTCTGGTTCTTTTTGTTCCGCAACCAACCTAATAAGACTTATAAGTCTTCCTTGGTATTCTGCTAATTCGTTACCATCAAACATTGTTTCAATGACAAAACAATTACTGCCATCTCTTTTTTCTGTGTGAATGCTTACCATTTTTTTAAGTGTTTAAGTGTTTGTTAATTTATTTATTGATTATTGAATTGATGTTCTTACGCTGGTGTATTGGTTTCGAGCCGTTCAATGTCCGCACTCCTAAAGTAAATTTTTGAGCCTTTTTGTGTCCCTAATCTCACGGCTTCAAGTGTACCGTTCAAAATCCAACGGTTTAAAGTGGTGCGGCCAATTTTGAGGCGGTTCAATACTTCCCGACTTGTTAGCAGGGTTTTAGCTTCGCCAGTGGTGAGGCTGCGGAGTGCCTCCAATATTTTGCCGATTCCGTTTTTTACTTCGTCCCATTCATCGGCTGGGATTGTAATCACGTTTATTTTATCCATAAGGTTTAAAGGGTGTTTAAATGGTTTTTAAATCAAATTAGCTTTCTAAGTTTGGCTGGGTATTCCTTTTTTTCTTTTAATAATTGTACGCTTGTTTCCAGTGCTGAAATTTTTCCGTCTTGCAATTCCAATAATTTATGTAAATTTTTATTTGTTTTTTCTAATTGTTCAATTTGCTGTGCTGTATTCATAATATGGATTAGTAGATGTGATTAGTAGATTATTAGTTGCTTGCTGTGTGCTATTCTATAAAGTGGGTTTCTGAAATTACGTTTGTAACTACCTGAAATTTCAAAATCAATGTTTCATCTTTATAAAGTTCAAAAATTCGGGTTCGGGCTTGCCTTTGCCATTCGGCATGTTTTTTTACACATTCTATTGCTGATACAATAGAATCGAATTTTGTTTCAATACCTGTAATTGTGTACATCGCTCAAAGGGTTTAAGGTTATTGCGCTGGTTCAAGTACTGCGTTAATTGCTTCCCTTGCTTCTTTAACCTCTTTTTTGCAGGCTGCCAAATGTTCGGCTGTGGCTTTTAAAATCATTGCCTCTTTGGGGCTTTTTTTGCCGTGTAGCACATTCCAAACACTGCCAACACTTACGCCCATTGTTGCTGCAATTTTTGCCGCTGTGCCAACGGGCAACTCCTTTCTTAATTGTTCTAAGTTCATCGTTTTAATAATTAATGTTTATGTTATTATTACTTTTGTTTTGGCAAAGATATACACATAATTATTATTGTAGCAATTATAAGATATAATAATTATTATTGTAGTAATTTATAGAACACAAAAAAAGGTTCATATTATTGAACCTTAATAAATTACCCTGTTAGTAACTTTTTAATACTCTTTAATGTCATTTTGTACCGATTCAATAAAATAGTTAATCAAATCCTTTAATACCTCTAAAATCTTTTCAAAGTTTTCTACTGTGTTTTTACTATTTGCTGCATTTATTTTTGCTGTAAAACCTGAATAGTAAAAGTTGGCGAATGTCATTTCAATAGGATATAAATCTTTGACTAATTTCAGCGTTTCCCATTTCAATACATCATTATCTTTGATTAATGGCAATAAATCAACTTTTGCAAAATCTTCTATTTTGGCAATATCTTCCAAAAGATTTTTAATAATGTTAAACGAAAAAATGAAATCAAAGTACTTTTTTTCTTCGCCTGTTAACATTGCCGTTTCAATAATATACCTTTCTTGTAAAGTTTTCAAAAGGCTATAATAAGCACTTTGGGTTAATTTGCTAATCCCCACAAGTAGCGTTTTGCGGTTTGTTTTTATCTTAAATTCATCAATCAATTTAATAGAGTTATAAATATCCAAATATTCCATTTTTAAAGTATATCCTATAAATCCAAAAGTTTCATCTTCAATAAATGTATTGGTAATAAGATATTGTTCAAAACTATTTGCAGTCGCTTCTATCCATGTTCGGCTACGAATATATATAGCATTTTTATCATATATGATTTTCACATATATAGGATATAATTCTAACTTCCCTTTTTTGTTATTCTCTATTGTGGTAGGCTTTAGCCTACTATCTAAATAAAATGTTACCGTTATCTTTTTCATGTTTTTTTGTATTAAATGGGTTGCAAATATAGCAGAAACAAGCGGTTAAAATTCTGTTTTCCGCAATTCGTCCAATACTGCCTTGTTCAATGTTTTGGCGTAAATTTGGGTAGTAGCCAGTTTTTTATGTCCCAACAAACTTTGCACGGTGGTAATACTAACGCCTTTTGATAATAGCCATGTGGCTTGGGAGTGTCGGGCGGTGTGGAATGTCATATTTTTTGTTATACCTGCCAGTTCGGCAACTTCTTTTAAACAGCGGTTTGTATATTGGTTTGTAAGTTCGTCAAACATAAACTTTCTACCATTGCCAGAGTAACGCCCCAATATTTCGAGCGGCTTACCATTGAACAACAAAGAGAGGGGAATAATTATGTTTGTGGTGGTCTTAATCATTTTTAACTCTAACTGTGTAACTCCATCGTTAACAGTTATATACTCTTTTTTTAGTGCTGTCAAATCGCTAAACCTCAAACCTGTATAACAGGCAAACAAAAACATATCCACTACCTTACAAAGGTGCGTTTTATCTTCGGGAATTGTTAAGGTTTCAATCATTGCCAACTCTTCGGGGCTTAATGGGTGGCGTGTGGTTTCGGTGGTTTTCGCCTTAAATTTCCGAAATGGGTAGTTGTTAAGGTCGGCTAAATCCTTATTTATTGCCATGTTGTAAAATTTCCGTAAATGCCTGAAATACTTATGTATAGTATTTAATGAAAGTTCTTTTTTAGTCAGATACCTATCAAACTTTGTTAATAACTCAAAATCAAATTCATTAAAAAGTATATCGGTTTTAAATTCCTTTAGCCTGTTTAGGGTGGTGGTTTGGTTTATCTTCGTGCCTGGTGCGTCCTTGCTCTGTTTAATTTCCAGCTCCATAAATTTGGTAAAGCTATTTGTAACGCTTCCAGCCTCATACGCTGCAATCAAATCAAGTGAAAAGGATTTACCAGCGTTCAGCCTATCAAGTTCCAAACCCTCATACGCTGCAATTTTATCCGCTATTTGCCTATTTAGCTTTATTGCGTTGGGGTGGTCTTTAATAAGGTTCCGTTTTTTGTCCCACTGTTTAGGGAAGATATAAATTGAGGTTCCAAAATATTTCCGTTTTCGGTTCAGATATGCCTCAATTTGTATTAGTGCCGTGCCGTGATTGGTCAGCACATTACGGCGGTTAAAAACCGCTTTGTAAACTGCTTTATTCATTTTTTCGTACATTAAAGGGATAGCAAAGGTATAAATAAACCATAGTGGTACAATTTAATTTATAAAACAGAGTAGCACCACAGTAGCACAAATAAGGGTTTTTATAGTATATCACATTTTTTGGCTAAAATTGTAAACGCTTGATTTTCAATATTTAGAAAACTTTTTTGGCATAAAAAAAGCCCCTAAAAAGGGGCTTTAGCGGTCCGGACGGGACTCGAACCCGCGACCACATGCGTGACAGGCACGTATTCTAACCAACTGAACTACCGAACCAAATATAGTTATTGGGAGTGCAAATGTAGTACTTTTTATTTAATGCCAAAACAATTGGATAACTTTTTTTAACTATTTCCTCAATTACCATGCAATTTATTCTTAACAGCTTAATTAACAGTACGGTTACAAATCAAATTGTATGAACATATTCTACATGAATCTTGATTTGCGGTCTGGATGAAAGGTTCATCGCTGTTGTAGATGCTTCCAATAATACTTTGCAGCTCTGTTTTAAACGATTTTAACAATTCACCATCTATTGTTTCCTCTTTATTTATATCCGTTTTTATGAGGTAAGCTGATGTTTTACGAAGGGAAATAATCCCTGAAATTAGTTGCTTAACAGGTTCAGTCTGTTTTTCGGTGTACATTAAAGCATAAGTAAGCACTTGAAGCAGCTTTCCTGGTTCCTCCTTAAGCTGAAAATTTGAGATGCTATCTAATCTCAGGTCTTTGGCTTCGACCTTGCCGGTTTTATAATCAATAATCCGTATCACTCCCCCAACTTTATCAATGCGGTCGGCGGTTCCATGGAGATGGACTTTGTACATTTCCTTGGTTGCATTGTCATAAATATCAATACTTGACCTTAAGCCTTCTTCGAGCATCAGGATTTTGATTGTGCCGCCAGTTTGTTCAAGGTGCTTTTTTTCGGCTAAAAGGAAACGTTTTACCATATTTTCGGCCACTTTTACAATCAAAAAATTTTTGCCGGTTGCAAGTTCTTTACTATCGAAACGAGAAGCAAAAGCGGCCTGAATCTGCAGGATTACTTCTGGTAGCATCGCAAAGAGTGTATCCGTGGTAATTTCTTCGTGTTTCTGTGCTTGGTATGTTTTATGAAGTGCTTCATGAACAATTTCGCCAAGTGTGGCAGCATCAATGGTTTCCTCAATTTTTTCAGGTTCACTGATGCGCAATACTTGCGAAAAATAGAATTGTAATGTGCATTTCATATACATTGCAAGCGCTGTAGGCGAAAGCCCACGATCGGCAAGCTGGCGCAAACGTTGTAGTATTTCGGGCGATTTTCGCACTACAATTTCACCGGCATTTGTATTGCCAGACCTTACCGAAAGTGTTTGTTCCGAAATTTTAATCCGGGGGTTCACTTTAGGGATTTCATACTGCATTTGACTGACAAAACGGCTTTTTTCGCCGCCACTCAACTCATCGCCTTCGGTATTATAAAGAAGCCAAACATTATTGGCTCGTTGCATCAACCGATAAAAGTGATAGGCAAACACTGCCGTTCGGTCGCTGTAATGTTGCATCCCAAAATGGCGTCGTATTTCATCTGGAATGAATGTTGTTTTGTGTTTCCCATGTGGCAACAAACCTTCGTTTACCGAAATCATTATTATATCAGAAAAATCAAGCAAGCGGGTTTCTAACATTCCCATTACCTGCAACCCATTTAGCGGTTCCCCATAAAACGGCAACCGCATCCCTGAAATTAAATTGCTGACTAGCGATTGCACGGTTTCAATGTCGGGCTTCAACTGTGGGTCGTTTAAAATAACATCCAACTTCGAACATAATAAGGCTGAATGAAACAAATATTCCAATTCGATAGGATGAATCAGCTTTTTGCTATCTGAATCCGAGCGAATATCATTTGAAAATTCATTTCGCAAGTATGAAATCAAACTTCTTATAAGGCTGATTACATCTCCAGCTTCAATTTGTTGCTTTTCCAGGTGCGGCCTAAAGGTTTCTGACAATAATTTACTTGTTCCTTTAAGTAAAACAGTTAATTCGGTTGAAGTATAAAATGATTTATTTAGTTGTGCTTTTTCCAGTTTGTGTATAAACTTTCCAGAAGTTTTTTGTGCCGAAACAATAAATGGGTGGGTTAGAAAACGTTGTATGTCTTTATGGTAAAAGCGCAAAAAAGATGATTCAAACGCCTGATTTTCAATTGTTGATTTTGCAAACCGTTTTGCATTCGCAAACATTGTC